>JAOXSB010000067.1 GCA_025800345.1 Mangrovicoccus sp. | reverse complement strand
TCAGCCAAATGACCCCAATAGTCATGGCTACTCCCCCAAAAATCAACATGTTCTGCGGGCTTGTAGACACATTTTGCCTTGCGCGCTGCGATCAGGGGATCAGCCCTGTTCCGCCGCCAAGGCTCAGGCGAGTGACCCATTCGCAGGGAGAGACCATGAACCATCTTAAAGCTGCTGCTGCGGTGACTTTGGCAATGACCGGCGCAGCCCATGCTGCCGGGATCGAACGCAGTGCACTGTCTGTGAACGCGCTGTTCGAAGAGGGCGAATATCTGGAACTGGGTTTCCGCACCGTGATGCCCAATGCATCGGGCATTGGCGGACCGGATTCCTTCACCCCAGGCGTGGCCTCGGGCGATCTGCTGGATGATTATGTTGCTTTCGGGGCCGCCTATAAGGGTGATATCAACGAGAAAATCTCTTACGCGATCATCTTTGATCAGCCTGTTGGCGCGAACGTCACCTATCCGGTTTCGAACTACTTCGCGACCGGCACCACTGCTGAGCTGAAATCAAATTCTTTCTCGGGCATCGTCCAGTATAACTTCGACACTGGCATGAGCATCTATGGTGGTCTGCGCTTGCAGAGCATGGAAGCCGATGCACGGATCCCGTTCCTGGGCGGCTATAGCGTTGCTGGCAAGGCCGATTGGTCCTTTGGTTATCTGGCGGGTATCGCTTATGAGCGTCCTGAAATCGCGGCACGCGTTGCCCTGACCTATCATTCGGGTATCGATCACACTTTGGATTCCAGCGAGAGCTTTGGCGGCCCGGCAGTGGCCACCGAAACTGAGTTGGACACGCCACAATCGGTCAATCTTGAATTCCAAACCGGCCTGAACCCTAAAACCTTGCTGTTCGGGTCGCTGCGGTGGGTGGAATGGTCCAGCTTTGAAATTGCCCCGCCGGAATTCTTCAGCGTGTTCAACAACTCGATCACCGATTACCAGGATGATTGGATCACCTATCGCCTCGGTATTGGACGCAAGCTCAACGATTCTTGGTCGCTGCTTGGCTTGATCGGCTATGAAGCGCCGTCCAACACCCCGACCGGCAACCTCGCGCCTTATGATGGTTTGCTGCGTTACACCCTGGGCGCGGTTTATACCCGTGACAAGCTCAAGGTGACCGGCGGTGTGACTTATGTGAATCTGGGCGACGCCAATTCCGAATTGGGCCCGATTTTCCCCGCAGGGGTGTTCCGCAACAATGATGCGCTGGCCGTTGGCGTTCGCTTTGGTTGGAGCCTCTAAGCCGATCCATCGGCTTGCCAAGCAACAAGACTTGCATTGCGCGGGGAGCTCTTCGCGCAATGTCTAACAGCCAGGGGCGAGGCGATACTCATTTGGGGTCATGCCGGTCCAACGCTTAAAGGCGCGCACGAAACTGGCCGATTCCGAAAACCCCAGCACATAAGCGATATCTTCCACCCGCATTTGCGCCTCGCGCAGATAGCGCCGCGCTTGATCGGCGCGCAGGTCATTGACGATATCGCTAAAGGTGGTGCTTTCCCGTTTCAGCCTGCGGCGCAGGGTTCGGCTGGTCACCCCCATCACATCGGCGACCTGAGCCATGCTCACGGAAAGATCCGCCATTTGTTGCAGGATATTCCGAACCTCTCCGGCGGCGCTGCGAAACCCACGAAAGCTGTGTAATTCACTTTCGCAAATTCGCGCCATTTCCCGAAAGACAATGGGATTGCCAAGCGCAAGCTTGCGACCGATCCAGTCACGATGCACATGATAGCGGGTGCGCCCGCTGTTCAAGCGCAGCTCAGCCCCGGCATATTTCGGCAAGTGATAGGGTGCATCAGGGCCATAGTTTAGCTCGATCAGATGCGGAGTAAATTCCGGCCCCATGATATCGCGATGCACCGAGGTGAAGATACCGATCTGAAGATTGATCAGAAACACCCGAAAGGCGTCATCCTCCAGCGGATTGGCAATGGGCGCGATATCCCAACCTTCATGACCGGGTTCATATTGGGCCTGTATATCCGCTGTCGGGGCGGCGAGCTGGTGAAAGCGCTGCGCAAAATCCGCCGCATCCGCCGTATGCTCGCTGCACAAGACCGCATAGCCATATAGCCCATAGGCCGAGACATGCAGCTCGCGCCCGATCTCATAGGGCAGCTCTGGGTGCCAGCGCTGGTCCGAGATATTCTTGAAAGCCCGCAAGATCTGATAGAGCGACACCCGCACCCCATCGCGCGAGAGATGCTCTGCGCTCAGGCCGGTGTCTTTGAACATATGCGCAACATCGATCTGGCGGTGTTCTAACGCCGCCTGTGCCGCAAGAAGCTTGGTTGCGGAATAGATTTGTCCGTTCAATCTTATACTCTTTGCAAGCTGCCGATCTTGGTTCCGCCCAAATGGTGCAGAATTCGAACCTGCTTCTTCTCGCTCCCCCCAAAAGGGTCAAGATCGCTGCAGCGCTTACCTTGGGTCGCAGCGCGAGCGCAGCAACAATCAGCGCATAATATCGACGCTGTTGCGCCATATATGGCTGTTGCTGCGGCCCACGGGAGCAGGCGAGTCGTCTCAAGTTTCGGCGCCGAGCCTTCGCGGTTTGGGGCACTGCGCCACCATAAACCGGTCTTTGAAGCTGGGGGGTGCGAGCCGATCATCCGGGGATCGCGGGTTGTTCTTTGTGGGGGGCTGGCTGCCTCCCACAAAGCTGAGCGGCAATCCGCGAACACCAAAACAGGCGTTATGCCCCTTCGATGCGCAAGCCTTCGTTTTCCACCACGATCCCGCAGAACCGCTCCAATACATGGGCGAAATCCTTGTGGGATTTGGTGCTCATGGCCTCGCCCCGGAAAAGCTCTGGTTGGTTGTAAAGCTTCCTGAAATGCTCAAAGGGGAAGGACCGGGCCAGGAACATGGTGCCGCCTACATAGGTGTTGCCGTGATCGACATTAAGGTAAGACCGCCAGCCGGGCAGGTTATAGGTGGTTTCTTCACGATTTTCTTCGGTGGAAAAGATGAAGTCCTTACAGCCAAGGGCGCCAAGGCTTCGATCGCTTTCCAACCGCTCGATATTGGCCGCGAAAATCTCGCGGGAGCCGGCCAATGAGCCGATCAATGCATCGCGCCATGCATAACCGGGCACGTCAATGCCATAGACAGACCCTTGCTCTTCGCTGCGGGGGGCTTTGGTGTGCATCTTCAGGATGTAGTCATATTTCGACAAAGGCACGTGGCGCAGCACTTCGAGATAGGGGAAGAGATCATAGCCCAAATTGGGAAGCTCAATGAAGTGACAACCAGGCACGCGTTCAGCGATTGCGGCTTGGTCGATTTGCGAGCCTTGCTGGATCGTGAAATAGACATCTCTCGGGAAGTCCCCAAGATTGTCGATGGTCTCGAGCATGAAGGGAAGCTGGTCTTCGTAGTAAAGATGAATATGGACCAGCACCCGGATCATTTCAGGGATAACCGTCTGACCGGCCAGCACCGAAGTGACCTGCGGAGCGTTGCGATGCTCGGGTGCGAGCGAGTCCAAAAGCACATCTTTGCTTTGGCTTTGCAGCGCATATTTCCAGAAATACTCTCCCAGACGCCAATCGGTCTTGTTGGTGGGTTTGTCCCCACTCGCGAAATGCACGATCGATGGCTGGTTCCGAGATCGCGCATAATCAAAGAACATCTCTTCGGGCACGGTGTTGCGCAGGTAGGAGTAGTTCTGAAGATACCAGACCAAATTCCATTCCGTAGAGAAGTAATGCACATCCCCATAGAAGACGCTGTTGAAGATGCATTGATCGAAAAAGGCAGGCTCTAAGACCTCGTTGATCTTCTCTACGCAATCGCGAAACAGTTTTCGTGTGTTGCGGTGTTTGAGATCAAGCAGCAAGATCCCCGCTTGGAAATACTGGCTGATATTCAAGATGCCGAGATCTCGTTGGAGATAATCCTTAAAATCCCGTTCCTTAACCCATTTGCCCGCATTGGCCGCGTGGATATTGGCGATATTGGGCGAAGAGCCAATCGCCCGGCCGCAAAGATCGATATCGAACAGATCGGCAATGTCGCGGTTCACG
Source organism: Mangrovicoccus sp. (assembly GCA_025800345.1). Taxonomy (GTDB): domain Bacteria; phylum Pseudomonadota; class Alphaproteobacteria; order Rhodobacterales; family Rhodobacteraceae; genus JANSYP01. The sequence continues at coordinate 49,830 of JAOXSB010000067.1, read as the reverse complement.
ATAATATCCGTGTCGATATAGGCGATCTTGCCATAGCCTTCCAAAATCTCTTTGAGGAAGATTTTGTTATAGGTCTCCACCGGGACATAGCCCTCTAGGTGGAGTTCCATATCCTGCAGCGCCGCTAAGGCAGTGCTCATATCATAGAAGCGGACCGAGAAATTCTTGGCCGCCCCATGGATGTTGATAAGGCGCTGTTGCGATTGGGCGCTCACATCCCGGTGAAGGATGATGATGTCATAACAGCGTTCGGGGTTGCTGTTGCTCGCAATCGAGCTCAGCAGCACGTCCAGATAGCTGACAAAGGCTTCGTTGCAGGACATGACAACCGCAACGGCGTCCTCTCCAAAGGCCGGTGTGAGCTTTTGCTGGATCACGTTGCGCAGGGTGATTTCTTGGCTGGTGTTGTGACGCACCACAGCGAAATCCTGGTAAAGGGTCCGGCAGTTGGGGAAGGTGATGTCCTCGAACGAAAACCCGTGTTTCCACAGAAGATAACACAGATGGGCCTGATCCCGCGGGGCGACCGTTTCCACCATCTCCCACCATTCTTCCATCAATGCGATGATCTTGGGGTCATGGTGGTTGCGGAAGATCACATTGTTTTCACTCAGCCCCCAACCCTCGGGAAAGCCCTCGGATTTCGCCTTTTGCATCAAGCTGTCGAGCTTTTCAGCGGCGGATTTGTTGATCCGGTTGGTGCTGATGATCGTGTCTTTTTCTTCCATTACGCAGTTGCGCATGAAATGCCGTGGCAACAACAGATCGGTGGTATGTTCGGAAATTTTATCAAATAGATAAGATGACAACACATTCACATTGCCATCAATATAGATGCTTTCCTGATACTCAGGGAACAGCAGGTGAGGGTGCAGCTTGTGCCAGCGATTGGACAGGGATTCATTGCCCTGCACTTTGCGCAACGCGCGCATGGTCCAGACCCCAATCTCGCCCTGGGTCAAAAGATCGGCCTGGTCTGTGAAGCAAATGTAATCGGACGCTGCATCAATATATTTGGGCTGCATCAACTCGTCATAGCCACCGGCGATACAGGTATAGATCACCCGGTTCGCCTGGCGAGAGGCTTTGTTCTGCGTGTACTGCTCTAGTTCATCGGAAGATGGGAACCAGACATTATCTTCGAACTGATACCCGTTGCGCAGCAGCTTGGTCAGGAAATGAGTGATCGGATCTTCGCCGTGAAGCGGCGAGCGCTTTAGGGTGAAGTTCGGCGCAGGCTCATAGCCCTTTTTCCAGCCTTCCAATAGATAGTGATGCAGGGCGCTGGTAATGCGCTCATCGCGCTTGGCCGCGGCTGCGATTTCTTCTTGATGACGGTTGAAATACCAGTCTTCGTCCCAAAACCCAGATCCGGCCACCGGCAGCAGCCGTGCGGCAAGCGCATTGCTTTCCACGAAATAAGCAGTGTCATGGGGCTTTGTTGCGGCATCATCGACCGCGATTGGCTGGTCGATCTCTGCCGCAGCTGTAGGAAGCGGCTGCAATTTGCGAACCTGTTTCGGCCCAGGCATCTTAGAAGGATGCCGTTTGGCGGCGCTATTTGCAAAACGGGTGGCCGCTTTTTCGGATACCAGCGGTCTCGACATCGATAACAGGCGCAACAGCTTGTATTGGAGCAGTTTGCCCATCTGTTTGATCGGCTTGCGCCGGGCCTCCACCAGGGCCTTTTCGACCAAACCGGCTTTACAGCGTAAGGATTCCAGCTGGGCCTCGGTTGCGCGCTTTTCCCTTTTCAGGATGGCGTTTTCCGTGGTTTTTGCGGAAACAAGCATTTCCAAGGTCGCGATACGGCTGTCTTGTGGATCTGAGTCAACAGCGGTGCTTCTGGATGCCGTTATTTCGTGGAGATTGGTCAAAGGGCTATCCTTGGGGGCTGTCTTGGTCACTGTTTCCGGCTCTTAATCTTGCATGCTTGGGTGGAACATCTGCGCAGCAGAACCGGGCTGTTGTAAAAACTTATCTCTGAAATACTGTCCAGCATGTTCAACGCAACCGCATCATTCCAGGCTTTCTCCGTGTCTAACAGAAATGCGTTTGCGGGGTTATCCTTTCCTGCGCCTTCTTCGGTCCCATGGCCCGGAAGGAAGCGAAAAAAGGGCTCAGAAGCGTCTTCTTCCGCGTCTTTGGGGCGATCAGTGCGGTTATCGCAAGAAGATAGGTGGGCGATGTTCAGACCACCAGGTTCTAGTGGGGGAAAGTCGAGAATAATGGTCGCAGGCGGGTTGGAGGCCTGCCAAGAGGCTAGGGCGGGCGCGTTTCCCACATCGACCTTTTGCCGAGGCCGCAGGTCACTGCTGTCAAGCGCGCGAGCCTTTGCGGCGCCCTGCACAGGAAATGAGAAGCCGCCAAAGGAGCATCTGTTTTGTTCATATATGACAGCGGAGAATGCGTTGGTCATATCTATGCCTAAATACGAGCGGCTGGCCGCTCTTGGGTCGTGAAAGGCACCTGTGCTGAGACCATTGCCATACAGAGCGGTGTCAATTCGAGATGGATCTCCATAGATCTCCATATCTGGCTTGGCAACACGGGCCTATTTAAGAGTTTCGATGGCTCCAAATGGTTGACGATTCTTTAACGAATCTCGCCGCGGGCTTTTGGGTTTGGCAGTGTTTTTCAGGGTCTCCCTTGTGGATCCGGGTAAGATTTTGTCCATTTTGGACAGGCTGATCAGCACGCGATAGCTCAGATTCTCGCTAAGCGTGGCAAAGGGGTTTTTGCGGCAATCTTCTAAGCTTTCCGACAGGTGCTGGATATGCTGTTCGCAGGCTTGGAGCTGTAGCAGGGCCAGATCGAGCTTGCTTTGGGTTTGCTCATAGGCTGCCTGAGTTGTTTCCCATTTTTCCGTGAGCGCATCGTGCCGGTTGTTCAGCGTGCCGTGTTTCGTGATCGCTTCATCGCATTGTTTTAAGGTTTGCGCATATTGTGCCTTTAATTCATCCCGTTGCTTGCCAAGCTCGGCATGTTTGGCGCGGAAGTCTTTAAAGCTTTTCAGGCTATCTTGCAGCCTTGAGAGGTCTTTTCGCAGATCGGTACTGAGATCATGCAGAGCATGACTGCTGCCGGCCAGGGCTTGGTGATAGGCGTTCAGCTGCGCGATCTTGCGATCGCAATCCGGCGCATCCAATTGACCGATCTGATCAAGCGCGTTGAATATCCCATCCGCATCTTGCCGGGCGGGGATGTCGGGGCAGTCGGGCACTTGCAGAAGGTCAGGCTGCACAAACCCATCAAGCTGCCCGGCGGCCAGATTTTCGCGGGCGCTATCATCTCCTAAAAACTCAACAACCTGGCTCAGCGTTGCTTCGGGGGCCTGCATCAGGGCTTTGCTGTCCACCCGCAGGCGCGATGTGCCCCGCGAATGGCGCTCGGCTTCAAGCGTGTAGCGCGACCATAGGTAATATCCGGTCGCAAAAGGCATGTTGTCCCGGCGATTGAGCGAGGCTGCGACCTCTTCGGGATGGCGGCGCATGAGGATGATTTTGGCCGCATAGTTCTGGCGTTCGCAGATTTCGAGCCAGAGCGGCAAAAGCAAACTGATACGAGGATCTTTCAGAGCGATTTTATCCGCTTGGGGGAATTCCGCGAGCAGCGTTTGTTCAAGATCGCAAAGGATGGCCTCTTTGTCTGGCAAAGCGCTCAGATCGGGAGGGCGGCAATCGGACCAGTTTCGCCCGATCGCAGCAAGGGCACGGTCATTGGCATGGCGAATGGCGTTGGATTCGAAATAGCCTTTGGGGTTATGGACAGTGCCGAGCATGGGATCTTGGGGGAGCGGATATCCCAATTGGACCAGGCATCCCGCAAGCGCACTGGTGCCGCTGCGATGCATTCCAACGATAAATACGATTGTGCGCATGTAACGCCCCTCTCCCTTAGATGGTAAACAGACCACCAAAAGCGCGGCAATGGCGCATATTCGTCATATTTATGCTCGAGTCCGTTTGGTTGCGAGTGATCTATCGCCACATGATGCGAGCCCGAGAGCTGGCGAGAGGTCGCAGGCAGGGCGCGGAATGTCGGTGCTGCTGGCCGCGGTGCAAATGGCTTGGCCTAGCGTTGCCTGCATAGATCATGCGCTGCGACAGCCCCTTGTTGCGGCCCAGCCAGAGAGAGACCTCGCGCCGTGCATAAATTTACCCTGACTGTTGCTTGTCCCTCCACCCGTGGGATCGTTGCCGAAACCGCCCAGTTTCTGGCCGATCAAGGTTGTAGCTTGAACGATGCCCAGCAATTCGATGATGCGGAAACGGGCCAGTTCTTTATGCGCATCTCTGTGACGTCTGAGCAGGCCCAGGATCGCGATGCGCTTGAAGCGCATTTCGCACCCATTGCCGAGAAGTTTCAGATGCAGGCCTGTTTCCATGATGCGGGGACGCGGATGAAAGTGATCATCATGGTGTCGCGTTTTGGGCATTGCTTGAACGATCTGCTCTATCGCTGGCGGATCGGGGCGCTGCCCATCGATATTGTGGGCGTGATCTCCAATCATATGGACTATCAAAAGGTCGTGGTGAACCACGACATCCCGTTCCACTGCATCAAGGTGACCAAGGAAAACAAACCTCAGGCCGAGGCCCAGCAAATGGCCATTGTCGAGGAAACCGGGGCGGAACTGATCGTGCTGGCGCGCTATATGCAGGTGCTGTCGGACGAGATGTGCCAGAAAATGTCCGGGCGGATCATCAATATCCACCATTCCTTCTTGCCCAGCTTCAAAGGCGCGAACCCTTATAAACAAGCCTATGAGCGCGGGGTGAAGCTGATCGGGGCGACCTCGCATTATGTGACCGCGGATCTCGATGAAGGCCCGATCATCGAGCAAGACATCGTGCGGGTGAGCCATGCGCAATCGCCTTCCGATTACGTGTCCTTGGGCCGGGATGTGGAAAGCCTGGTGCTGAGCCGGGCAATCCATGCCCATATCCACCACCGGGTGTTCTTGAATGGGAACAAAACCGTGGTCTTCCCCGCCAGCCCCGGCAGCTATGCTTCGGAACGCATGGGGTGAGCAGCGTCTAGGAGCAGGTCCGGTGGACCTGCTCAGCTGCGAACGCGCGGAGCGCAGGGGAAGGTGGCGTCTAGGAGCAGGTCCTAGGGGGCCTGCTCTGCTTTGACCGCGTGACTCTCTGGGGAATGTAGCGGCCCAGATTAGCCCATGGAGCTTCCCCCCATGGCGCAGCCAAGTTGCGCCGCAAGGGCTCTCCTTTCACGCGAAACTGCGCGCCCAGGCTAGAACCGGGGTTGCCTTATGCCGCGGGACGGCATGTTTTTCTTGAGTATTTTGATAATATTTCGTCCGCTGGATTGAGTGTTTGCATATTGCGCAAAATTTCCCGATTAATCAGGGCTATTGTTGTTGTTATGGAAATAAAAATGGTGAAACGTCCCGTTCATGCGGAGGTGTACGAGCAAATCAAATCACTCATTCTATTTGGTGATTACTTGCCCGGCCACGCGGTAACGATCCACGGAGTATCAAATCGCTTGGGCGTTGGGATCACGCCGATCCGTGAAAGCATGCGGAGGTTGAATGCGGAAGGGGCGTTGGTCTCCCATGAAAACCGGCGCGTCTCTGTCCCTAAAATGGATGATCAGCGTCTAAAGGATATTCAATTGCTGCGCGAAACCGTCGAGCCGGAATTGGCCAAACGTGCAGCGCCCCGCGGCGATGAAGACACCCGAGCTGAGCTTGCCCGCCTGGCCCATGGGGGCGCGCGAGCCAGCGCCGCGCAAGATCACCGCGAATTCTTGGAATGGGATTACCGATTTCATTTTGCGCTATATGAATTGGCCCAGGCCCCGGTGTTAGAGCGCCTTGCCAGATCGCTGTGGCTGCAACTGGGCCCTGCCATGCGCGCGGCGGTCCAACATAGTGGCGGCACCAAAGGGTTGGCTGCGCAGAACCAAGCCTTGCTGCTGGTTTTTGCCGCCGGTGATGCTGACGCGATTGGTGCTGAAATGGCGCGCAACATCGCCCAAAGGACGGCGTTGCTGAGCCAAAGCATCGCTGTCGCCTAGCGGAGTTTGGCTCTGGCGATTGACGCTCGCGGGAAACTTGATCAAAGCGGATGAGGGGGCGGTGCGATAGAAGCGCTTTGCCCCGATGATCCTTTGGACTTCACACACGCTATGACTTTGCTGACAAACCATCTGCCCACCGCCGAGCTTCAGGCCATCGACAGCGCTCATCATATGCATCCGTTTACCATGGGGCAGGGGCTGCGCGAAAAAGGCGCGCGCGTGATCACCTCGGCCAAAGGGGTGTGGATGCGCGACAGTGACGGGGCCGAGATCCTAGATGCTATGTCGGGGCTATGGTGCGTGAATATCGGCTATGGCCGCGATGAGCTGGCCGAGGCCGCCGCGCGGCAAATGCGCGAGCTGCCCTATTACAACACGTTTTTCCAAACCACCCATGTACCGGCGCTGGCTTTGGCCCAGAAATTGGCGGCCCTGGCGCCGGGCGATCTGAACCATGTGTTCTATGCCAGTGGCGGGTCCGAGGCCAATGACACCAATATCCGCATGGTGCGGGCTTATTGGGCCGCTAAGGGCCAGCCTGAGCGCGATGTGATCATCGCCCGTTGGAATGGCTATCACGGCTCTACCATGGGCGGGGCCTCGCTGGGCGGGATGAAAGGCATGCATGCCCAAGGCGGGCTGCCGATCCCGGGCATTGCCCATATCGATCAACCCAATTGGTGGGCAGAAGGGGGCGAGATGTCCCCAGAGGAATTCGGCCTGGCCCGCGCCCAACAACTAGAGGCGAAGATCCAAGAAATTGGGCCAGAGCGGGTGGGCGCCTTTATCGCCGAGCCGGTGCAAGGCGCAGGCGGGGTGATCATCCCGCCATACAGCTATTGGCCCGAGATCCGGCGGATCTGTGATGCCTATGGTATTTTGTTGATCTTGGATGAGGTGATCTGCGGTTTTGGCCGTACGGGGGAATGGTTCGGCGCCCAAAGCTATGACATTGCCCCGGATATCATGACCGTGGCCAAAGGGCTGAGCTCTGGCTATGCGCCGATCGGGGCTTCGATTGTGTCCGATGAGATCACCGGGGTTTTGGATGGGATCGAGTTTAGCCATGGCTATACTTATTCCGGCCATCCGGTGGCCTGCGCCGTGGCGCTGGAAAACCTACGCATCATGGAAGAGGAATCGGTGATCGCCCATGTGCAAAACACCGCTGCCCCGGCTTTGAAAGAGGCTTGGGAAAGCCTGGGGGATCATCCCCTGGTGGGGGAGACCGTGATCAAAGGCATGATGGCCTCCCTGGCGCTGACCCCGGATAAATCCCGCCGGGCGGCTTTTGCCTCGCCTGTGGGCACCGTCGGGACGCGCTGCCGCGAGCGGTCCTTTGCCAATAATCTGATCATGCGCCATGTGGGCGATCGCATGGTGGTGGCGCCGCCATTGGTGATCACCCCTGATGAGATCGAGATTTTGATCACCCGGGCCCGCAAAGCCTTGGATGAATGTTTCGAGCTGCTGCGGGCCGAGGATCTTTACCACTCGGCTTGATCTGGGCCGGGCCGATGGGAGGTTGCGCGATGGATTTGCTGACCGCAAATGACCGGCCTGGAGCCTATCCCAATTCCTATTACGCGGCCAGCGCCGCCCCCTTGCCGCCCTTTCCCGCCGCTGCTGCTGCGCTGCGCTGCGATATTTGTGTGATCGGGGGCGGCTATACGGGCCTGTCTGCGGCGCTGCATCTGGCGCAAGCGGGATATGATGTGATCTTGCTCGAAGCTCAGCGGGTGGGGTTTGGCGCATCGGGTCGCAATGGGGGCCAGGTCAGCCGCGGCCAGCGGCTGGAACAAGACGCGCTAGAGCAGATGCTGGGCCGAGATCATGCCCAAGCGCTGTGGCAGATCGGCGATCAAGCGGTCACTTTGCTGCGCGATCTGGCGGCATCGGATCTGGTGCAGACAGCGTTTCACCCCGGGCTGCTGCACACAGTCCACCGGCAAAGCGAATTGCCTCATCTGCGCCGCTATGTGGCAAAGCTGCAGAATGAGTATGGCCAAAGCCAGATCCAAATGCTGGAGCGCGAGGCCTGCCGCGCTCGGGTGAATTCTTGTGCCTATCATGGCGGGCTTTTCGACCCGGAGGGCGGGCATATCCATCCGCTGGAATTTGCCTTGGGGCTGGCGCGTATGGCTCAGGCTGCGGGGGTGCGGATTTTTGAGCGCTCCAAAGCGCTCGAAATCCATCGGGGCAGCCCGGTGCGGGTGGATACCAATGCGGCCCAAATCCAGGCGGATTACCTGCTGCTGGGCTGTAACGGCTATCTGGGCGGGCTGGTGCCAGAGGTCGCGGCGCGGGTGATGCCCATCAATAATTACATCATCGCCACCGCGCCCTTTGATCGTGCAGATCAAGAGGCATTGATCGCAGGCAATTGCGCTGTGGCCGATAGCAAATTTGTGGTGAATTATTTCCGGTTCTCCGAGGATCGCCGGCTGCTTTTTGGTGGCACGGAAAGCTATGGCTATCGCTTTCCCAGTGACATTGCAGGGGCCGTGCGCCGACCGATGGAGCAGATTTTTCCGCAGCTCAAAGGGGCAAAGATCGATTACGCTTGGGGGGGCAGTTTGGCGATCACTATGAACCGGATGCCCCATTTTGCCCGGCTTTCGGGCAATATCCTTAGCCTTTCGGGCTATTCTGGGGCGGGGGTGGCCATGGCAACCTTGGCGGGGCAAATCGCGGCCGAAGCGATCGCTGGGCAGGCAGAGCGGTTTGATCTGATGGCGAAGGTGCCAAGCCCCGCCTTTCCTGGTAGGCAGGCGCTGCGCCATCCGCTCTTGGTGCTTGCGATGCTTTGGTACAGTTTGCGCGACCGGCTATAATCCCCGCCATGCCCAGGCCTCAATGGGCGAGAGCGGTTTTCAAGCGCGGTTGCGTGCGCAGCGGCAAGCCCATAAACAGACCTCGTGGTCCCATAGCTCAACTGGATAGAGCAGCTGACTTCTAATCAGCAGGTTCGGGGTTCGAGTCCTCGTGGGATCGCCACTTTCCGCGTTTGCCCGCTTGGCCAGTTTGAGCCCCATATGACCCAGAGTGACGACCCTCATTGCACGCGTGCTGCGTCTCGGCTTTCCGTGGCGCCGATGATGGATTGGACCGATCGCCATTGCCGCTATTTTCACCGGCAGCTGTCCCGGCAGGTGTTGCTCTATACGGAGATGGTGACCGCCCCGGCTTTGGTGCAGGGGCAAGCCCGGCATTTGCTGCGCTTTGAGGCCATAGAGCATCCGGTGGCTTTGCAACTTGGGGGCTCGGATCCCAGCGAGCTGGCGAAGGCGGCGCGTATGGGCGCGGAGGAAGGCTATGATGAGATCAATCTCAATGTCGGCTGCCCTTCGGATCGGGTGCAATCGGGGGCCTTTGGCGCGGTTTTGATGAAATCCCCGGAATTGGTGGCGGAATGCGTGTCACAAATGGCCGCTGCGCAGCCTCGGGACGTCACCGTGAAATGCCGGATCGGCGTTGATGATCAAGACCCGGCCGAGGTTTTGCCCGGTTTTCTAGAAACCCTGCGGGCCACGGGGCTGCGCCAGATCACCATCCATGCGCGCAAAGCCTGGTTGCAAGGGCTGAGCCCGAAACAGAACCGCAGCGTGCCGCCGCTGGATTATGCGCTGGTGCAGCAGATGAAGCGTGATTTCCCAGATCTGAGCATCTCCATCAATGGCGGGATTGAAAGCCTTGAGGCGGCGCAAGAGCAGCTCGCCCAGGGGTTAGATGGGGTGATGATCGGGCGCGCGGCCTATCATAGCCCGGCGCAAATCTTGAGAGATGCGGATCGGGTGATCTATGGCGGTCAGACCGCGCCCGCGGAAATGCCCGCGGTGATCGAGGCTATGGCGTCTTATGCAGCTGGTCACATTGCAGATGGCGGCAAGCTGCATGATGTGACCCGCCATATGCTGGGCCTTTTTGCGGGCCAGCCTGGGGCGCGGGTGTGGCGCCGGGCGTTGAGCACGCAAATCGGCAATGATCCCCGTGATCTGACCCGCGCTTATGAAGCGTTTCTTGAGGCTCAAAAACAACATGTGGCGTGACCGGCGCGCCATTCATTTTGCAGCGCTGCAAAATGAAATTGAATTATATCCAAATCAGAATTTGGAATGTGTCTTTTTTATTGTCTTCATTAAATGAAAAATGCCGGGAAAATCCCGGCATTAAATCAGATAATCTTGCGGCGAAATTGAGCGGCGCTTTGTGCAACGCCGATGCTCAATTCAGCAAGGATTAAGCGGCAGGTTTCAGAAACCGGCGTGCGCCCAGAACCATCAGGCCAGAACCCAAAAGCAAGATCCCTGCGGGCAGCGGCACGGGGCTGGGGTTACCAGTGTTGCCGTCAAAGCCATTGAAGATCCCAGTGATGTCGCTCTTGCTGAGCAATGTGGTGTTGTTCACAGCCATCGCGACGCGGCCATTAGGGTCCAAACCGCCCAAAACTGCGTTAAAGGTGCGGCCGTTTGCGATGGAAAAGCCGCTATAATGCAGATTGCTGGTGGTGGCAGTGATGACCTTAATCGCGCTGCTGCTGGGCGGGGCGGGCAGCACCGGCAGCTCGGGCGAGAAGATAAACTGGATATCGGTGATCGCTACGCCCAGGCCGTTTTTCAGCTTCCGGGTAAAGAATGCAGGATCTGGCACGTCGAGTTCGAAGAACTCGGTATCGAACACCTCAAGAGGTGGAGGGGTCGTGGCCGCTTTTGCATTGGTGGCCAAAGAGAATGCGAGCAGCGCAACAAGCCCCGCAGCAAACAGAATTTTCCGCGAAATCATTAACACGAGTCTTCCTCCAGATCGAGCTTTCCTGGGGAACGGCATCTGCCGATCCGTTGGTACCGTTAAAACTTACGGATTCATTTCGTTATTAGGCAGAATTTGACCCAAATCAAATTTGATAACAATGCTTTTTCAGTTACTTTTTGCAACCTAAGCGGGTTTTCTGTTAAGCTGTTTTAATGAAAAGGTTTTTCTTATGTGTATCTCTTATGAATAATTGCCGAAATCACACGAAAAACAACCAAAGGTTGTGCTGTTTTTTATGGCGCAATTATAGGCTGCTTCAGCCGTTCGGGGCCAATCTGTGCAGATCGATAAGATATAGGTGATTCTCTAATAAAATCACCGTTACTTCAGGGCGAAAATCGAAAAAGTTACCGTGCCAGAGGGGTCGATACGGGCCATGGTCAAACGCCCGGTAAGATAGGCACCAGTATCCAAAGAAATACGGCCATCTTCGGCGCAGGGATGATCAACGATCACATGCCCATGGGCCACCCAAAGCCCATCGCTGCGCCGCTTTTGAAAGAAATTTCGATGCCCCCAGATCAAAGCATTTTGCGGTTGTTCTGTGATGGCCCGGGATGGATCCGCGCCCGCATGGGTCACCACCAAAGACCCGCTGCGCCATAGCGATGGCCGGTTGCGCAGCCAGGTTTCAAGCTCCGGGCCCATCGCTTCGCGAAAGGCATCGCGTAGGGCAAGAATTTGGGCAGGCTCGAGGGTCGGTCCGCCGAGGGGAATGCCAAAGCTGGCCAAGGTTTCCAGCCCACCATGGCGCAACCAACGCGCTCCGCTTTGCTTTGGGGCGTCTAAGAAGGCCAATAGCATGGCTTCGTGATTGCCAAGCAAACAGGTGCCCTGGCCCTCGGCCTCATGGGCTTGCAGCCGTTTTAAGCAGCCATGGCTATCTGGGCCGCGATCCACCACATCGCCCACAAAGATACGGGGAATGCCCGCAATGCATGGGGGAAGGGCATCCATCAGATCGGAGCACCCATGTATATCTCCGACAATCTCGACCGGTTGATCAGGATAGGGGAGATCCTCATAACCGTCAAAACTCGGTGTTTTGGCGCGCCCAAAGAGTTTCGAAAACATGCCTGAAACATGGCAGTCAGCCAGGGGAATTGCAATCATGGCCTGGAAAGGAAAACACCGGTGACAAGGGGGGATGGAGGGCCGCGAGCGGGGCTTTTGCTGGCTGCGGGCATCTCTCAGAGATTTGGCCCAGCCAACAAGCTGACAGCGGTTTATCGAGGCAAGCCGCTGATCCAACATGCCGTCGCAAGGCTGCGGGAATGTGGGTTCGAGCATTTATGGGTGGTGCTGCGCGATCCTGATCTGATGCCGCTGCTGCCGGGGTTTACGCCGGTATTGCTCAGGGATGATGCGCCGGCATTGTCGGAGAGTTTGCGCCAGGGCATTGCGGCAGTTCAAGAGAACGGGGCCCAAGGGGCGTTGGTGGCGCTTGCGGATATGCCATTGATCACCAGCGGCCATTTGCAGGCGCTTTACCATGCTGGGGCGGCGCATGGACTATCTGCGAGCTCTCGCGATGGGCAATTGATGCCTCCTGCCTGGTTTGACGCGCAATATTTTGACCAGCTGCAAGGGTTGCAGGGGGATCAGGGGGCCTCGAAGCTTTTGCAAACCACCCTGCCTGCGGCCCGCATTGCCTGCCCGGCCCGGGAATTGACCGATATAGATCACCCGCAAGATTTGCAGTGACATTGCCGTCCCGCAGCGGTTCGGCGGATCAGCCAAGGCAAGCAAGCCTGCCCCAAAATGGTCACAAAATCACCTTCTAGCATCAACACCTGTGACGGTGTGACTTGGTATCGCTCTGACCTCAATGCCGAGGGGATGCGGAATGACACAGTCACAAAACAGCGTCACAAGGAGCTTACCACAGCCTGAGAGCGCTGTGGGGCGGTGGACCTTAACGCGCAATATGGCGCAGCGCATGGTTTTGCTCTGTGGGTTTTGCGGCGGTTTGGTCTCTGGTGCCTTTGCTAATGAGATCCCATCCGAGGCTTTTATTGCTACCGGCGGCGATAATGCGGCCCAGATCAGTGCCACACAAGGCGATGTGGCGCTCAGCCCCAGCCAAGCGGCGCGCGAGCAATGGCGCAAGCTGGTTTGCAGCGGGGTCATTGAGCGTTCGGATGCGTCCCAAGCCGAGGTTTCAAGCTGGGGCCGCGCCCCGTCAGGCACGGTATTGCCCCCCGCTTTGGCCGATGAGGGCTTCGTGGAAGGCTGGGAATCCCGGATGTATCCTGCGGCGGTCAGCTCGTCATCTTATGATCCAAAGGCCGAGGGCAGAAACAACGGGTCTGCGGCGCAGGCGGGCGATGGCGGCGGGCTTATCGCTCAAGGGCGCAAAGCCTTGTTCTATGGCTTGGCGCTGATGTTGCCTGCTTGGGGTGCCTATCGGTTCACCAGGCGCAGAAAACCCCAGATCGCTTCGCCCCACGCCGTGTCCGGCGCATCCACGGGAGACGTGCAATGAGCTTTGTTCTTTCAGATAAAATTACCAAACGCCCATTTTCCGCAGGCGGCTTTGTCAAACGCTTAGCTGTATTGGCCTGCTTGGCTCTGCCTGCTGCATTGCCAATGGCGCATATGGCCCATGCAGGGGCGGATGGCGGCATTGGGGATGGCCCCGGCGGGATCTGGGAAGATGGCGATAGTATGGAGAATTGGCGTGCACATCTGTGCAATGACCCAGATGATCCGTTGAGTGCTGCGGGTGGGGGGCTGTCCGGTGGTGTTTTGACCCCTTACGCGGCGGGGCCGGCATCGGCGATCCTTTATGACAATTCCGGCGGCTTGGCGAATTCTAGAAGTGCCAGCTTTCCGGGTTTTGGTTCAGGCGCTGGTGGCGGCGGTAGCAGTGGCGGCGGCACGGTTTTGGCCAATCTGCCTGGCAGCGGCGGATCAGGAACGGGCTCAGGCGGTGGCTCCGGTGGCGGTTCTGGCGGCGGCTTTGGCGGCGGTGGTTTTGGATCTGGTTCCGGCGGTGGTACCATGGGTGGCGGCTCTGGCGGAGGGTTCGGCGGCGGCACTGGAGGTGGCTCGGGCGGTGGGTCCGGTGGCGGTTCTGGCGGCGGGGTAACCAACCCTGTACCGGTCCCTTTGCCTTCGGCTTTGCTGCTGCTGCTCACCGGATGCGGCGGGTTGCTTCTGGGCAAAACCGCTTCTCGCTGGAAAGCCTGACCTATCGATCAAGCGCCCGCACTATGCGCTGGGCCATGCGAGACCTGGCCTGCATCGCGGGCCGGGTGCGCTATTTCTCGGGCCGCTCCGCCTGCGGTTCTCGCTCTGCTCCGTCGGTGACACCGCTGATCAACTGCGCTGTGAGCAGATCTGGCATATCTGCCGGGTCACGGATCATCGGCAGGCATTGGGCGGGCAATCGCGCCAAGCTTTGCCTCCAGGCATGATGCAAGCTCAGCGCCTCTGACGGATCAATCCAACGAAATTCCACCACGCTGCCTGGGGCCGCTTGCGCGGCGCGGGGGATATCCTGAGGCAAAATGGAAGCTATTCGGGGATAGCCCCCCATGGTCTGGCAGTCCGCCATCAGTATAAATGGCGTGCCATCGCCTGTGATCTGAATATCTCCGGCCAGGGTGGTTTCACTCAGCAGGCTTAACCCTTCGGCCAAGGTAAACTGCGCCATATGGCGGCTGTCGCTTAGGGCCAGGGCAGCGCCCAAGCGATTGCCCCGCGCTGAGATGGTAAAGCGCGTCGCGGCAAAGGCTGCCCGTTGCGCTGGGGAAAACAGCGCGGTTTGCGCATTGGGCAAAACCCGCAAAACCCCGCCCTGAAACCGGGGATCGGCGGGCAGCATCCGCCCATAGCGTGTGGGGGCAGTGTCCTTGCCCAAGGGCAGTTGCATCCCTGGGGCGATGGCTTGGCCAAGCCCGGCGCGGGAATGAAAGGCTCGTGATCCCATCACCTGCTCGGTGGCAATGCCGCCGCCGATGCTCAGATAGCCATAACGCCCCTCTTGGCAGGCCCCGATCTCGATCACGCTGCCATCTTCGATCATATGCACCGCGTTCCAGCGCAGAGGCACCCCATCGGATTTGGCCCGCATGGGCGCGCCGGTCAGGGCGATACGAGCGGCCCCGCCTGCCAGGCGAAACCGCCCGCCCAAGGCGCCCATCTCTAAGGCCGCATCTCCTGGGCGCGCGGCCAATAGCGCGACTGCCTCTGCCAGGGCTTGGGGATCCATTGCCCCGCCCGGCGAAAGACCGGCTGCCAGAAAGCCCGGTCGCCCCAGATCTTGCAGGCTCACCGCAGGGCCCGCGCTTTCCACGATCAGCGCCCGGTTCATGGCAATGGCTCGCAAATCCCG
This sequence comes from Mangrovicoccus sp., assembly GCA_025800345.1. GTDB lineage: Bacteria > Pseudomonadota > Alphaproteobacteria > Rhodobacterales > Rhodobacteraceae > JANSYP01. The sequence goes on along the minus strand of JAOXSB010000067.1, from coordinate 34,634 downwards.
CCGGTATCGGCCATTGCGGCAAAGGCCTCAGCGCTGACGGAGCGCAACTGCACCTCATCGCCCGGGCGCAGTAAGATCGGTGGAGCGTTTTTGGGTTGGAAGCCGCGAAAACCGCTTTGACCGATTTGCCGCCAGCCTGTGGGGCTTGGAGCGGTGAAGATAATGATCTGGCGCACAGCGACCACCACCGCCCCCACAGGCACAGTTTGGGTCAATTCGGTTTGCCGGGGAATATCCCAAGCTGTCGGCAAACTGCCCAGATAAGGCTGGCCCGGGGAAAAGCCCAAGGCCAATACCCGCAATGGCTTGGCGCAGATCTGCGCAATCGCTTGGTCTGGAGCGCAACCCGCTAAGGCCGCGGCCTCGGCCAATTGCGGTCCGGCCGCGCCGCCAAAAACGCAAGGCAGTTGCCAAATGCGCCGCCCGGGCGGCAAAGGGGCGGCAAACCAATCGCGCGTGGCCAGCAACTCTTGCAGCTTGGCTTCGACGTGGCAGGGATCGCATTGCGCCGGGTCCATGCGCAGATAAAGCGCCGCCAAAGACGGGGCCAATTCCACCAGGCCGGGCCAGGCTTCGGCCTCCAAAGCCGCAGCCAAGGATAACACCGCCCGATTGGCCTGATCACTGAGACGATCATCGAACCGCACCAGAAAATCCGATAGCCCCATGCGCAGGATTTGGGGTGTGGATTTGCTGGCAAAAGCATCGGTCATCACAGGAAAATTCCGCTTGGGTTTGGCCTCAATCTGAGCCCCAAACCGAGCAAGGACAAGCCCATTCCCCTGGGCGCGGCTCAGGCGCACAGCGCCTGCCGGGCCCAACCCTGGGCAAGCGCCTTTGGCGCGCGGCTCCAGGGGCGGGAGCCCGCCTTTGCTGCCAGTTCTTGTGCCCGCCGGTTAAATTCGCAATGACAGGCCGCGTGCGGGGAAGGGGAAGATCATGGGATCAGAGTCTCAGGGGTTTGTCACAGGGTTTGGTCTGATCCTCGCCATTGGCGCGCAAAACGCGTTTGTTCTGCGCCAAGGTCTGCGGGGCGAGCATGTTTTTGCCATTTGCCTCACCTGCGCTTTATCCGATGCGCTTTTGATCGCTGGGGGTGTGGCAGGGCTCGGGGCGTTGACCCGCGCCGCCCCTTGGATCGAGCCGGTCTTTCGCTATGGCGGGGCCACCTTCCTGCTGGTCTATGGGGTCCGCGCGGCTCTGGCCGCTTGGCGCGGCGGCGCCGCTTTGATGCCCGCCCCCGATCAAGCCAGCCGGCTTTGGCCCGCTTTGGCCACTTGTCTCGCGCTGACTTGGCTCAACCCCCATGTCTATCTCGACACGGTTTTGCTGATCGGATCGATCTCGGCCCAGGCCGACAGCCCGCTGCGCTTTGCCCTGGGGGCCATGAGCGCCAGTTTCGTGTTCTTCTTTGGTCTGGGCTATGGGGCGCGGCTGCTGCGCCCGATCTTTGCCAGCCCCAGTGCCTGGCGTGGGCTTGAAGCGCTGGTGGCCGTGCTCATGTGGGCGATTGCTACGAAATTGCTCCTGGGCGGTTAACCCTGTGCGGCGCTGGGCTGCACAAATTCGGATTTCGCATAGCCTTGCAAATATAGCAGTGCGGTCAGGTCCCCGTGATTGATCCGCAGCTTGGCTTGGGCCGCCACGGCCGGTTTGGCATGCAAAGCCACCCCAGCCCCGGCCCGTTGCAGCATGCCCAGATCATTGGCGCCATCCCCCACGGCCATCACATCCGCCTCGGAAATGCCCAGTCGCGCGGTGATCTCTTCCAAAGCGCTCACTTTGGCCTCGCGCCCCAAGATCGGCAAAGCCACCTGGCCGGTCAATTTGCCATCCTCTTGCAACAGCCCATTGGCGCGATGCTCGTCAAAGCCCAAATGCGCCGCCACTTTGCTGGTAAAGCTGGTGAAACCGCCCGAGACCAGCGCTGCATAGCCCCCCGCAGCTTTCATCGTGGCAATCAATTCCGCCCCGCCGGGGGTAAAGCTGATGCGCTGGGCAAACACTTGATCGATCACCTCAGCATCCAGCCCCTTAAGAAGCCCAACCCGCTCGGTCAGCGCACCGTCGAAATCCAGCTCGCCATTCATGGCGCGGGCGGTGATCTCTTTCACGCGGGCCCCTACGCCCGCCACATCCGCAAGCTCGTCAATGCATTCCTGGCCGATCATGGTGCTGTCCATATCCGCCAAAAGCATGCGCTTGCGCCGCCCTTGGGCTGGCTGCACCGCCAGATCGATGGCGCGGGTCTGCAAATCGCTCCAGACCTGTTCGAAGGTATCGGGCAGGATCTCCAACGAAAACTCCGCCGCCTCGCCCGGGCTGAGCCATTGCGCCGTGCCGCCACCCCAAGCATTGCGCAGCGCTTCAACACTGTCGCGATCCAAACAAGGCTGGGCGGGATTGCTGAGCAAGGTGACGATATACATGGGCGGCAGCCTCCGGCGAAAATCTTGGCGCTGCTATCCCATGGGCGCGGGGCAAACACCACCTTTCTTGGCCCGCCCGCAGCGCCGATTGGCATGTTTTGCCATCGGTTTGGGCGGCAAACCCTCACAATTCAGTGGGGCGCACGGCCCAGCAATTGTAATTTTCCCCCAAGGGCAAACATATAGGGCAAAGCCGAAAGGATGTTTTATGACCAAAAAGACATGGGAAAAAACCGACGCCGCTTTGTCCGAGCTGACCCCAGAGCAATATCGCGTCACCCAGCAAGACGGCACCGAACGGCCCTTTGCCAATGCCTATTGGGACAATAAACAAGTGGGCATCTATGTGGATGTGGTCACCGGCGCGCCGCTATTTGCCTCCACCGATAAATTCGACAGCGGCACCGGCTGGCCCAGCTTTACCCGCCCCATCGATGCCGCCCAAGTGAGCGAGCATAAAGATGTCTCGCTTGGCATGGTCCGGGTCGAGGCGCGCTCTGCCGCCGGCGACAGCCATTTGGGCCATATCTTTCCCGATGGCCCCCAAGACCAAGGGGGCATGCGCTATTGCATCAATTCCGCTGCTTTGCGCTTTATCCCCAAAGAAGAGATGGCCGCCCAAGGCTATGGGGAATTGTTGACGCTTTTCGATGAGGCCCCTGTCTAAATCGCGATACATCCCTCCCAAGCTGCCCCTGCGATGCCTGAGCAATTATAATACTAATTTACAGGTTTACGCGTAATTTTGTTCTGCTATGCAGATATTCATAACTATCCTTTGGGAGGGGTGTAGGGATGCTTGTGTCAAGATTTGCCTATGAAATTATGTGCAATCTTTATGGTGAGGAATGGGTAAGCCGGTTCTACGCGCCCTATAGTTTGGTGCGCCGCTAGGCTGATTTTGGGGGAAATGCCCCCCGTGCCGATCTGTCTCTTGGAAAGCCTGACGGGCCAGGTATGGTCCCTCTAAATCACGGAATTGAAAGGCTTACCCGGATGACTGTTTTGCGTTCCCTGGCTGCGGCGCTGTCTTTGGCCGCGGCATCTCTGCTGAGCCCTGTGGCGGCTCAGGCCGATGATTTGACCGGCACTTTGGCGCGAATTTCTGATACCGGGGTGATCACCTTGGGCTATCGCACCAGCGCGCCGCCGCTTTCCTTTGCGGATGCAGCAGGCCAGCCGGCGGGGTATTCCGTGGGCCTGTGCCAAGCGATTGCGGAAGAGACCCGCCAAACCCTAGAGCGCCCGGATCTCGAGATCCGCTATGTGGCGGTCACCGCCGAGGATCGGTTTGATCGCTTGGCTTCGGGTGACATTGATCTGCTATGCGGCGTGACCACCAAAACCCTAGAGCGCGCGGGCAGCATCGGCTTCACGGATCTGACATTCATCACCGGCGGCGGCTTGCTCAGCATGGATGATGGTGACCGGATCGAGCATTTCTCGCAATTGCCTGGGCGCAAAATTGCCGTCGCGCCGGGCACATCCACCCATGAGGCTCTGACAGTTTTGCTTGAGGCAGAAGGCATCAAGGCCGAATTTGTGTCCTTTGACGATAAAGACGCGGCGATGGCGGCGCTGACTGCGGGCGAGGTGGATGTTTACGCGGCAGATCAAGTGGTTCTGATCGGCAAAGTGCTCAGCCAAACGGATGAAAGTCTGAACTATTTCCTAGCCGGGGATTTGTTCTCGTTTGAACCCTATGCTTTGGCGCTGGCCTATGGGGATACGGAGTTCAAATTGGTGGCTGATCGGGCTTTGGCGCGGCTCAACCGCAGCGGCTTGGTCTTGGCGCTGTATAAGCAATGGTTTGGCAGCTTCGGCCAATCCCCCACCGCCGCCCAGCGGGCGCTTTGGCAATTGGGCGCCACCCCAGAATAACGCAGGCGTGCAAAACCCCCAGGCGCTGTTTATGCGAGCAGCGCCTCAATCGCCTCTGGGGTTTGATAGATGACCGACAGCTTTGGCGGCTTTGCCGCCAAAATCGCGAGGGCGGCGCAATATCCCTCGGGCGCGTTGAGCAGCCTTGTCCAAATCATTGGGGATCCCAGTTTGGCGGCTTGGATCCAGCATTCTGGGGCGGGCAGGGGCAAGGCAGAAGCGGCTTTTGGCGCAGTAAATATCCCCTCGCCACTGGCTTTCAGCCCGGCTTCGCGCAGCACCCAAAGTTGAAAAAACCGCCGCTGCCGCGCAGCGCCCTCGGAGTGATCCAGAACCGTGCATTCCTCGGGGGATAGAGCATAGTTGGCAATACGGTTCGCATCGATGCGCGGGCTCATTTCCTGAATATCAACGCCGATAGCCGCGCCGGGCCCAGCAAGCGCCAATGCCACAAAATCCCCGCTATGGGACAGGCTGAAGGCAAAGGGCGCATTGCCCCAAGAGGGTTTGCTCCGATCATCGCAGCACCATTGCAACTCTCGCGGATCCATTTGGCAATGGCGGGCGGTTGCCATGCGGGCGAGCCCATGGCCAAGATATAGATTGCGCCCATCGCGGGCTTGGCGATAGCGCGCGGCCCGTTCATGTTCAGGCTGGGAGGCCACTTGGCGACATAGTTCCAGCGCGCGAGCAGAAGCGCGACGCGTGTCGAGCAGCCAAATCTCTACTGCCGTGTCGAGCGGGCTCATGTTTCGCGCAGCAATAACAAATCCGCCGATTCCACATATTCTTGCAGATCGTAAATCTTGGATTCGATATCTTCGACCAGCACAACCATATCGAAATAGGCGCTGAGCAGAAATTGATAGCGGGCTTCGGGGTCGGGATCGATGCCCACACGGTTGGCTTCGGGAATATCCTCGTAATGCATATAGCGCATCACCTCTTGGATATAGCGTGACAGTGGCAAGTATTGACCGCTCAAAGTGTCGGTCAGCGTATTGCGCAATTCATGGCGGCGCACTTCGCGGACCACATCGACCTTGATCAGCGCCGCAAGCTTTGCAGGGATCTTCTTGCCGCGCTGCTCCTTTTGGGCGATGGCGCGATGGGCCTCGTATCGTGCCGCTTGTCGATCCAGCATATGCTGTTCAATCGCGGCAGTGGCATGGATAAAGCGCACCAAGTCCAGCTCGCGCAGGCGGCACCGGCAGCGTTTGACCATCGCTTCCAGCCAGCCATGTTGCCGCTTGAGGCGCTTATATTGCACCATCATATGCTCGATATCGATATTCTGCGGCGGCCGCCCATCGCGGTCATATAGCTCTTCCACAGACCGGGCGAGGCCATCATTTCGGCTCACACGTTTCACATGGGCCACAGCGCGGCGGCGCATTTGCTGGCGCCGCCAGGCCATCACCAAAGCGCTGCGCGAATTCTCTTTCTCGGGATCGCGATGGGCCGCTTTGGTGCGCATATAGGTGATGTTGCCCAGAGTTTTACGCATCAGTATCCAAGCTCCTGGGCCAGAGCGATGACCTCGGGGTAAAGCGTGGCACCATCTTCGCGCCAGGGCAAAGGCTGATCCAATGGGGGCAGTTTCCGCGCCGGTTGTTTGGTGAAGAACGGGTTGCGCAGAAAATTCGGGTCATTGCCAAACAGGGCTGAGATTGGTCCAAACGCGGCGAAAGAGCTGCGTTCGGGATGCATCATCGCCTCCATCGCCCCGTTATCGGTGCGCAGCCCCAACCATTGGCAGATCTTTTTCAACTCCGCCTCGGGTTCAGCCAGCAGCACTTCGCCTTTGATCTGCATACGCTGCGCGGGCGGCACATGGGTTTCTAGGAAATTGAGGATATTCACATTCATATCATGCCAAGCGATCTGCGGATCTGCGATGGCCTGATCGCCTTCATAGGCAAAGGAATTGGAAAGGTAAGGGTAATCCCCCTCGCCAATATTGATTGCCGATTTGCATTGGCCGATTGGATGGCGGGTCAGATAGATGATCTGCGCATCGGGAAACCCTTCAAAAAACCGGAGCATGGAATCGGGTTTGGCGCTGTAATCGGGGCTTTTCTCCAATATGCGCAATGGGGCCACAAGGCTTTGCAACTCGGCAAAAACCTCGCGCGCGGGCCAGTGTTGACGCCGCCCGCACCAATATTCCGCGGCCATCACCGATTCATCGGTTTGCTCGCCAAAGACAATTTCAGACACCGCGCGCAAAAGCCCGTGGCGAACCCGCGTGTCAATGGCAGGAAAGGACCGCCCATAGCGCCATAAATCGCCGATGGTTTCATAATAAAACAGCATCAGTTCCGGCACGCCGAACACTTGGGGATGCACCCCCAACATCCCGCTGGCCAAGGTGGTGAACGAGCGCGGGGGGGCCAAGATCAATATGGGCGGTGGTGGGGCAGTCATCGGCAGTTTACGTGATCAGCCCTTCCACAAAGGGCACTTCAAAGACCTTTTCGTGGAAGATCGGACCATGGCCGAAATAATCATCCTCGCCAAACAATTCCCCATGATCGGCGGTCACGGTCAGCCAGGTCCGGCCTTTGGCGGCTTTTCCCATGATCTGACCCACTTGATAATCCACATGCTCCACCGCTTTGATCTGAGCGTCGCGCAGCATGCGCATACGTTCCTCGGTGAGGAATTCTTCCCAGCTCATCTTGGTGATTGGGGTATCGGCATCGGTGATGCGTTTGGCCACCCCATGTAGGCCCGAGATGATCGGCAGGCTCTCGTCTTTCAGCATATAGGGGTAGTGGGTTTCGCCGAGATTGAAGAAGTAATAATAGGTTTCATCCTCATCCTCAGGCAGCTCCATTTCCTCAACCATCTCGTGAAAGCCGTTATGGTTGGTCATCAGCTTGTAATCAGAGAAGCCGCGGGCAAAGGGCGTATTGGGGTTCAGCACGGGCATGCTCACCCGGCCGACGGTTTCATAGCCCAGTTTTTCCAGCACATTGGTCAGGGTCAGATTGGGCAGGAACGTTTTAAAATCGATGCCTTGCAGATTGGTGCGTTTCTCCCAATCGACAAAATCATCCTTATAGACCTCGGAGGCCAGCACGCATTTGGGGCTCGCATGGGGCAGCAACCCCATGGAAAACGCGTGATGGGACGGCGCGGTCCAAGAGGCGTAGGAATAGCGCCGCGAGACTTCTCCTAGACGGTCGATATTGGGGGTGCGCGCCGCCATGAAGGAGTCGAAACGGCAACTGTCCATGGTGATACAGATGACGTGATTGCCAACAGCACTATCGTCAAACATTAGAACTCTCTCTTTTATATTCAGGGCAGCCAGGCCCATAGATCAATGACAAAGAAGCGATACAGACCTTGGGTGATGATGCGCCAAATCGGCTTTTCGATCCCATCCGCTTTGGCCAAGCCGGTCATGCCCGAGCGCAGTTTGCCATCGCGGTTTTCAATCTTGCCGACCATATCCACGAGCTGGCCGCCCTTGCCGGATTCCACATCCGGGTCGATCGAGACGATCTCGCCATAGAAAATCTCATCGGGGTAGGCATAGACCCGCACTTCGAGCGGCGAGCCTTCATGGACCAGGGCCAGATCGGATTCGCGGGCTTTGAACTGCACTTTGAACCCGGATGTGTCCCGCACCGTGGCCACGGGCACGCCTTCTTTTAGATAGCTGCCCAGGCGTTCTTGTAGATAGAGCGTGCCGAGCTGGCCATCAAAAGGCATGCGAAAGGTGCTGCGGTCGATGCGATATTGCACGCGGTCCATTTGCGCTTTCAGGATTTCCAGCTCGGCCTCGGCGGCAGAGCATTCCGACAAATAGCGCTGCAGCTGCGCATCAGAGATCGCGCCTTTTTCAAACAGCGCCTCATTGCGTTCGCATTGCACCCGGACAAAGTCGTAATTGGTTTGGGCTTGTTCTTGTTCGGCTTGCAGGATGCGCATTTGCGCTTCGAGCTCTTGGGTGGCCAGGCGGGCCACTGGTGTGCCTTTTTCGAGGAACTCGCCGCCTTCGAAATAAACCTCTTCGACGATGCCTTCCACATCCGAGCTGAGGGAGTTTTGCGATCGCGGCAGCATCGTGACGGGACCGCTGGGGCGATACTCATAGGGTTGCATCAACACCACGGCCAATGCGACCAGCAGCGCAACTTTCAGCGCGGTCCAAGGCGTGATGCGGGTGGTATCCTCGAGCTTTCGCTGTTCTTGGCTAGGCAGAGTTCTGTCCCTCCAGCGTTCAAAACGGTAGTTTTTCCAGTAGATTTCGTTGGTCTTCTTGAGCTGGGACCAGACCCGCACGAGAAACAGCACAATCACGATTGCGCCGATAACCAGACCGTCCGCGCCAAATGTGAGCAGCAAACGGCGGCCAAAAACCAAGAATGTGAGCACCGCCAGCAGCAAGGCGAAAGCCATGGATACCAGCGCATAGGCCAACAAGACCTGGGGATCGGCCTTTTGGTATTGCGAGCGGCTGAACCGGCTCCAAAGTGCTTTAAAGGCTTTGGCGCGCAAATGGGGTTCATCAAGAAATTCCGCCATCACCCGATAGCCATTGCTGGGCAAGAACGGGCAGGCCGAAAACAGAAATGACAGGCTCGCAATCACCGCCACCACCACGGCGGCCTCTGGGATCACACCGCCAAGATGGCGGGTGGCCACAAAGGTCAACACTCCAGAGCAGGCGAAAAACAGCCGGATGATCAGGGGGGCGCCATGCAGCCGGATGGCCTGTTGGCGGCTGAGCTTTTCAGTATCTTCCATCCACAGCCCGATCTGGGGGAAGAAGCTGAACAAAAACCGGATCACCACAGCGCTGACCGTGACCCCTTGGCTATGGGCCACGCATGCATGCAGCAGGCTGATCACAAGGTTCAACGACACCAATACGGCCACCACAGTGGCCAGGTTCGATGTGGTGAAATAAAGCTGAAAGCCTTCGGTGATGGCGGACCAATTCGTAACCGTCTCAAACACCGCCACAACCAGCATCACTGGCAGCAAAAAGCGCACCCAATTGCCAAGCCAAAAGATCGGTGTGAGCAGTTTAAGAAGCCATAATGGGCGAAACAGCACGATACCGGGTTTGCTCGGGGTATCTGCAACGCCCACCGATTGCTGTTTGGCTTCCTCGATTGGGTCTTCATTCTTGCCAAGAACAGCGTTGTTGACCACGGGCAAGCGCTCTTGCTCGGCGGGATCGATCAGTTCATGGGTTTTGAGCAGGCGGAAAAAGCCCGCGATTTCCTTGTGATCAAGATCGCGGCCAAACCGATCTTGGACAAGATCATGCAGCCCTTGCAACGTGTCAGCATTATGCCCGTTTAGCCCGCACAGAACATGGTATTGCCAATGCTCGATACCAAGCAAAGATTTCCCGCCCAGGGTGATGTCGATGGTTTTGCCCAGATCGTTTAGGGCGATGGGCTGGCCTTCGATCTCGCTGGGCAAAAGCGGGGGGCGGCTCAGAGATTTGGCCGCGGACACTGTCTCATGCGCGTTCATTTTGCGATCCGTCCGCTTTCTTGCCGAGATAGATTTCGCAGCCGCCCCGAGGATTGGGCAGGTAACTTTCCTCCCTAAAAGACCAGGTGCGCGGGCCGAAGGGATTGGCGGTTGCTAGAAAAAGCCCATGGGGGCTGGGAATGATATTGCGGACGCCCAGATTGTACGGATTGCCAAAGCCATCGCTGGTGACTTCCATCCAATTATCGCCATCAAAGCTGCGATAGACGCCGCAGCCGCCCATGTAATCTTCCACGAAATTCTCGGGCATCGCATTGAGCAAATCACAGGTCATTTGCGGCCAGGGATCGCGACGGGCAAAAGGCAGCGTGGTGGACCAGTCATAAGTGCCCAGATAGAGCCAGCCATCATAGACGCCCATGCGCCAGAAATAGCCCGCAAACCAATTGTCGAACCCATCGCTCCAACCCGAGAGGGGTTCTTTATAGCCATCGGGGGTTTGCCGCGGGCTGCCCACGATCAAATCCCATGACATATCAAGATTGATGCGGATCAGTTCCGAGGCTGCAGGCCCGATGCGGTTTTGGGTATCCACCCCGCCGCCTTGGATCCCGCCGCCGATATAAAGCCCGCCTTTGAACGGGATCATGGAACAAGCGATTTGGTTTTCCGGGCCGCGATAGGCGCCTTTCTCGATCACGCGTTCCCAGCGATAGGGCAGCTCTCCGGTCAGATCCGAGCGCCAGATCTCATATCCGGCCAAGTTGAAGGTGCCCACATAGAGATGATCGCCAAAACCGACCATTTCGAACACGGTTTTATTCTCGGAATCCCCAAAGCCAAATTCGCTGGCCGCTTGCCAATGCCCGCCGGCAATATCGCTGCTTTCATAGACGATGGCATGGGAGCCCACATTGGGATTGCCGCCGCGCGAGCCCGAAGGCGTGGTATAGACCTTGCCTTTGAAGGGCACCAAAGTGCGTATCGCGGTCACCGGCAACCCATGCAGGCCCGGCTCGCAGGTGGAATGCCAGTCCTCGCCATTCTCCGAGCGCAGAATTTCCGGGCCCTTGCCCGCGGCGGGGGACCAGGTTGTGCAATAGAGCGCATCTTCATGCACGATCATCGAGCGATGGCCAAAGGACGAAGGGATCATGCGCCCATGGCTGCCCCGCACATCAGGGGCGCGGCGCACCCGGTCCCAACTGTCTTGTTCCACGTGATAGCGCCAGATCTCGGAATTCAGGCCCAGATCAAAAGGGTTTTTCGGGCATTCCACCGGCCATGGGTTCATGCCGATGGGCAAACGGCGGCGCATGAGCGGGAAATTCCCACGGGTGGTGCCCACATAAAGCCGATCTTTGAACCAGGCCATGGAATGGGCATAAGCGTTCACCCCATCGCCAAAACCGCCCTGGGCGACACAGCGGAAGTCATCCGGGCGCAGCCCGGGCGTGATGGGCAGGCGGCGCATATGGCTGCGCGGCTGGGGCAGATCAGGGCGGGTCAGCATTGCACCGGCACCTCCAAACCCCAAAATTCGCGGCAGAGCGAGAGCACGAAATCCGACCGCGAGGCCACAAAGAAATGCCCTGAGCCTTCGAGGATTTCCAAACTGAAATCGGGCAGCAGCCCCGTCAGCAGATGCGCGCTATGGGTGGCAGCGGATTTTTGCCCGTAAAGCCCCAGCATCGGCAAAGCGATGCGGCTCAGCCCTTCGGGTGACAGCCCATCGCTTTGGGTGATTTCTGCGATGGCATCGGTGTTCTGCATCAAGGTCACCCAGCGGCGCGCATTGCTGGCGGGCAAGGCTTGGAACAGGAATTTGACGCGGGCATCTTCGGTTTCGATCGGGATGTCTTGCAATTGCCGATGAGCCAAAGCGCCCAGCATATGCACCCCAACAAAAGGATCTGAGGCATCAGCGGTCACGCCCACATCCGCCAGGGCCGCCACCAAAGCCGCATCCACCCCGTCGCCGGCGCGCACTGCTTGCCTACGGCCAAGCTCGATCTGACTGTCGAGCAACACCAGGCTGCGCGCCAAATCTGGCCGGGCTTGCAACATGCTCAGCACGGCCACACCGCCAAAGCTATGGGCCATGATGTCGGGTTTCTGCAGCTCCAATTCTGCAATCACTGCGGCCAGATCGGCACCCAGCTCTGTGGCGCCATAGCCCGATGGGGTTGGCCGCGACCGGCCATGCCCCCGTTGGTCAAATAATGTCAGGCAGAAATGCGCCCGCAACTGCGTGAGCAATTCCACCGGCCAATACCCCATGGAAGAGGCAAGGCCATGACACAGCAAAAGGTCACGCTTCGGCCCAGAGCCGAGTTGCGCAAGCTGCATATAGTTCAGCTTGGCGCCGCGTATGGCAATCTGGGGCATTCCAACGTCCTATTCAGCGTAACCCAGAGCAGCCAATTGCTCCATCAGCTGGGCTTTTTCCTCGCCGGACATTTCTGCCGCTGCCATATGCTCTGGCACCAATGAGGCAGGTCCGGTTTGGATGGGCGTTGCCGCCAGATATGCGGGGTCATAAAGCGCCTGAGGCACTTTGCCGTCGAAATCCTCGGGCACGGGAACGCCGCAATGATATAGCAAGATCGCAGCCACATCGACGATGCGCAGATCATCCAAGCTCACCCCTTGTTTGATCCCTTCACCGGCCGCGATGAAGATCCCGTCCATATGATGGGTGCCAATGGGCGGATCGAGCTGTTCCAGCGCGTCTTCGGCCTGTTTGAGCGAGATAAAGCCGCTATCGGCCATGATCAGCGTCAGATCCGGGGCGTCTTTCATATGGGCGCCGGGAAAGGCTTCTTCGGCCTTGAGCACATCCACCACATGGGGTTTGCCCGTGCGCGGATCGATCACCGATTTCAGATCGGCGATAAGCTGATCGCGGAAGCTTTCATAATCCGTATCGCTCACGCCGCCGGTGCAGCCATCGCTTTCTTTGCGGATATAGATCCCATTGGTCGATGGGGTGCGGCCATAGGCTTTCGAGGCGGCCACATTCACCGGGGTGAGGAACCCGCTTTTCTGGGCCAGTTCGGCAATCTCTTCGGGGGTGCGGAAGGACAGATAGCCTTTTTGCTCTAGGAAAGTGTTCACGTTGAACACGGCGGTTTGGGCGGTGAAGCCGTGATCGGAGGACAGCACCACCTGCGCATCGGGGCAAAGCGCCATGATGCCTTCGATATAGCGGTCCACATTGCGGAAATATTGCAGCGAGGCTTCGCGCATTTCCGTGTAAAGCGCATCGGGGGTCTCGGGGGCCAGGTCGGGATCAAGATAGGGCCAGACCTGGTGTTGCAGCTTGTCAGTGCCGTCAAACATCACCGCCATCAGCGACGGCGATTCATTCTCGATCACATATTTAGCAACCTCGAACCACATCTCGTCGCGGGCCAAGTGATAGGTCACCCAATCGCGCTGTTGATCGGTGCTTTGATGCTGCACCGATTTTTCCTCGTGTTGATAATCCCAGGCCAATTGCTTGGGATCCACCTGGGGCAGCGCTTTTTTCATACGCTTGTAGAAATCCCGAGGCTGGGTGTTTCGGCTGAGATGTTTCCAAGGCACGAAACCAGGCAGGATCACCCCATCAAAATCTCGGGGCGGCGGAGCGGTGAAAGGCAGGTTCAGCGCCGCGGCGCGCTCGCCATTGCGGGCGGCGATGGTCCAGATAAACTCGCGCGAGCAGTCTTTCGAGCTCGACAATTCGGTATACAGATCCCCATCCACCTCATTGGATTTCAGGAAATCATAAATCCCATGCACGCCGGGAAATTGCCCGGTCATAAGCGAGACCCAAGCAGGCGGGGTCAGCGGGTTCGGGGTCGAGGTCAAATTGGCCCGTGCGCCGCGTTCCAACAGCCCGGCCAAAACCGGCATGACGGGCTCTGGGCCTTGGGTGAGCTGATCCAGGACGGTAAAGGTCGAGCCGTCCATTCCAATGAATAACGATTTAACAGACATGAAACTATCCTCAGGCAGCTGAAATTGATTTGGCGACTTCGGTATTCACGAAGGCAATCACATCGCGCACCGCCAGGTCGTCGATGAATTTGCCATCTTTCATCACCAAGCTCTGAAATGGGATTTGAACCGATGGGAAAGCTTCTTGGATGCCAAGAAACAACTGCATGATATCGGTGGATTCAAAGCTCATATCCGATTTCAGCTGGGTCTCGGTACTTAGCTCGAGATCATCGAGCCCCCATTCATCGGCAAATTCGCTCAAGATGTTGAAAACGGTTTCTTCAGCCAGGGATTTGCTCACCACGGTTGCTCCATTTCTGATTGGTTAAATGCCGTGGGCAGCTCTTGGGGCGCTTCGGCGAATTGTGGTCTGAGACCAACGTAAAGTCCTTCGGGGCTGGCGCTGACCTGCATATCCAGCAAGACGCCTTCATAAGGGGTCACAGCGCGCCACAGGCCCGAGCTTAATTCCAGCAAGCCAATATCGGCGGAATAAAGCCGCTGGCCGATAAATTCGCTGATCCACCAACGCACGGCTTCTTTCATGGCCACCCGCGGCATCAGCCAGGCTTCGCGGGCATCGAGATCATGGGCCAGGCTGTGCCATTGGCTGCGTTCGGCTGGGCCTAGGCTGCTAAAGGCGAGGACCCGGTGGAAAACCCCGCCGACCTTGCGCCAGAAATCCGGCTCCATGGCGGGCAGGAACCATAGCAATGTGCCAGATTCCGCTTCCACCTGCGTGGGTTGCCCAAGCCAGCCGTTAATAGGTGCCAGGCTATAGGGATAATATTCCATGGGCAAATCGCTATAGGCGTTTTCCGCCCCGCGCATGCGCACCAAAACCCGTTCGCCCTGATAGCAATCCACGCTCCAAGTGCCGTCGCCCCCTGGTTTGGGCGGCTCAACCCGCGCGGCGCGCAGCCACAGGCCCGCCGTGGCCACCGCAGGTGGATTGTAAAGTTCGATCCGGCGGATGATGCGCGGGAAGCTGGCAAAATATTGGCCACGCTCTTCTGCCATCCAAAAGGCTGAAGCCTGGGTAAAAGCATCGAACAAGGCCGGGTTGATGATGAAATCAGGGTCTTCACCGGCTTTCACAAACCCGTGCAGATCCAGATGGGAGAGGGTGGCCTCAATCCCGTCAGGTCCCCAAGCGGTGACCGTGTCGATGGTTTGGAACAACGGCCCGTGGAAGATGTTTTCCCGGTACATCTCGTATGGTTCAGTCCAGCTATAGCCATAGCCCGGCTGCACTGGCGGCAAAGAATGATCAATGGGGCTGGCGGGTCCAAAGCTGAGCTTGGCGGTCACAGCCCGTGCCCCCCCGCTCCAGATTTCTGCGGCCACTTGGGTTTCGCTGATCCGCTTGGCCACCACATAAATATCGGTGACGTCTTTATCGGCCCAGACCCAGCCTTCGCCGGTCATATCCTCGACCAGGCCCAAATCGCGCCGCCCCAGCAGCATCGCGCCAGCCTCGGCCATAATCTCTAGGGAGACCATGAACGGCACGCAGGACATGCCGAACACTGTTGGATCGCGGCTGACCTCGCCGGAAAGCACATGGTCTTGCAAAAACCCTGCTTCGGCAATCGACACGGAGACTTCACCGCCAATTGTGTCTGGATCCAACCATTGGGCCTGTTTGAGCAGGCCAAAATTGCTGGTGAGCCCTTGGCTGGGGTCTTGGGGGGGGGGCGGAACAATACCGGTGGCCGGGGCGGGCTCTGGGATCATCGCCGGTGTCGTCGTGCCGCCGCCCAATCCCAATTCTTGTAAATACGTGACCAGTTCTGGGGTGGCATGGATGCGCGGGATCGAATTGTCGATGGCCATGCCGCGCAGTTTTGCCGGCTCGGGCATATCCAAATCAAATTCCGCCAGATCGCGCCCGGCAAAGATCGGGTCTAGCGCATATTGGCCATGGGCATAGAGCTGGCCCAGCAAATGCAACAGCACTTCTAGATCGGGTTTGGCTTCCAGATTGCTTGGCGCCACCATCAGATCCGCATCAGGGGCATGATCTGCCAAGATCTGTTGGGCAAAGCTCGACAGCTTGCCCCCAGGCGCTACCTCGATAAAGGCGCGCACTCCATCCGCATACATGGCTTTGATGGTTTCAACAAAGCGCACCGATTGCGACCATTGCCGCCCGGCCAAAGCGATGATCCCAGGCGCATCGGCGGGAAATGGCGCGGCGCTGGCACAAGAGTAAAGCGGCACCTCGGCTTCATGAACGCCTGTGCCGCTGTAAAAGCGCTCAAAGGCTTCCTGCATCGGTTTGAAGCCTTCGGTGTGATAACCCCGATCAAAGGGCAGGGTTTCCACCACCGCGCCTTGGCTGCTCAATTTGCTTTGGATCTCTTCGGCATCGCCTGCGGGTGAGAACACGATGGTCTGATTGGGGCAGTTTTCCATGGCGATCACCGCGCCGCTGCCTTTGAGGGTCTCAGAAACCTTGTCCCGGTCCAGCAAACCCACCGCCAGCAACGCGCCTGTGGGCACCTGACCGCTGGCATAGACATCGCGGCTCATGGCGGTGATTTCTTGGAACCGCTCCAGCATCTGTTTGGGGCTGTCGGCGCGCACCACTTGGGCCGAGACAAGGGCGCTGCTTTCGCCCGAGCTATGGCCCACCATGGCATCGCAGCGCAGCCCAAGCGCGCTGAGCAGATCAAACATGACCTGCCCGCCCACAAAGGCGGCCTCAGAGCCCACAGCCATGCTGAAAATATCCTCGCCCAACCGGGCGCGTTTTTCATCGCTTAGCTCGCTATGACGGGGATAGAAAATATCCGTGCGATCAAGCTCGCCGGTGCCTTGGGCGCTTTGCTTCCAGAAATCGAGCCAGCGGCGCACGGGCTCGAATTGGCAGGCCAGTTCTTCGAACATGCCCAGATATTGCGAGCCCTCGCCCGCAAACATGAAGGCCAGCTTGCCCTCTAGAGCGCTGTCGCGGAAGCAAATGCCATTGCGGGTGGTAAAGGGTTTGACCCCTTTGCCCAGCTTTTTGCGCGCTTGTTCGAGCTTTTTGATCAGCTCGCCGCGATCGGCGGCGACAATCGACAGGCGCAAATCGCCGCTGGCCTTTTGTGCGGCGTTCCAACAGGCGCGGGCGATCTCGCCCAAAAAGGCTTTGTTTTCGGTCTCGGCAAAGATTTTCAGCCGCTCGATCTGTGCCTCAAGACTGTTCAGATCGGCCCCGGCCAGCACAAAAAGCTCATGGCTCCAAGGCGTCATATCCAGCGGATGATTGGCCGCCTCAGGGGCTTCTTCCAAAATCACATGGGCATTCACGCCGCCAAAGCCAAAAGCGTTCACCCCAGCCCGGCGCGGGCCAGCCTCGCCATGGATCCAAGGCCGGGCGCTGTTATTCACAAATAGCCGGGTTTCTTTGATCTTCAGGGTCTCTTTGACATTGTCGCAAATGGTGGGCGGGAGCAGGCGGTGATGCAGCGCCAGGCTGGTTTTGATCAGCCCGGCCACCCCGGCAGCGGGGATACAATGCCCGATCATGGATTTGACCGAGCCGATGGCGACCTCGCCCTCGGGGCCTTGGCGTTTGCCGAACATTTCGGTCAATGCGCCGATTTCGGTACGATCCCCCAGGGGGATGCCGGTGCCGTGGCATTCCAGCAAGCTGATGCTTTGGGGATCAATTCCGCTGCTGTCATAGGCCCGGCGCATGGCCAGGATCTCGCCATCCATGGATGGGCTCAACAGGCCCAGGCCGCGACCATCACTGGATTGGCCCACGCCGCGAATGACGCTGTAAATCCGGTCCCCATCCGCAAGCGCATCATCGAGCCGTTTCAGCACGACCATGCCAGCCCCTTCGCCCAGCAATGTGCCATCGGCCGCGTCCGAGAATGGCCGCACCCGGCCATTATCCGAAAGCGCCCCAAGATGGGTAAAGATGATGGCCACCTCAGCGGGCAGCGACGCATTCACCCCGCCCACCAGCATCATTTTGCAATTGCCCCGGACCAATTCATCTACTGCGGCTTGCACCGCCAGCAAGGAAGAGGCGCAAGCCGCATCAATCAGGTAATTGGGCCCGCGCAAATTTAACCGGTTGGCAATCCGCCCGGTCAGCACATTGGGCACCAGCCCCGGCACAATATCAGTGACAAAGGGTGGCAGTTGATCACGCAGCAATGTTTCGAGCTTTTCAAGCTGCCCATCCGAAAGGTTCGGTTGCAGCGCCAGCACGATCTCGCGCATCTGCTCGACGAAAACATGGTGCTGCGCAGTGTTGATCTGACCGCGGTGGTAATAGGTGCTGTGCCCGACGATCACCCCGGTGTCGCGATGGTCGAATTTGGGATCAAGATAGGCCTCACCCGCATCTTGCAGCGCCCGCCGGGCCAGATCGAGACCGATAAACTGGTCAGGCTCGCCCCCATCCAAGGCACGGGGCATGATCCCGAATTTGGCGGGCTCCATGCGGAACAGATCTTTCAGATAGCCGCCCTGATTGGTGGAGGTATCCCCGCGCCGGGTCAGATGCACTTCGCTGTTCCACGATGGCAGCGGATCGCCCGTGGCATTGATCTCGTGGATGATATTTTGCCAAAATGTGCGCGCATTTTCGGCTTGGGGGAAAACGCAATCTAATCCGATGACGGCGATTTTGACATCATCGCTTTGGCTTGAATGATCTAAACTCATGCTGCTTTGCTACCACCCATGATCATCGCGTCGCTGGGCGGGCGCGATCCATGGGTCATTCCACTCGCTGAAAGTAATACTTGGCCGTTTTCGTCACGGATCAGAGATTCGGAAACGATGAGCTCTGGCGTGTCTTTGGTAATGTTCCATTCAATCGACGCCGCCCCAGACAGATCCTCGGTGTAGCGGGTGATTTTCTCAAAACTGATCGGCAGGGCGATCGTGCCGCGGGTCGCATGGCTCCACAGATAGGGCAGCTGCGCGATGCCATCGATCAGGAAAGGATCAAAGAGCCAGGGCGTGGCGCCAGCATCGCCCAGCAATTCGCGGGGCAACGAGGCGCGGGTGCTGACCAACATGCCGTGATCCCAGATCGCATCCACATTTTCCAGCGCGTGGAAAGACGGGCCGTGGAAAAGATGCGATCCATAAGCCTCGGCGGCGGTGATCACTTTGGCCTCTGGCGGCGCAATCAGCGCGGTGCTGGCCGGGGCGGGCGCGAAATTCTGCGCTAGGATAAAGCGGGCGGCGTAATGGGGGCGGCGTTTGTCATCGCTGCCAAAGAGCTTCACCGAAACGCTTTCCTCGGTCTCCATCCCATGGGAGTTCTGGCTGAGCACCGCGACCAGATCTTTATGATCGGTGTCGAATTTGACCCCGTGGAACAGTTTGGCATCGGCAACGCCTATGATGCGCAGATCATCACCGAATACATCGCGCACGGCGCTGGCCATGATCTCAATGGCGATGGCCATGGGCAAAACCGGGTCCGTTTCGATAATGTGGTCTTGCAAGAACGGGTGCCAATCCTCGATCCGCACAGCCATTTGCTGTTTGCCGCCCGCAGCGGAATCCACCGTGCTATGGGCCAGCAAACCGCCTGGGGCATTGGTTTGCAAAATGCTGCGGCTGGCTTCGGCGGCCTCCCATGGGGCCGCGCCATAGATCACCTCGGTTTGCGGCGCGCGCAGCGCGCAGCGGGTTTCCATGCGCAGCAGATCCGCCCCCAACCGGGCATGCACCAAGCAAACCCCCTGGGCGCGGAATTTCCGCTCGGTTTCGGCGGTGACCATGCCAGCGCCAAAGCTGGTGGCACCCCATGGGCCCCAGCTCATGGCTTTGACGCGGGTCGCGCCACCGATTTGCGCCTGCCATTGGCTACAGATCCGGGCCATCAGCTCATTGGCGGTGGCATAGCTGGTTTGACCGGCATTGCCATAACGGCCCGCAACCGAGGTAAAGGCATATAGGAATTTCAGGCTTTCCGGGCGCAGGGCGCTCATCAAGGACAGCAGGCCGATGACCTTGGTTTCCACCACGCGGTCCCAGCTGTCGCTGGGAATATCCCGCAGCAGCTTGTCTTCGATCACGCCTGCCCCATGCACGACCCCATCCAGGCGGCCATGGCGCTCATAGATCCCATCGATCATCTCTTTGACAGCGGCGCTGTCATTCACATCCACGGGCAGATACTCGACGCTCGCGCCGGCGCTTTCATAGGCGGCCAGACAATCAAGCATCTCGCGGCTTGCCATCACTTTGCTGGCGCGGCGGCGGCCCTCGGCGATGGGCATTTTCTCGGATTTCACGAAATGGCGTGCCAATTCGGTCTCGCTCATGGCGGCGAGCGCCGGATCATCGCGCAACGTGGCGCTTTGCTCGGGCAGGGGCGAGCGGCCGGTCAGGATAAAGACCACGCCCGGCGCAGCAAGCTCGCGCAGGGTTTCTGCGGTGATGCCCCGCGCGCCGCCAGTGGCCAAGATTACTTCGCCATCGGCGTCTGCCTCGGGGGTGCCGGGCAGGATCGGCGCAGGCTCGGTGCGGAAAACCGTGCGGATGCCCGCCGGATAGCCCACTTCCACGCGCCCGCCCTGGGCCTGCATCTCGCCCATGATCTGCGCAACCAGCGCGTCGGTCTCAAGGCTGCTGTCCAGATCAATGGCTTTGCAGCGCCGGGCTTCGTCTTCGCGCAGCAAGGATTTGAGCAGCCCAACCCCGCCGCCTTGCAGCCGGAGGGCCTCGCTAGGGGTCTCACCGCGGCCAAAAAACCCGCCCAGATCGGTGACCGAGACCGCATGGGCCGCTGGGGCAAACTCCAGATCGCGCAGCAGGATATAGGCGGCTTTTTCCGACCGGAAGAGCTGTTCCCGCCAGGCCTCTGGTGTGGCGCTCAGATCCAAGGCGGGCAGCCCCAGCCCGGCCAGATGCACCAGCCCGGCCAAACGCCCAAGGGCTGGGCCATTGGTCTCAAGCCATGCGGTCAAAGCGGCCTCATCGGTCAGGGCTTCGGCGGGGATGAGGTGGGTTTTGCTGCCAGCTTCCTCAAGAGCGGCGATCAAAGCGGCGTCAATCGCACCGCCAGAGGCGGTGATCACCAGATCGCCTTCGGTTAATGCGCTCCGAATATCCTCGGGCATCGGCTCGCTACGGGGCGAGACGATGAACCGAGATTGGTCAGGCCGTGGCAGAGCGTCAATCTTCGGCGGGGTTGCCACCGGCGATTGATCGGAGCTGTTATCTGCCACGGCCAGATTAAAATTTGCGGCGGCCTCCGCTTTGGTGAGGATCTCAAGCATGCCGTCGAGGGTTTTGGCACCGTTCAGAGCGCTGCGTTCCTCATCGCCCAGCTTTTCCGCGATCGGCGCTGGCAGGCTTTCCACCACACCGGCCACAATATCCACGCGTTTGATGGAGTCGATACCAAGATCAGCTTCGATATTTTGGTCCATTTCCAAAATATCTTCGTCATAGCCGGTCTTATCGGTGACCACCGACAGCAGCACGGCTTTGAGATCCACCGCCACAGGGGCCGGGGCGGGCTCTGGCGCCGCTGCAGGCGCAGGCGCTGGGGCCGGTGCGGCGGCTGCGGGCATGGCCGGTGCCGGGGCTGGGGCCACAGGCTCCACCGGTGTGGGCGCGGGTGCCATCGGGTTGGCCATGGCTGCGGGCATGGGGGCTGGCGGGGCAAAAGGCGCGGCCTCGGGCACGCTGGCGGTCAAGGCCTGGGGCTTGGGGGCTGGGCGCAGGGCAGTGCGGCGATGCCCGCCACGCAATCCGGTGCTGCCAGAGGGGGCTGCGCCAAGTTCGGCACAAGCCACCGTTTCGGCGCTTTCAACAATACGCGCCATCAGGCTGAAGAACTCGGCGCTAACGGATCGTCCAGACCCGCTATCGGCCATAGGAGGGGGATTATCGTACATGCGATCACCTCTCGGGATAAAAGATACAGAAGTTGAAGGGGTTGCGCTTTGCGCGATGGGGAGTCTCGACGTGAACGCCTCGCCGGGCGAGGCGGTCGGCGCAGCCTGCGGAGCGGTGGATTGAGCCTCTGCCGCCAAGGGCAGTTCCGCGAAGAGCGCATCGGCCTGTTCTTTTGTCAGGCCAATCGTGGCTTGGGGTTCTGCGGCTTTGCGCACCCCGCTGCCATTGATCCACCAGCCCCGTTTGGACGGGATCGATGGCTGACCAAGGCGGTCGAGATCCGCCATGGTAAGGCTGTCACAGCCACGGCCATCATAGAGCCGGGCCAGATCAAGGGGCGCGCCTGCAACCGCAAGCGCGCCGATGGCAGTCAACAAATCCTGCAAACTGCCGTTTTCACCATCGGTCGAGATGGAGAGCACATCCTGGTCCCCCAGGATTTGACGCACCAAGCCAGAAAGCACTCGCTTGGGGCCAATTTCCAAGAACAGCCGCGCGCCATTGTCATACATCGCGCGCACTTGATCGACGAAATTCACCGGGGCCACCAAATGATCGGTCATGGCCTGGCACACATCCTCGCCATGTTGGGCGGCGCGGGCATTGGAATAGACCGCGCTGGCCGCATCGGTTTTCCAGACCAGTGATCGGATCACTTTGCCCAGATCATCCCGCGCAGGGGCCATCAATTGCGAATGGAAGGCCGCAGCCACAGGCAGGCGGGTGGCGTTGAACCCTTTGGCTTCCGCAGCTTTTTGGGCGCTGGCCACAGCGGCTTCGGGGCCCGACAGGATCACTTGGCTGGGGCTGTTGTGATTGGCCACCACGAGATCTTCGATCTCATTTGCGATGGCTTCGGCCTCTTCGCGGCTGGCCGAAATGGCAATCATCGTGCCCAATTCAGACCCGGCTTCGGCGGCTTTTTCGACGATCAAGCGCCCGCGGGCTTCGGACACGGCCATGAGATCTTCAAAGCTCAGCACCCCAGCGGCGTGATGGGCGACGAACTCGCCATAGCTATGGCCCGCGAACATATCGCCGCTCAGACCAAGCCGACCGGCCAAAAACGCCCAAAGCCCGGCTTCCACCGCCCCCAAAGAGGGCTGCGCAATATCGGTCGAGGTCAGCGCCGCGCGGCCTGCTTTGCGCGCGTCATCATCATAGGCCCCACGGGGATAGATGAATTCGCTCAAGGCCGTGGCAGCCCCGTAACGGGCGCCCAAAGATGCGCTCAAGGCGCGGTTGGCCCCCGAAAGGGTCTCGGACAGCTCGCGCAGATACACCGCAGGTTCGCGGCCCATGAACGGGTATTGCGAGCCTTGACCGGGGAACAGCACCGCCAGTTTGCCTTTTTCCGCAGCGCCATCTTGCACAAACATCCCGTCGGGCAATGGCGCATCGCTTTGAAGATGGGCTTGCAATGCGGTCAGCTTCTCGGCGGCATCGGCCATATCGGTGATGATCAGCGCCGCTCGGCTGCCTGCCTGTGGATCAAAGGACTTGCCCAGAACAGAGGTCAAAAAGCGTGGTTTGAGTGCGGGGGCGGCGGCAATTCGGGCCAGAATATCGCTGATGCTTTGCGCCAGAGCCGCGCGATCCGCGCCAGAGAGCACCAAGAGCTCTGCGGGCCAATCAGGGCTGGGCGTGTGGCGATATTCTTCGCGATACTCGCCGCGATATTCTTCGAGCGTGGCGTGGAAATTGGTGCCGCCAAAGCCAAAGGCAGAAACCGAGGCGCGGCGGATTTCGTCGCTATCTGCGATCCAAGGCTCGGCAGCATTGAGCAGGTAAAGCGGGGCTTCGTCAGTGGCCAAAACATCATTGGGCGCATCCACCCCGCGATGGGGGGGCAGCACTTTATGATGCAGCGCCAGGGCGATCTTAGCCATCCCGGCAATGCCCGCAGTGGCTTTGGTATGGCCAATATTGGTTTTTACCGAGCCGATCACGGCGCTGCGGCGGCGCGGGCTGGTTTCGGCCACCAAATTGCCGGTGCTGGTCAATTCGGTGCTGTCGCCCACCACTGTGCCGGTGCCATGGGCTTCGAATAGCTGCACATCTGCGGGGGTGTATCCGGCTTGATCATAGGCCCGGCGCATGGCGCGCAACTGGCCTGCGGCTTCGGGGGCCGAGAGCGCTTTGCCTTTGCCATCGGACGAGCTGCCCACGCCTTTGATCACCGCATAGATGCGATCCCCATCGGCTTCGGCATCGGCTAAAGGTTTGAGCACCAGCATCACGATGCCTTCAGAGATCGCAATGCCATCGGCGGATTTGTCAAAGGAACGCGAGCGCCCGCGCGGGCTCAGCGCTTGGGTCTGGCTGAAACACATAAAGCCAAACGGGCTTTGCTGGGTGTCCACACCGCCGGCGATGGCCATGCGCGAGCGGCCCCAACGCAGCTCGTTACAGGCTTGATAGACCGCCGCCAAAGACGACGCGCAGGCCGCATCGGTGGTGTAATTGGGCCCGCCCAGATCCAGGCGGTTGGTGATCCGGCCGGAAATCACATTGATCAAGATCCCCGCGAAAGTATCCTCGCTCCATTCCGGCAGGCGTTCGGCCAAAGCGGGCTCTAACCCGCCCTCAAAACGAGGGGTTTCCGAGCGCAGGTTATATTGCAGCCCCACATCGCCAGAGCCGCCCGAGGCACCGATCATCACCGCAGTATGATCGCGCAGGCCTTTATCCATATCGGAGTAACCCGCATCCCCAAGCGCCTCATCGGCGATTTTCAGCGCCATCAGCTGCATCGGATCTACGCTGAGCAGCGATTTCGGCGTGATGCCAAAATCGCCGGGCTCAAAGGGCATATCTTCAAGGAACCCGCCCCAACGGGAATAAATCTTGTCCTTGGCTTTGCGATCTTCATCAAAGTACAGCCGCCAATCCCAGCGGTGGCGCGGGATTTCCACCACGCTATCCACTTTGCCCAGGATATTCTGCCAATAGGTTTCTTTGGACATGGCCCCGGGCAAGGCCGCGCTCATGCCGACAATGGCGATATCCAGCGGCGCAGCACCATCTTCCACGGGCACGGCAATTTCCGGCATGGCATTGGCGCGCAGCATCTCGCCAGCGGCATCGGTCAAACTGTCATGCAGATCGGCAATATCGCGCAGATCATCGCGCAGGCTGGCCACCTGACCGATCATATACATGCCGGTTTCAAATTGCTCTGCCTCGGGCACCGGCTCGATTTCAGAAGTCTCACTGTTGCGCCGAGTGCCTTTTGAGGCAATGCGCAGCGTGCCCATGATCATGTCATCGAGCACTTCGCGCTTGTCTTCTTCGGGCATTTCGCTGTCGTCGCGCAGCGCTTTTTGCTTATCAACAAAGCTATCCACGAAAGGCGTGCGCATAGAGCGGCTGGCATGGCCCGGGCCGCTGGTCAGGATGGCGGTATCGGGATTGTCGCGCACCACCTCTTGGAATTTGCTTTGGATGGCGCCGGTTTCCGCAATTTCCTTGGTCAGGATATAAGCGGTGCCCACGATCATCGCCACATGCACGCCGCGCGCGGCCAAGGGGGCCACCAGAACCTGCAAAAAGGCCGACGATAGCGCGTCATGCAAACCGCCCGCAAAGACACAATCCAGGTCGGGGCCTTTCACCCGCCCGGCATCGATCTCTTCGCAGATGCGATCGATCATCGAGCTCCACAGCACAAAGCTTGAGATCGGCCCGATATGGCCGCCGCATTCGCGCCCTTCAAAGATAAAGCGGCGGCTGCCATTTTTGATGTAGTAATCCAGCAGGCTGGCAGAGGGCAGGTGCAGATAAGTGGGCACGCCGATCTCTTCGAGCTTGGCGGCTTGATCCGGGCGACCGCCTGCGATGATGGCGAAATCCGGCTCGCGGGCGAGAACCACATCCATCTGAGCTTTGAACTGCGCTTGCGGCAGGAACCCCAGAAAGCCCACGCCCCATTTGCCATCCCCGATCAGGGCCTTGGTCTCATCGACCATGGTTTCCACCTGCTCTGGGCGCATCAGCGCCAGGGCCAATGTGGGCAATGCCCCGGCTTTGGCCACCGCAGCCGCAAAGGCCGGGCTATCCGACACCCGCGTCATGGGGCCTTGGATGATTGGCACATCAATGTCGAAAGAACTGGCAAATTCATTGCGCTTGCGCAGCGGAGCCAAGTCCACAGCCAGGCTGGGAAGGGTGCTTACAGCCTCATCCACAGCGCGCAGGAAACGGGCCACGGTTTTGTAGCGCTCCCCATAAGAGGCGGCCATGGCCACATCATGGCCGAGCAACATCACCTCGCTGGCGGGATCATCCAAGCCAATTGGGGTGCTGGCCAAAGCTGCGCGAATATCCGCGATCGGGGAGAGCTGATGGAGATTGCCAAACGCCGCCCCGGCTTTGGCCCGGGGATGTTGCAGCACGCGCAGATAGCTGCCCTGAGCAGGATCGCCTAGCATGACTGTTTCGGTGCCGGTGAGCGCGCGCAGCACCTGCGCAGTGGCTGCGGGCAAAGCGGCATCTTTGGTCAAATATAGCTGGCAATCAAACACGCCGCCCGCCGCGCCCATGGCGCTCAGGCCCGCGCAAACCTGGGGCGAGAGCCCCCCATGCACATAAAGCGGCAGCTTGGTGGTCTTCACCCAATGCTGAAACAGGATAAAGCTGCTTTCCTCGCCCACAAAGCCGGGGGCTTCATTGCCTTTCACCACCAGCCCATCAACGCGATCAAGCGCTGGATGCGTGCCGCAATCTGTGACCTCGGCGAGCAGTGCAATATCCTCGGAGAGCCAAGTCGGAGAGCCGTTGAAATACGCCTCAAGCGCGTCAGTCGGAACGATGACCCAAGTGAGCCCTTTATTCGCCCATAGGTTGATCTCGGCCACGATGTCATCTTCGAGCGAAGGCAGGCGCAGGCCAAAGGGACCATGGGCGCCGCTCAGCGGATGACCAAGGGCATCAAGGGCCGTAGAGAGGGTTTCAAGCGTCGCGAGATGATCAAAGCTCACACAGCCAATCGCCCCGGCGCGGCTGGCTGCGACAGCCAGGCGTTCGCGCCCAGCGGGCGCATAGACAAATTTGCGATGGAAAGGGGTATTCGGCTGGACATTCATGCTCAAATCAACTCGCATCCCAAATACTCTCTCAAATACGTCGTAATATTGTGCTCTGGCCCAAAAGAATGAGCACGTTCGAAATTAAATTGGCGCGTTCCCACACCAGCTGTCGCGGGCGTATCACGCTGAAAAACTCGATGACAAGAAGTATAATTTTAGCGGTTCAGAGCGATCAAGGGCGCATCGCAGCAAGAATCGTTCCTTTCCCGCGATGTTTTGCGCATTAATCTTGCTGAAAATACCGTTGCTTTCCCGGCCTTTAATGGGGGTGATTGGGCTGCTCGTTTCGTGCAATTCTAAATTGCATAAATGACGGATCCGGGTGGAGTAAGGTTTATTTTTCATACCGAATTTTCCCTCTGACGTTCCGTAACTTGGCGGTGGCCTGGGCCTAATAGCGATGACTCCCCCACAAGATTCGGGGGTGCGATGGTGGTGATGTTTTGGTCATAGGCAGTAGGCTTGTCAGATTTCTTCAATCAGATGGTCGAAGAATTCTTCGACCGTATCGATCGGCAAATAACTCGCCGCCCAGTTGTATGCCTCGGTTTCGGTCATCTCGATGACCTTGCCTTTGGCGCTTGGATCTGGCGGCTCGAAATCGCTGTCACTGCCGCCGGTCCCTGCCAAAAGATAGGTTTCCCCATCGGCGTTGCGGTAAAGCTGTGCCATCCAAAACTCGGATGCGCCTGGGTCAGCATTGGCCTGGGCTTTACCAATCAGTTGTGGGCGATCCTGGGTCATGGGCAGTCCTGGGCAACGTCTTTATTAGAGTTGCACAGATCCTGCGCGCGGGGCTGCGGCAGCGCAAGATTGGCGCGAAGACCGGCGACCGGGTTAACGGCCGCGGAGGGGCAGCGTCGGATTCTTGCGCAGATCCGGCAAAATTGCTCAAATAATGGGATATCTCTGAAACTGACCTGAAAGATCTGGCCTTAGTTATGTGGCTTTTGTCACAAAAAAAAGCCGCCCGGCGATTCTACCGAGCGGCTAATGAATTGATATATGTGAAATTATCTGGTGAATTTCTTGTATTTGATCCGTTTGGGCTCTACCGCATCGGGGCCGAGGCGACGTTTCTTATCTTCCTCGTATTCCTCGAAATTGCCCTCGAACCATTCCACATGGGCCTCGCCTTCAAAGGCCAGGATATGGGTGCAGATCCGGTCTAGGAAGAAACGGTCGTGGCTGATCACCACGGCGCAGCCGGCGAAATCCACCAGAGCATCTTCCAGCGCGCGGAGCGTTTCCACATCCAGATCGTTGGTCGGCTCATCGAGCAGCAGCACATTGCCACCAGATTTAAGCAGCTTGGCCATATGCACCCGGTTGCGTTCCCCGCCCGAGAGCAGCCCGACCTTTTTCTGCTGATCGCCGCCTTTAAAGTTGAAGGCGCTGCAATAGGCGCGAGAGTTCATCTCCGCATCGCCCAATTGGATCTGCTCGGCCCCGCCAGAGATCTCTTCCCAGACCGAAGCCTCTGGGCTCAGGGCATCGCGAGACTGATCCACATAAGACAGCTGCACCGTGTCGCCAAAGCTGACTTCGCCGCCATCGGGCTGTTCTTGGCCCGTGAGCATGCGGAACAAGGTGGATTTACCAGCGCCGTTGGGGCCGATCACCCCGACAATGCCCCCCGGTGGCAGGGCAAAGCTCAGATCCTCCACCAGCAGTTTATCGCCATAGGCTTTGGTCAGCCCTTCGACCTCGATCACCTTTTGGCCTAAGCGCGGCCCATTGGGGATGACGATCTGGGCGCGGGTGATTTTCTCGCGCTCGGATTGGTTGGCCAATTCCTCATAGGCGTTGATCCGGGCCTTTTGTTTGGCCTGGCGCGCTTTCGCGCCCTGACGGATCCAGTCCAGCTCGCGTTCCAGGGTTTTTTGGCGGGATTTATCCTCGCGGGCCTCTTGTTCCAGCCGTTTGGCCTTTTGTTCCAGCCAGGCGGTATAATTGCCCTCATAAGGCACGCCCCGACCGCGATCGAGCTCTAGGATCCAGCCAGTGATATCATCCAAGAAATAGCGATCATGGGTGACGATCAGGCAGGTGCCTTTGTAAGCGATCAGGTGGTTTTGCAACCAGGCGATGGTTTCGGCGTCCAAGTGGTTGGTCGGCTCGTCCAAAAGCAGCATATCGGGGGCTTCAAGCAGCAATTTGCACAGGGCCACCCGGCGCCGTTCCCCGCCCGAAAGCGTGTCTACTGCGGCATCATCGGGGGGGCAGCGCAGCGCTTCCATGGAAATATCGACCTGCGCATCCAGATCCCAAAGATTGGCCGCATCGATCTGGTCTTGCAGCTGGGCCATCTCGTCGGCGGTCTCGTCCGAGTAATTCATCGCCAATTCGTTGTAGCGATCCAGCACGGCTTTTTTCTCGGCCACGCCCAGCATCACATTTTCGCGCACTGTGAGGCTTTCATCGAGCTGCGGCTCCTGGGGCAGATAGCCCACTTTGGCCCCCTCAGCGGCCCAGGCCTCGCCGGTGAAATCCTTATCCATGCCGGACATGATCCGCAGCAGGGTGGATTTACCTGCGCCATTGACGCCCACCACCCCGATCTTCACGCCGGGCAAAAAGCTCAGGCGAATGTTTTCAAAGCATTTTTTGCCGCCGGGATAGGTCTTGGAGACACCATCCATATGATAGACGTATTGATAGGCCGCCATGGCTTCCTCCGTTGCTGCTTGGCCGGTTCTAGGCAGGGCGCGGGGCAGTGTCCACCGCTCTGCATCCCTGTTTGCACCCGGATTGCTGGGGGATCGCTGGTGGATCGCCGGGGCTGGGACGTTTTCGCGGCGCGTACTCCAGGGCTTGGGTTTTGGCGGTTTCCTCTGCTAGCGTGGGGCAACGCTAGGGCATTGATCGGGGTTCTTCACCGAAGTTTCACCACCGCTCCGCCATAATATGCCCTGAGGGAAGCGTTGTGAGTGTGTGAGGGGACATAACTATGATTGGCCGCCGCGAATTTATTGCCACTGGGATTGCCGCAGCTGTGGGAACGCCCGCTTTGGCGCGGGTGAATGCGGATGCCACAATGCCGGTCTATGATCTGCCCGAAGCGTTGCAGCCGCGCCGGGTCAAATTGAAGACCAAATTGCCCGCGGGTCAGGTGCATGTGGATCCCACCAGCTTCGCGCTGTACTGGACCTTGGAAGAGGGTGAAGCGATCCGTTGGACCGTGGGGATCGGCCGCCCCGGTCTTTACGAGCCTGGCACTTATTATGTGGGCCGCAAAGCGAAATGGCCGTTTTGGACCCCCACGCCAGACATGATCAAACGCAACCCAGCGGCTTATGAGAAACATGCTGATGGTATGGAAGGCGGCGTCGGCAATCCGCTGGGGGCGCGGGCGCTTTATCTTTACACGCCCGAGCGCGGGGATACGCTGCTGCGCATTCATGGCACCAACAAGCCCAATACATTGGGCAAAGCGGTGTCCAATGGTTGCGCGCGCATGATCAATCAACAGATCATCCCGTTTTTCGACATGGTGCCCACGGGCACGGTGGTGGTGCTGCATCCCCATCCCACGCCGGGCGTGAAACCCGCGCTGCCACAATATGGGCCGAAAAACCCTGTGGACGCGCTGATGCGCCGTTTCGGGGGCTAGTCCCAGCCGCCGCCTAGCTTGGTGGCGCGAGCTGCGCGCGGGATGGGCTGGGCACATACGGCTTGACGGCTTGAATGGCTTAAAATAACTCATCCCCCTACAGAGCGGGCGTTGTGTAGTGGTAAGACCTTAGCCTTCCAAGCTAATGACGCGGGTTCGATTCCCGCCGCCCGCTCCAAGTTTTCCTGGTAAGTTTAAAACCTTTCTAACCTGCGCGGCTCTGACGACTTGTTGCGCGATAACGCTTGGCCTAACCAAGGCAAAGCAACCAGGAGACGACATGGCGCGCAAACCAGCCAATACCGATACCGACCGAGCCGCCTCGAAAAAGATCGGCGCGTTGCGCGGTTTGATGCCATTCATGCTGCCCTATCGCGGGCTGTTGGTGCTGTCATTATTGGCGCTGATTTTCACCGCAGGTGTGTCTTTGGTGCTGCCCATCGCCGTGCGCCGGGTTGTGGATGGCTTCCAAACCGACAGTGTTGCGCTGCTCGATGGGTATTTCTTTGCGGCTTTGGGCATCGCCGGTTTGCTCGCGCTGGGTACGGGGCTGCGCTATTATCTGGTCACCCGTTTGGGCGAGCGGGTGGTGGCGGATATCCGCAAAGCCGTCTTCGGGCGCATGATCAATATGAGCCCGGCCTTTTACGAAAAGATCCTGACCGGCGAGGTGCTCAGCCGGATCACAACTGACACCACGCTGATCCTATCGGTGCTGGGTTCGTCCGTGTCCTGGTTCCTGCGCAATGTGCTGCTTTTTGCGGGCGGGTTGGTGATGATGCTGCTGACCAGCGCCAAGCTGACCGGGTTGGTGCTGCTGATCGTGCCGGTGGTGATTGTGCCGATCATCGCGTTGGGCCGCCGGGTGCGCCGTTTGAGCAAGGATAACCAAGATTGGATCGCTGAAAGCTCGGGCCGGGCCTCCGAACAGCTTGGCGCGGTGCAAGCGGTGCAGGCCTTTACCCATGAGGCCCGCTCTAACAGCCAATTCGGTAAGATCACGGAGCAAGCCTATGACAGCGCGCAAGCGCGGATCTCGGTGCGGGCGCTGCTGACCATTATTGTGATTTTCCTGGTCTTTGCTGGAATTATCGGGGTGCTTTGGATCGGCGCGCGGGATGTGCGCAGCGACGCCATGAGCATCGGCGAGCTGGTCCAATTTGTGATCTATGCGGCGATCATGGCGGGCAGCACTGCGGCCTTGTCCGAGATCTGGGGCGAGCTGCAACGGGCGGCTGGGGCCACTGAGCGTTTGGTGGAATTGCTCCATGCGGAAGACAGCGTGCAAGATCCGGCCACGCCCAAAGCGCTGCCGCAGCCGGCCAAAGGCGCGGTGCAATTTGATGATCTGAGCTTTCATTACCCATCGCGTCCCGAGACTGCGGCGCTCAAAGGGATTAGCCTGGATGTGAAACCAGGGGAAACCGTGGCGCTGGTGGGCCCCTCTGGGGCGGGCAAATCCACGATTTTGCAGCTTTTGCTGCGCTATTACGATCCCGATCAGGGTGCGGTGCGTTTTGAAGGGGTGGATCTGCGCGAGATGGCGCGGGATGATTTCCGCCAAGCCATCGCTTTGGTGCCGCAAGAGCCGGTGATTTTCGCCCAATCCGCACGGGACAATATCCGCTTTGGCCGACCAGAAGCCAGCGATGCAGAGGTGGAAGCCGCGGCCCGCGCTGCTGCGGCCCATGAGTTTATTTCGGCTTTGCCAGAAGGCTATGACAGCTATCTGGGTGAGCGCGGCGTGATGCTGTCGGGCGGTCAGAAACAGCGCATTGCCATTGCCCGCGCGATTTTGCGCGATGCGCCTGTGCTGCTGCTGGATGAGGCGACCTCGGCCTTGGATGCGGAAAGCGAACGGGCGGTGCAAGAGGCGGTGGACCAGTTGGCGGCGGAGCGCACCACCATCGTGGTGGCGCATCGTTTGGCAACGGTGAAAAAGGCCGACCGCATCGTGGTGATGGAGAACGGTCAGATCGTGGCCGAAGGCAGCCATGACAGTTTGGTGGCCGAAGGTGGGCTTTATGCGCGCTTGGCGCGGCTGCAATTCACTGAGACCGTGGCGGCCCAGTGATCAGCTTGTGAACCAATCCGCGGCGAGCGCATGGGCTTTGCGCATCACCGTGGGCAGGGATTTCGGGTCAAACAGTGCGGCGGGGACCATCTCGGCCCCTTCAGGGGCGCTGTGCACTTCGCCCACTTTTAGGCTCAGCCGCAGGTGGAAATGGGTAAAGGTGTGGCGCACTTCACCTTCTAAAACCTGCCAGCTTCCATCGCAGGGCGCATTGGCCGCGGGGGCGGTGCCTTCGGTCCAATCGCTGCCGGGCCAGCCCAGCATCCCGCCGAGCAGCCCCTTTTCCGGGCGGCGCTCGAGCAGCCAATCCCCCGCCGCATTGCGCCCGATAAACACCACCCCATAACGGATCGGTTTGGGGGCTTTGCGCCGTTTGGCGGGCAGGCGTTCGGGATTGCCTTCCTGGCGGGCGACACAAGGGGCCCTCCAGGGGCAAAGCCCGCAAGCAGGCTTGCGCGGGGTGCAAATCGTGGCCCCGAGATCCATCACTGCTTGGGCATAATCGCCCGGGCGGGTATCGGGGCTGAGCCCGGCGGCCAGGGCGGTCAGTTCGGGTTTGGCATCGGGCAAAGGCGTTTGCACCCCATGCAGCCGGGCCATCACCCGTTCCACATTGCCATCCACCACCGTGGCGGGTTGATCAAAGGCAATCGCGGCAATGGCCGCCGATGTATAAGGGCCGATCCCGGGCAGTTTTTGCAGCCCTGCCACATCGCTTGGAAAGACCCCGCCCAGATCTTGGGTCACCTGCCGGGCGCATTTGAGCAGATTGCGCGCGCGGGCGTAATAGCCCAGCCCGGCCCATGCCGCCATCACATCCGCATCGTCACTGGCGGCCAGATCTTGCACGCGCGGCCAGCGGCTGGTGAAGGTCTCGAAATAGGATTTCACCGCTGCCACAGTGGTTTGCTGCAACATGATCTCGGACAGCCACACATGATAGGGATCGGGGATCACACCGGCTTGCCGCGCGGCAGGCCCCACACGCCAGGGCAAATCGCGGGCATGGCGATCATACCAGGTTAGCAGATCTTGGGGCTGGGCTTTGGCGGTTTCACACAAGCGTTACGTTTCCTGGATCGAGAGGGGGTGGCTTCCCGGCAAAGGACAGGTAGGGTGCACAGCGATAGGACAAGAGGCCCCCATGCCGCGCGCGCCAAGCTCACCAAAAAAACCCGCGCCCTACAAGAAGCGCCGCCGCGGTTTTTCGCGGGCCGGGATGCTGGTGGAAACCCAGATCCGCCAGGCCGGGGAAAGCCGAGGCTTTGCAGTGAGCCGTCTTCTGACCCATTGGTCTGAAATTGTGGGCGAGGATTTGGCCAAGCTGTGCCGCCCTTTGCGCACCAATTATGGGCGGGGCAGTTTCGGCGCGACTTTGACCGTGCTGGCCAGCGGGGCTGCCGCCCCCATTGTGCAAGCCCGCCTGCCCGAGCTGCAAGAGCGGGTGAATGCCTGTTACGGCTATACGGCGATCTCGCGGGTGAAAATCACCCAAACCGCGCCTGAAGGCTTTGGTGAGGCCGCCAAAACCTATCGCGCCAACCCGGCCACCCGTCCTGAACCCGCGCCGCGGCCGATCCCGGCCCTTGAGAGCGTGCAAGATCCCGAATTACGGGCGGCCCTGGCAGCGATGTCTGCCCGGCTGCCAATCACTCCGAATAAATGAGACGAAGGAAAGCGCTATGAACCGTGCTCAGTTTCTCAAACTTTTAGCGGGCAGCACCGCTTCTTTGGCTTTAGGTCTGCCATTTACAAGCGCAGCCAAGGCGCAGGAGACGCCAGAGATCGCCGAGATGAGCCTTGGCGATCCTGATGCGCCGATCAAGATCGTGGAATATGCCTCCTTTACCTGCGGGCATTGCGCCAATTTCCACGCCACCGTGTTTCAAGAGCTCAAGAAAAACTACATCGACACGGGCAAAGTGTATTTCACCCATCGCGAGGTATATTTTGACCGTTTCGGGCTTTGGGCGGGTATGGTGGCGCGCTGCGGCGGCGAGATGCGCTATTTCGGCATTTCCGAGATGCTCTATGCCGGTATGAAAGACTGGCTGGGCAAAGGCGATCCGGCTGAGGTGGCCGATAACCTGCGCCGGATCGGCAAAACCGCCGGTCTGCCCGAGGATCAGCTTGAAGCTTGCTTGGCCGATAATGACAACGCCCAAGCCTTGGTGGCCTGGTATCAGGAAAACGCCCAGGCCGATGGGATCGATTCCACGCCGACCTTC
>JAOXSB010000063.1 GCA_025800345.1 Mangrovicoccus sp. | reverse complement strand
GATGGTGATGCCTGGTGACAACCTGAAATTCGACGTTGAGCTGATCGCGCCCATCGCCATGGAAGAGAAGCTCCGCTTCGCTATCCGTGAAGGCGGCCGCACCGTTGGCGCTGGCGTCGTCTCCAAAATCATCGAGTGATCGCTGATTGATATCAATGGGGCGTTGCCCTGAGCTGATCATAAAACCCGCCCTTTTGGGCGGGTTTTTCTTTTTCGGACGTCATGTCTGGTTGCGCCATGCGCTGGTTTTCACCTCAGTCTTGGATTGGATGATGAGGAGAGCCCCATGAAGCAGCGGCAGATCACAGCAACAGATGGGGTCAGCTTGTCCTACCGCGTCATCGGCGCAGGGCCAGCGGTGATGTTGCTGCATGGGTTTGCGCAACATGGGCAGCTTTGGATCAAGAATGGGGTCGCCCAGCGGCTGAGCGCGGATTTCACGCTGATTCTGCCCGACCGCCGGGGCCATGGGGCAAGCGGCAAGCCGCATCAGGTGCAGGATTACGGGCTGCATATGGTGCAAGATATCTTTGATATTCTCGATGCCGAGGGCCAGGGAGCTGCGCATTTGGTGGGCTATTCTCAGGGGGCGGAACTGGCCTGGCGCGCGGCGCTTATGCAGCCGCAGCGGTTGCGCTCGGTCTATTTGATGGCCTCGGGCTGGCCCGGCCCGGATCTGGAGCTGGCCTTGGAGCATTATGGAGCCAATACCGATTGGGTGCTCCAGGTGGATGCCCAGATCCGGCAATGGCTGACCCCGGAGCCGGATCTGGACGCGCTTGCGGCGGTCGGGGCCTCGATGGGGCAGATTATTGATGTGCCCGCCGCTGACATGGCGCAGCTGGCGGTTCCGGCTTTTGGTCTGGCCGGGGCCGATGATCCCGAACGCGGCACTATTGAGAGGATCGCGGATCTAGTGCCGGGCTTTGGCTATGAGATCCTGCCCGATACCGATCATTTAGGCACCTGTACCCATGGGGATCTGCCCGGAAAGATCGCGGGATTTCTGAGCCAGTTTATCGCGGCGGGCAGCGGGCCGGAGTGAAACCCCATCGCGATGCTGCAAGAAATCGCGCCCAGTGGCAGGGTTTCGCGCGGAATGGTGCAAAGCCTCTTGAAGCGCTGCCAGCGATGGCCTATGCGGTCCCACGGCCTAGGGGTATAGCTCAGTTGGTAGAGCATCGGTCTCCAAAACCGAGGGTCGTGGGTTCGAGTCCCTCTGCCCCTGCCAGTTTCCTAAAATTTCAGCGGTGATGCGTGCCTATTGCGCGCCGTGACTTGGGTTGCGTGCCAAGCATGGGCCGGATCTTGACTTGCAAAATTATTTCGATATTTCTCGAAATATGGAAATCAAGCCCAGATATCCCGATACCGATGCAACTTTGGCTGTGATGGCCTCGCGTTTTGCGGCGCTTGGATCCGAGCAGCGCTTGATGGTGCTGACCACGCTGGTGCGCGCGGGGCCTGAAGGGTTGAGCATCGGCGAGCTGGGCAAACGCGCAGGGGTGACGGGATCAACCCTGACCCATCATCTGAAATTGCTGGCTCAGGCGGGTCTGGTGCAGCAAAGCCGCCAAGGGCGGTCGATCATCTGCGTGGCGGCTGCTTATGACACGGTGGATGCGCTATCGGAGTTTTTGCTCTCGCAATGCTGCGCTGATGCCCAGGCTCCCTGTGAAAGACATGATCATGGCGGATAGTTTCATCACCGAGCCCGGCCCGCGCCGCATTTGGGCCAAGATCGATAAAACGCTATTGGTGATCTTCGGGATTCTGGCGGTGCTGGCCGCGCTGGATATCACCGCCTTGGGGCCGGTGATCTGGGGCACGCTTGGATCTTTTGCCCATACGCTACCCTTTATCCTCTTTGCGGTTCTGGCGGTGGCTTATTTGAAAGCTGCGGGGGCAGAGCAGGTGCTGGCCCGTGCTTTTGAAGGGCCGCAATGGCGCATGATCGTGCTGGCGGCGCTGCTGGGCGGGCTGTCGCCCTTTTGTTCCTGCGAGGTGATTCCCTTTGTGGCGGCTTTGCTGGC
The DNA here is from genome assembly GCA_025800345.1 of Mangrovicoccus sp. Taxonomy (GTDB): domain Bacteria; phylum Pseudomonadota; class Alphaproteobacteria; order Rhodobacterales; family Rhodobacteraceae; genus JANSYP01. Next base: position 31,052 of record JAOXSB010000063.1, on the reverse strand, counting down.
GGTGGGGGTGCCTTTGGCGCCGGTGATGGCGTTTTGGCTGGCCTCGCCGCTGATGGACCCGGCGATGTTTGCCATCACCGCAGGCACGTTGGGCTTTGACTTTGCCATGGGCAAAACCCTTGCGGCGGTGGCTTTGGGCATTTTGGGCGGCGCTGTGGCCATGCTGGCGCGCAATTCGGCCGTCTTTGCAGATCCTTTGCGCGCCGCGCCGCAAAGCTGTTCCAACACGTCGTGCTGCAGCGGCCCTAAACCCTTTACCAGCCAGCCGGTTTGGCGGTTTTGGCAAAAGCCAGAGCGGGCGCAAACCTTTCGCGCAACCGCCACGGAAAATCTGCTGTTTCTCGGCAAATGGTTGCTTTTGGCCTATTTGCTGGAATCGCTGATGACCCGCTATGTGCCCGCCGATTGGATTGCCGGTTTGTTGGGCGGTCAGGGCGTTGGCCCGATCCTGCTGGGCGCATTGGTGGGCGCGCCTGCCTATCTGAACGGTTACGCGGCGGTGCCGCTGATCGCGGGTTTGCTGGAGCAAGGGATGAAGCCTGGGGCGGCCATGTCCTTTGTGATCGCAGGCGGGGTCAGCTGCATTCCCGCGGCGGTGGCGGTTTGGGCCTTGGTCAAGCCGCGGGTTTTTGCCGCTTATATCGGCCTGGCCTTGAGCGGTGCGGTGCTGGCGGGTCTGGCCTGGGGAGCCATCGCCTAACGGGTTCGTTAAGCGCGTGTTCTTGCTTCCTTGCAAAGATCGCCCCTATCCTGTGAGAAACAAGATGGGAGGTCACCGCCATGTACCGCGTCTGGAGCTTTGTGGCGAATTACTCGCTACTGCTGATCAGCGGGGCGGTGATTGCCCTGATCTGGGCCAATACCGATCCCCATAGCTATCATGATTTCGTGGAATTCGTGATCGCTGATGATTTCTTTATCGGCCATGCGCATTTGGACGAACATGGCCATGTGCATCGGACATTGACCCTGCATTATCTGGTTAATGATGTGCTCATGGCGCTGTTTTTCGCCATTGCTGCCAAAGAAGTCTGGGAGGCGGTGATCCTGCGCAATGGCTCGCTGCGGGGCAAAAAGGCTGCCACACCATTGGTGGCCACCGCTGGGGGGATGATCGGGCCGGTGCTGATCTATTTGGGTCTGGCGGCGATATTGGGCTCGGAAACCTATAATGCGGTCTTTCGCGGTTGGGCGATTCCCACTGCCACGGATATCGCCTTTTCCTATCTGGTCGGGCGGATCGTGTTTGGCGCGGGCCATCCCGCGGTGCGGTTTTTGCTACTGCTGGCGATTGCCGATGATGCGGCGGGGCTGATCATCCTGGCGGTGTTCTATCCCAGCGGGGAATTGGCCCCGGAATGGCTGCTGCTGTCCTTTGGGGTCTCGCTTGGGGTGTATGTGCTGTTCAACTGGCTGCCCCGGCGCATGGACCGGCATAATCAGATGCGGCCCAATTCCACCTGGATGCGCAAAGTTCTGTCATTTTGGCCCTATGTGATGGGCGGCGCGCTGTCTTGGTATGGGTTCCAAGAGGCAGGGCTGCACCCGGCGCTTGGGCTGTTGCCGATTATCCCAGCGATCCCCCATGCGGATCGGGCCTTTGGCATGTTTTCCCAGGCGGAAACCCATCTGCATGATCTGCTCAACACCATGGAACATGCGCTGAAACATCCGGTGGAAATCGTGCTGTTCTTTTTCGGGCTTTGCAATGCGGGGGTGGAGTTTTCCTCGATCGGGGCGCCCACCTGGCTGGTTCTGGCGGGGCTGATCATCGGCAAGCCCTTTGGGATTTTGCTATTTGGCTGGCTAGCCGCGGCGCCCATGCGGCTTGGGCTGCCTGCGGGCATGCGCATGGTGGATCTGTTTGTGATCGGCTGTGTGGCGGCGATTGGCTTTACCGTGTCGCTCTTTATCGCCTCGGTCGCCTTTGATGGCGGGGCGGTGCAAGAAGCGGCCAAGATGGGGGCGCTGTTTAGCTTTGCGGGGGCCGGGATTTCGATCCTGGCGGGGCGGCTCACACGGGTGCAACGGCAAGATCTTTAAGCGGGCATCCCGTGTGGTGAGACTGGCAATCATGTCTCATCCTGTTATGGCTTGGGGGAGTAACGCGATGAGGCTGCCATGAGCGATCAGATCCCCCAAAAGCCGGTAGAGATCGGCGCGCTGACCCTATCCAATGATGCGCCGCTAACGGTGATCTCTGGGCCTTGCCAGCTTGAAACCTTAGAGCACGCGCTAGAGATCGGCCGCACGGTGAAAGCCGCTTGTGACGAGGCCGGCGCGGGCTTTGTGTTCAAAGCCTCTTTTGACAAAGCCAATCGCACCTCCATGTCCGGCAAGCGCGGCGTGGGGATGGATGAAGGCCTTGCCATGCTGGCAGAGATCCGCCGCGAGCTGGGCGTGCCTTGCCTGACCGATATTCACAGCGCCGAGCAATGTGCCCCCGCCGCCGAAGCGGTGGATATTCTGCAAATCCCGGCCTTCCTATGTCGCCAGACCGATTTGCTGATCGCCGCGGGGGAAACCGGCGCTGCGATCAATGTGAAGAAAGGTCAATTTCTGGCCCCTTGGGACATGGCCAATGTGGTCTCAAAGCTCGAATCGACCGGCAATAAGCGCCTGTTATTGACTGAACGGGGCGCGAGCTTTGGCTATAACGCTTTGGTGGCCGATATGCGCAGCCTGCCGATCATGGCCCGATCGGGCTATCCGGTGGTCATGGACGCCACCCATTCGGTACAACAGCCCGGCGGGCTGGGCGGGGCCAGCGGCGGGCAGCGGGAATTTGCGCCGGTGATGGCGCGGGCGGCGGTGTCGCTGGGGATTGCGGCGGTGTTCATTGAAACCCACCAGGACCCGGACAACGCGCCTTCGGACGGGCCCAATATGATTCCCCTGCGCGACATGGCGCGCCTTGTGAAATCGTTACGTGCATTCGATAAACTCGCAAAGGACGATCCCTTGCGCGTTTGAGCGAGTATCCAGAAGGAGTATGAGTGTGTCCAAGCCGCTGACAGAGGTACAGCCGAACACGTGGGAATTCCTGCGTGACCCTATGATCACCCCCACCGGGTTTCGGGAATATGATGCCCGCTGGAAATATCCAGATCAGATCAACCTGCCAGGGATCACTGCCTTGGGCTTGGGCCTGGGCACTCAGATGCATCGCCATGGCATCAAGCCGGTGATCAGCGTCGGAAATGATTATCGCGATTACTCGCTGGCGATCAAAAACGCGCTGGTTCAGGGTTTGATGCAGGCAGGTATTCAGGTGAAGGATATCGGCCCGGCGCTGTCGCCCATGGCCTATTTCAGCCAGTCCTATCTGGATACCGGCGCTGTGGCCATGGTCACCGCCAGCCATAACCCTAATGGTTGGACCGGGGTAAAAATGGGCTTACAGATGCCTCTGACCCACGGCCCCGACGAAATGAACGAGCTGCGCGATATCGTGCTGAATGGTGAAGGCGTGGCCCGTGATGGCGGCGGTTATGAGTTCGTCGATGGGGTGAAAGAAGCCTATATCGACGATCTCTGCGGTGATTTCAAAATGACCCGCAAGCTCAAGGTGGTTTGCGCCACGGGCAATGGCACCGCATCGGCCTTTGCGCCCGAGATCTTCGAGCGCATTGGTGTGGAAGTGATCGATAGCCATAACACGCTTGATTACACCTTCCCCCATTACAACCCCAATCCCGAAGCGCTGGAAATGCTCCATGACATGTCCGACAGCGTGAAAGCCTCGGGCGCGGATCTGGCCCTGGGCTTTGATGGCGATGGCGATCGCTGCGGTGTGGTGGATGATGAGGGCGAAGAGATCTTTGCCGATAAGGTCGGCGTGATCATGGCCCGCGATTTGGCCAAGCTCTATCCTGGCTCCACTTTCGTGGCGGATGTGAAATCCACCGGGCTTTTTGCCTCGGATCCAGAGCTGCAAAAACTGGGCGTGAAAGCCGATTACTGGAAAACCGGCCATTCCCATATGAAACGTCGGGTTCATGAGCTGGGCGCCCTGGCTGGGTTTGAGAAATCGGGCCATTACTTCATGGCGGCGCCTGTGGGCCGCGGCTATGATTGCGGCATGCGCGTGGCGGTTGAGATCTGCAAATTGATGGATCGCAACCCGGATATGAAAATGTCTGATCTGCGCAAAGCTCTGCCCAAGACCTATTCCAGCCCCACCATGTCCCCCCATGCGGCGGATACGGAAAAATACGACATTCTCCAGCGTCTGGTGGACAAGCTGGTGGCCCGCCATGAAGAAGGCGGCACTTTGGGCGGCCGCGCCATCAAAGAGGTGGTGACGGTGAATGGCGCGCGGGTGATTCTCGATAATGGCGGCTGGGGCCTGGTGCGGGCTTCGTCGAACACACCGAATCTGGTGGTGGTTTGCGAAAGCCCCGAAAGCGATGAAGAGCTGCGGGCGATTTTCGCCGATATCGATGCGGTGATCCGCACCGAGCCCGGCGTGGGCGAGTATGACCAAACGCTCTAAGCATTTTGACAGCTTAGAACCGGGATGAAGCAGGGGCGGAGACGCCCCTGTTTTGCATTTGGCGCGGCGTTAATCTTTCGCGGACAGATTCCTTGCACGGAAGCTGCGAAAAAGGCGATCAGCCCCTTGCGGAGCCCGAGCCATAGCGCTAAACCCCGCGCCACCGTTGGGGTGTAGCCAAGTGGTAAGGCAGCGGTTTTTGGTACCGTGTATCGTAGGTTCGAATCCTACCACCCCAGCCATCTTCCAAAGATTTTGCATCAGGACGACGCCGCTTGCGCGCGACGCGAGCCGGGTGCTGAAAATCTCCTGGTGTCAGTTTGCAAGCTCGGGATGCTGGTAGGCCTCTGGATAGGTCATTGGCAGCAGCGGCCCCAGCGGGACAACCCCATTCCAAGACCGGCCAAAATACCCTTGGCGGCAGTGCAGAAGCGATCCGGCATCTGCAACACCCTCCATGGCATAGACCCGGCACAGCCAGCGCCAGAGCGCGGGATAGTCCAGGATGCGGGCGCCATTGAGCTTCATACGGACATAATACACCGGGTCATGCCGATAGAGGGTCGGGAATAAGCGCAGGTCGGCTTCTGTGAAGCTCTCTCCGGTCAGGAAAGGGCGGCCATCTGCAAGGATCCCTTGCAGCCAGTTCAGCGTGTCGAAATAGGCGGTAAAGGCCGCAGCATAAATCGCTTGATCCGACGAGAACCCAGCCTTGTAGGCCCCGTTATTGATAGCCGCATAAATGCGATCATTAAGGGCATCAATCTTGGCGCGAAGGGTGGGATCTTCCGGGCGTAGCTGTGGGCGGTCGGGATTTGTGCTGCCCAAAGCCTGGGCGTGGGTGTCGAGCATCCGGATGATCTCGGCGCTTTCATTATTGACGATCCGACCGGCGATCTTGTCGTAAAGGATTGGCACCGATTGCTCATCGGATCCTTCGCGCTGATAGATTTCTTTAGCCAGGCGTAGCCTCGCCCCTGTTCCGCTGTCAAAGCTGCATTCGGGCAAAGGTGCGCCGGCCAGGCTGGCGATGCGGCCGGGGGTAAATTCCCACAGGTTTGGCCCGGCCGGATCGGTCTCATCGGTGCGATTGGGAAAGGCCACATCCAGCGTGATGCTCGTTTCCAGCCCAAGCACGGCCCGCGCCAGCGTGATCCGGTGGCACCAAGGGCAGTTCAGCGCAACGAATAGGTGATACCGGCCGGGCTCTGCCGGAAAATCCTGATCACCGATGCTGTGGCGGAACCCGCTGACACCGCGCACGAATTCTCCCCGTGCGCGGCGCGCTTTCGCATCGCTTTGATCCTCTTGGGTCGAGCTGTCTTTAGTCATGTTATCCCCGGAGCCGGTGGTGCAAGATGATGGGCACCGCAAGGTCTTCTTCATCGGTCAAATGGCGCTGAAGGAAGGCCTCAATTGCGAGCGCTGCGGGCAAGACCGCATTGGCTTCTTCAGTGGCTTGACGCTCGTCCAGGGTTGCAAGCTTGATGACCCGGTTGGCTTTTCGGCTCATGTCATCAAGCACCAGATTCAGATCCACATGGTCTTGTTCCAGCAGCGCAAGCCCCGCTTCAAAGCGCGGATCGGCTGCGGAAAGCTCAGGGAAATAGCTGTGATCTTCCCAGCCATGGTGACCATGCAGGTTGCGCAGCAGATTGCCCCCGAAATAGGAAAGCCGCCCCACATAATCCCCAAGGGCAATATCCTTGTTCAGCACCGCTTGGGTATCTAGGCGCACCCGTTCCGCCAGCTGCCGAAACATCTGATGTGCGCCCATCCAATGGCGTGTTTTATCCTTGAAACCGGGATGGGCTTCCCAATCCTCGCGCGGGTAGCGGGCCAAGAGAAAACCCATCTCTTCGGGCATCTCGAAATCGCGCATTTGGTAAGTGTTGAGGGTATCGAGCATAGGTTTTCTCCTTTCAGAAGAAATGTGGGGGCTCTGCGCCCCCGCACCAATGCAGCCGGGGCAGGATCGCTATGTAACCCCGGCAAAGCGGATCCCGCTAAGCTCTGCCACGTCGCGCTTCCAACTTGTGATGTCGCGGGGCGTGAAGCCTGACAGGCTGTCATGGCCGCAAGCGCGCGCGAGCACCTGCATCAGTTCCACAGAGGCCCCAAAGAACCGCGCCAATTGCTCTGCGCCGCGCTGCACATCTAGGCGTTTGCGCAATTCGGGTTTCTGGGTGGCGATGCCAACAGGGCAGTTGTTGGTATTGCACATCCGGGCGGCGATACAGCCCACCGCTTGCATGGCGGAATTGCTGACCGCGACCGCATCTGCCCCAAGGGCCATCGCCTTGGCGAAATCTTCCGCCACCCGCAGCCCACCAGTGATGACAAGCGTCACCTCATGGCCTGTTTTCGCATCCAGATGCCGCCGCGCCCGGGCCAGCGCCGGGAGTGTTGGCACCGAGATATGATCGCGGAAGATCAACGGGGCGGCGCCAGTGCCGCCGCCGCGGCCATCTAGAATAATGTAGTCGGCGGAAGCTTCGAGGGCGAAATCGATGTCATCCTCGATATGGTTGGCCGAAAGCTTGAACCCGATGGGGATCCCGTTCGAGCGTTCGCGCACCTGATCGGCAAGGCGTTTGAAATCGGCCGGGCTGTGCAGATCGGGAAAGGTCGCAGGCGAGATTGCCGATTGCCCTGGTTCTAGCCCCCGCACTTGGGCGATTTTACCTTGCACCTTGTCCCCGGGCAGATGCCCGCCAGTGCCGGTTTTCGCCCCCTGACCGCCCTTGAAATGAAAGGCCTGTACTTTGGCAACATGATCCAGAGACCAGCCAAATTGGGCGGAGGCGAGCTCATAGAAATAGCGGCTGTTTTCCGCCTGCTCATCGGGCAGCATGCCGCCCTCGCCCGAACAAATCCCGGTGCCGGCCATTTCGGCCCCACGGGCCAGAGCGGTTTTCGCTTCTTCCGACAGGGCACCATAGCTCATATCCGAGACAAAGAGCGGGATCGAAAGCGTCAAAGGCTTGGCCGCGCGCGGACCGATCACCACTTGGGTGGCAACAGCCGCGTCATCAAGCAAAGGTTTGCGCGCCATCTGGGCCGGTAGGATTTGAATATCGTCCCAATGGGGCAGGTCTTTGCGCGGCACCCCCATCGCCCCCATCTCGCCATGATGGCCAAGCTTTGACAGCCCGTCTTTGGCCAGCGCATGAATGCGCGCTACGGTTGGCTCTTCCGGCGTGGGGGTGGCCTGAGGGATATCTGATTTCGGCTCTGGCGCGGGGTCCCCGATCTCCAGCGCGCCAAGCCCTGTGTGCGATCCATCACAAAAAGGCGCATTGGCGCTGGCTTTGCATTGGCACAGCGCGGCGGCACCATCTTTCTCTGCGGTGAATTTCAGCGGCGTGATGCCCGTGCCCGCATGAGAGCCATCGCAAAAGGGTTGGCTGTTGGAGCGCCCACATCGGCACCAGAAATAGTCCTTGCCAGCGTCGAGCTCGACCCGTGTGGGGGTTTTCGCGGCGATGATCGGGGCTTGGGTCATGGGCTGTCTCCTAGCTAAATCTGGCTCGGTCGTGGGGGGCGGCATAGTCAATCATCGGTCCTAATGGGACGACGCGCGTGGGGTTCACGCTCTCATGGCTGCCGTAGTAATGCTTCTTGATATAGGGGATATCGACAGTCTCTGAGATGCCCGGAACCTGATAAAGATCGCGGGTGTAATTCGACAGGTTAGGGTAATCGGCGATCCGGCGTAGATTGCATTTGAAATGGCCCACATAGACCGGATCAAAGCGGATCAATGTGGTCCACAGCCGCCAATCCGCTTCGGTCAAATGATCTCCCATCAGATAGCGCTGGCGCGATAGGCGGTCTTCTAACCGATCTAACGTGTCAAACAGCGGCATCACCGCTTCTTCATAGGCGTCTTGGGTGGTGGCAAACCCAGCTTTGTAAACGCCGTTATTGACCGTGTCATAGATCCGGGTGTTGGTCGCATCGATTTCTAGGCGTTCCGTTTCCGGGTAATAATCACCGGGCGCGGCTCCTAGGCCATCAAAGGCTGTGTTGAACATGCGGATAATGTCAGCGGATTCATTAGAAACGATAGTCCCGGTGGCCTTGTCCCAAAGCACCGGCACCGTGACGCGGCCTGAATAGTCAGGCTGGGCGGCGGTGTAGATCTGATGCATGAACTCGGCAGCATGGATCGGATCTGGCGTTGACCCATCGCCAGGGGCAAAGCTCCACCCATCTTGCCCCATCAACCAATGCACTACGGAAATATTGATCATCGATCCCAACCCTTTAAGGGCGCGAAAGATCATTGTGCGATGTGCCCAGGGACAGGCCAGGGAAACATAAAGATGATAGCGCCCGGCCTCTGCTTTGAAGCCTCCAGTACCTGTTGGCCCGGCTCCGCCATCGGCTGTGATCCAGTTGCGAAATTGCGCGCTTTTGCGAATGAACCGGCCATTGCTTGATTTGGTGTCATACCATTGATCGACCCAAAGCCCGTTCTGTAGCAGTCCCATGTGCAGCCCCTTTGCTGGCAGATTATGCGCTGATCCCCATTGAGCAGGGTGCAATCGCTTGGCCTGTGCCCTTGTTCTGAGAAAATAATAGTTGCCCGATTGCGTGCATAGGCAGAGAAATGTGGCCGCTAGGGTCACAATAAGAGAACGGTTTGATGGGCCAGTTTGAAGATTTGAAGCTGTTTGTCTGGGTTGTGGATCAAGGCAGTATCGCAAAAGCGGCTGAACAGCTTGGTATCGCAAAATCCGCAGTCAGCCGGCGGCTTGGTCAGCTCGAAAGCCGCTATGATATGCGCTTAATTGACCGCAAACCTGGCACATGGCGCGTCACTGAGGCGGGCAAAGAACTGTATCAGCGTGCCGCGCCCATGATTGCAGAGGCGGATGATCTCGATACGGATTTCAGGCAAACGGCCAGCAATCTGAGCGGCTCGCTGCGGGTCACAATCGCGCATGAATTTGGTATGACCTTTTTGAAACCCATGTTGTTTCAATTTGCTAAGGATCATCCGCAGATCGATCTTGTGCTTGATTTTGACGATCGCCGGATTGATCTGGATCGTGAAAATTACGATCTGGCCATTCGCATCACTGCGGGCAGCCCTGAAGGCGCAAGTGATATCAAGCTTGGCACAACGCGCCACGGTATGTTTGCGAGCCCTGACTATCTGCACAGGCATGGCACGCCCACAGAGCCACGGGCGTTAAGGGCGCATGCGCTTTTGCATTATGGGGCAAGCCGCCGGGCAAGCTGGTCATTCACCTATGAAGGCAAAGCGACCAAGATCGAGTTCAGGCCCGTTTTGAATTCAAATGCTGGGGCATTTTTGAAAGATGCGGCCATTGAAGGCATGGGAATTCTTCGCCTGCCAGATTTTGTTGTCCGCCGGGCGGTTCAAGATGGGAGCCTTGTGCCGGTGCTACCGAGTGCTGAATTTCAAGAATTTGGCATCCATTTGGTGCAAGCTCCCAACCGCCGTCTCAACAAGCGAATGCGCATCTTTGTGAAAGCCGTTCAGGATCAATGCGCGATTTTCCGCATTTAATTCGGTCAGTCTGCGCCTTGGCGATGACCGGCCTCGATAGCACGCTCTGCTGACCTAGCGCTCATCTTCGGCCATCAGATGACGGTTGTGATGCACCCTGTGGAACAAGCGCAGATAAGTCCAACCGGGGATCAGGCGGAGCACCCGCTCGGGCAATGAGCTGCGCTGCAAGTGATAGCTGAAATGCAGCACCTCATAGAGCAGCTAGCAAGAGGTCATGGTGACGAAGAATAAATAGCTATAACTCGCCCCAAACAGCAAACCCGAGACCAATCTGCCAGGGATCGAGGCCAGCACAGTTGTTGCCACCAACAGCATGACCGGGAAGATCACCACCCGCCAATCGAGCACCATCTGATATTCTATATCATCTTCCACAAAGAAGGTGTGATGATCTCTGGTGTGGTGCGGATAGAAGAATTTAAAGAGCTTGGTTTTCTTATGGCCCTAATAGATCAGGCTGCCCGCGCCCAGCAGCACCACAGCCAAATGCAGATAACCGCGGCAATAGGGGCTGATATTCGCGCAGAACTTCTCTCTGCCACTGTGTTCATTCCTATCCCTTCCCAAGCCTTTCATTGAGAGACAGGATATGATCCACCGATATATAGCTTACCTTTTAGCTATAATTACAAATATCACGCTGATGAATATCCGTGCCAAGATATTTTGTTCCAATGGGCTTCGCTCAGGGGCGCGATTCCCAGGAGTGTGCTGTTTCGGCAAAGAATGATCCGCAAGGCAATATCAGAGCCATTGCTCGCAAAGCCACCAGATACTGGCAGCTTTGCAGGGATCATGCCCATTGGGCGTTAGTCCATGGTCAGCACGATCTTGCCTTGGGCTTTGCGCTGCTCCAGCGCTTCCAGGGCTTGGCCCGCATCCTCTAGGGGGAAGCGCGCGCTGATATGGGGGCGGATTTTGCCTTGCTTATAAAGCCCGAACAGCTCGCTGAGATTTTGCACATGCCCGGCTGGGTTTTGCATCACCGATGCGCCCCAAAACACCCCGACGATCTGAATGCTTTTGAGCAGGGTGAGATTTAGCGGCACGCTTGGGATGCCCGCCGGAAAGCCCACCACCAGGAACCGCCCGGCCCAGCCGAGCGAGCGTATGGCCGGTTCAGAATAATTGCCGCCCACCGCGTCATAGACCACATCAAAGCCCTTGCCGCCGCCCGCGGTTTTGAACTGGGCTTTCAGGGCTTTTTGATCCTCTGGGGTCAAATCACGGGGATAGATAACCGTCGCATCGGCCCCCAAATCTGTACAAAGCTGCGCTTTTTCTTCGGACGAGACCGCCGCAGTGACCTTGGCCCCCATGGCTTTGCCCAGCTCAATCGCTGCGGTGCCCACACCGCCCGCTGCGCCCAGCACCAAAAGATGCTCTCCGGGCTGAAGCTGGGCCCGATCCTTGAGCGCGTGATACGAGGTGCCATAGGTCAGCAGAAAACAGGCCGCCTCGTCAAATGGCATAGTGTCTGGGATCTTGGCCGCTTGCATCGCGTTGATGGTTATATGGGTGGCATAGCCGCCAGACATGCAGGGGGCCAGAATCCGGTCACCGATCTCAAAGCCTTTGACTTTTTCGCCCTTGGCGATGACTTCGCCGGCGATCTCCCCGCCCGGCGCAAAGGGGCGTTGGGGCTTCATTTGATAGAGATCACGGATGATCAGCGTATCGGGAAAATTCACGCCAGCGGCGCGAATGCGCACCAGCAAATCGCCCGATTTTGGGCTTGGCGCTTCAAGCTCTGTCAACTCAAGGCTCTCTGGCCCGCCAGTGGCGACACTCATCATTGCTTTCACGGGATCGTCTCCTCCGATTTCCGAGCCGCATAGCCTGTGCTGGATAGGCGGCCTCCTCCCCCGCGCCGGGGCCATTTATGGCCTTCGGATACGGGCTCCATAGGGGAACTACACGCGCTGTTGGGTCATTTGTAAACGCTTGGCGCGGCCATCCTCACCACTAGGCCGTAACGTTTGTTCAGTCAGGCTCGATCAGTATCGCGGTCCAGAGACACCCGGTCAGAGCCGGGGGAATGGCCCTGCCAGAACCGCTTCCATTGCAAAATTCACCCCCTTCCGCATAGGGTAGCGACTAAGGAGAACTGGATGACGGCCTTCTCAACAGACGAGCCGCTACAGGCATTTGACGAGCAAACATGGCGCGAGGTGGTCGCCGCCATGGACCGGACCTATTCCGAGCTCGTGGATTACCAAGAAATCTTGGAAAAGCAGAACCGCCAGATCGAGGATATGCGCCAGTTTATGGCCTCGGTTCTGGCCTCGGTCTCGGATGCGTTGATCGTGATTGGCAAAGACCGCCGGATCGAGCGCGCAGAAGGGCCGATTGAAAAGATCCTGGGCCGCTCTTCCGAGGCCTGTCTTGGGCAAGCGGTGCAGGAATTGGTGGCCCCGGGGGAAGAAGACGCGCTGCTGGAGATGATCGATCAGGTCATGCGCGATTGCGAGCCGCGGGTGTTGGAGTGCCAGTTTTCCACCCCAGATGGCCCGGCGCCTTTGGAAATCAGTCTTAGCACCCGGTTAGATCAGCGGGGGCGCAGCCAAGGGGTGGTGTTGGTCGGCCGGCCTTTGGGCGAGTTGCGCAACGCGTATCGCGAACTTGAAGCCAGCCATATGGCGCTGCAACAAGCGCAAAGCCAATTGGTCAAGAATGAAAAGCTGGCCTCGCTGGGGCGGCTGGTGGCCGGTGTTGCCCATGAGCTGAACAACCCGATCAGCTTTGTCTATGCCAACACCCATGCGTTGGAAAAATACACCGCCCGGTTCGAGACCTATTTCGACGCGGTACAAGCGGGCAAATCCCGCCCCGCCCTGGTCGCTTTGCGCGATGAATTGCGCCTTGATCGCACCGTGCGCAATCTGCGCACCGCCATCACCGGGGCCAAAGAAGGCGCTGAAAGGGTGCGCGATATCGTAAAGGATCTGCGCCGCCTGAGCGCCGAGGGCTCTGGCGAGCACCAGCGCTTTAACCTGGCGGAAACCGCGCGCATCGCTGCGGAATGGGTGGTGCGGGGCACCAAAACCCCGGTGCGTGTGCGGTTCCAAGATGCGTCCGAGATCTGGACCATCGGCAATCCCGGCCATGTGCAACAAATCGCCATGAACCTGGTGCAAAACGCCATTGACGCTTTGACGGATACCCAAGACCCGGCAATCACATTGCATGTGTTTCGCCGCGATGAGGGGGCGGTGCTGCAGGTTGCTGACAATGGTCCTGGCATTCCCGATAGCGTGGCCCCGGCGATCTTTGATCCTTTCTATACGACCAAAGAGGTGGGCAAAGGCACTGGGCTGGGGCTCGCGATTTCCCATAAAATCGCCGAAGAACATGGGGGCACGCTGATCCTTGCCAAAACCGGGCCTGAGGGCAGCTGTTTTGAACTGACCTTGCCCACAGAGGACGGCCCATGAATATCTTATGGTTGCAATCGGCGGGCTGTGGCGGCTGCACCATGTCGCTGCTATGTACGCAAACCCCGAACCTCTTTGATCTGCTCGGTGATGCTGGGTTGGAGTTTCTTTGGCATCCAAGCCTGTCCGAGCAAACCGGGGCCGAGGTGCGCCAATTGCTGGCCGGGATCGAACAAGGCGAAATTGCTTTGGATATTCTTTGTGTCGAAGGCTCGATCCTCACGGGCCCAAGGGGCAGCGGCAAGTTTCAGATCCTCTCGGGCACCGGGCGGGCCATGCTGGATTGGGTGCAAAGCCTCGCGCCATTGGCCAAACATGTGGTTGCCGTGGGCAGTTGCGCCGCTTTTGGCGGGGTGACCTCTGCCGGGGGCAATCCGGCGGGTGCTATTGGGCTGCAATATGATGGGGCGCATCCCGGCGGCGCCCTAGAGGCCGCGTTTCGATCGGCCAGCGGTTTGCCAGTGATTAATGTGGCCGGATGTCCAACCCATCCCGATTGGGTGACCGAAACCCTGTTGCTGCTGGCGGCAGAAGAGCTGGCGCTGAGCGCCTTAGATGCGCTGGCGCGCCCGCTGTTTTATGCGGAAAACCTGGTGCATCACGCCTGCCCGAAAAACGAGTTCTATGAATATAAAGCCAGCGCTGAACAGCATGGGCAACTTGGCTGTATGATGGAACATCTTGGCTGTGTGGGCACCCAGGCTGTGGGCGATTGCAATATCCGCGGTTGGAATGGCGGCAGCTCCTGCACTCGGGCGGGCTATGCTTGCATCAATTGCACCGCCCCGGAATTTGAAGAGCCCCAGCACCCGTTTTCCCAAACACCGAAATTTGCCGGCATCCCCATTGGGCTGCCCTCGGATATGCCCAAAGCATGGTTCATGGCTTTGGCCTCGCTGTCCAAAGCCGCCACGCCCAAACGTCTTTCGGAAAATGCTGTGGCGGACCGGATTGAGATCACGCCCAGCATTCGGAATCCCAAATCTTGACGAAACGCTCTTTGATTGTCGGCCCTTTTAACCGCGTGGAAGGGGATCTGGAGATCCGCTTGGAGATCGCCGATGGGCATGTGGCCGCCGCCTATGCCAATGCGCCGCTGTTTCGTGGTTTCGAAATGATGATGCTGGGCAAAGATCCCATGGATGCCCTGACCATCACCCCACGGATTTGCGGGATTTGCTCGATCAGCCAATCCGCCGCTGCCGCCCGCGCCCTTGGACAGATCGCCGGGCAGGGGCAAACGTCCCAAGGGGCTCTGGCCAGCGCGATCCTGCATGGGGTCGAAAACATGTGCGATCACCTGACCCATTTTAATCTGTTCTTTTGCGCCGATTTCGCCCGTCCCGCCTATCATGGCCGCTCCTGGCATGACCGCGCCCAAGCGCGGTTTACGGCGATGGAAGGTTCGGCCATCCGCGCCTGTGTCGAAGCCCGGGCGGAGATCTTGCATATTGTCGGGCTGCTGGGGGGGAAATGGCCCCATACTTTGGCCATTCAGCCCGGCGGCGTCACCCGTGCCCCCTCAGCGCGCGACCGTATCCGCATGGCCAGCACGCTCAGCGCTTTTCGCCGCTATCTTGAAACAACGCTATTTGGCGCGCCGGTGGAGGCATTTGCCGAGCTCAGCAGCGCTCAAGCCTTGCGCGACTGGTCCCGCGGCGATGCGGGGCTGTTTATGGAGATCGCCGCCGATCTGGATCTGAGCGCCATGGGCCCGGGGCCCGGGCGCTATCTGTCTTTTGGCGCTTACCCTTTGGCGGACAGCCGGGCGTTTGCGCCGGGGATTTGGCAAGGTGGGGCATCTGCGCCGGTCAATAGCGCGGCAATCCGCGAGGATCTTTCCCATGCTTGGATGCATGGGGCTGCGGCCCATCCGGCCCAAGGGGCCACGCATCCTGATGAGGATATGAAAGCCCCGGCCTATAGCTGGTGCAAAGCCCCTCGGTTGAACGGGCAAAGCTATGAAACCGGGGCATTGGCCCGCCAGATCATCGATGGCCATCCCGCCGCTTTGGATCTGGCGCAGCAAGGCGCGTCGGTCTTTGCCCGGGTGGCTGGACGTTTGCTTGAAGTGGCGCGCACGCAGATCTTGCTCGAAAGCTGGGTGGCTGCGCTGAAACCCGAGGAGCGCTTTATCCAAGAGATCCAATTGCCCAAAACCGGCAGCGGCGAAGGGCTGGTAGAGGCAGCGCGGGGCGCCTTGGGCCATTGGATCAGCCTGCGCGAGGGGAAAATCTCTGCCTATCAGATCATCGCGCCCACCACGTGGAATTTCAGCCCGCGCGATGAAAGCGGCTGCCCTGGCCCGGTGGAAGCCGCGCTGGTGGGCGCTCCGGTGGGCGCGGGCGAAGACACGCCGCTAACCGTGCAACATATCGTGCGCAGCTTTGATCCTTGCATGGTGTGTACGGTCCATTGAGCCAAGGTCTGCGCATTCGCATTCGCGGCCAGGTTCAAGGCGTGGGCTATCGCCCCTTTGTTTGGCAATTGGCCCAGCGGCACCAGATCCGTGGCGAGGTGCGCAATGATCCCAAAGGCGTGTTGATCCTGGCCTATGGCCCCGCGCTTGAAGCTTTCTTGAAGGCGCTTCGATCCGATGCCCCGCCGCTGGCCCGGATCGATGCGGTGGAAAGCCAGCCCCATGGCTTTGCCGCCCTGCCAGAGGGGTTTGAGATCACCGCCAGCCAAGGCAGCGGCGCGCAAACCCGTGTCACCCCTGATGCGGCGAGCTGCCCCGAATGCCTGGCCGATATTCAAGGGGAAGATCCCCGGCGGCAGGGCTATGCATTTACCAATTGCACCCATTGTGGGCCGCGTTTCACGATTTTGAAGGCTCTGCCCTATGATCGCGCCCGCACCACCATGGCCGCGTTTGAGATGTGCCCCGACTGCGCGGCGGAATATGCAAACCCCGCAGATCGCCGCTTTCATGCCCAGCCCATTGCTTGTGCCCGCTGTGGCCCACGCCTAGCGCTGGATGATGACCCAAGCGATCCCATCGCGAAAGCTGCACAGCGCATCGCGGCGGGCGATATCCTTGCGATCAAGGGCTTGGGCGGGTTTCACCTGTGCTGCGATGCGAGCAATCCAAAAGCCATTGCCACATTGCGCGCGCGCAAAAACCGCCTGGCCAAACCCTTAGCGCTGATGGGACGCTGGGAGGATATCACCACCTATGCCGACCCGAGCCCCGCAGAGGCAGCAGCGCTGCGCAGCCCAGCGGCCCCGATTGTTTTGCTGCAACAAACCGCGCCATTGCCGGAAAGCTTGGCTCCAAAGCAGCGCAAGCTGGGCTGGATGCTGCCTTATACGCCTTTGCATCATTTGCTGCTGCATCAGATCCGCCGCCCTTTGGTGATGACCTCGGGCAATCTTTCTGGCGCGCCGCAAGTGATCGCCAATGATGAGGCGCGCCGCGATCTTGCCAGTATCGCGGATGGGTTTTTGGATCATGATCGCGAAATCGCCCGACGTCTTGATGACAGCGTGCTGCAGATCACCGATCACGGGCCCATGGTGCTGCGCCGGGCGCGGGGCCTGGTGCCGGACACAATGCCATTGCCCCCCGGCTTTGAAACCGCCCCGCAAGTGCTGGCCTATGGGGCACATCTGAAATCCGCGATCTGCTTGATCAAACACGGCCAAGCGCTGCTTTCCCATCACTTGGGTGATTTGGACGAAGCTCTGACCTGGGACGCGTTCATCAAAGCCGACCAGGATTACCAGGCGCTTTTCGAGCATAGCCCAACGGTTTTCGCCTGTGACCTGCATCGGGGCTATCGCTCATCGCAATATGCCCAGCAGCGCGCCCAAGGCCGTGCCCATGAGATCCAGCATCACCATGCCCATTTGGCTGCCTGTTTGGGCGAAAACCGCTGGCCTCGGGATGGGGGCGCGGTGGCCGGAATTATCTGCGACGGTCTTGGGCTGGGGGCCGATGGCACAATCTGGGGCGGCGAGCTGCTTTTGGGCGATTATGACAGCTTTGCCCGATCAAGTTGGCTGCGCCCGGCACCGCTTTTGGGCGGGGACGGGGCCAATCGCGAGCCCTGGCGCAATGCACTGGCCCAGCTTGACCAGGCCGGGCTTAGGGCCTTGGCCGATAAGCTTTTCACTGATGCGCCGCGGGATCTGCTGCGCCAAGCGGCGCGCAAAGGGATCAATGCGCCGCTGTCCTCCTCGGCTGGACGGCTCTTTGATGCGGTGGCCGCACTCATCGGGGCTCATGACGGGCCGCAAAGCTATGAGGGCGAGGCGGCCATGGCGCTGGAAAGCCTGGCGATGCAGGCTCCGGCGGCGCTCCGTCACAGGCCATATCCGATGCCAGAGGCGAGCGCGCCGGGCGAGATCGATCCAACCCCGCTTTTGCAGGCTTTGGCCCAAGACCTGGCAGAGCACCGCCCGCCCAGCGAGATGGCGATGCGGTTTCATGCATGGCTGGCCGGTGTCTTTGCCAAACCTGCGCGGGCTTTGCTCGAAAACGGACAGGCAAGGGCCGTGGCGCTGTCAGGCGGGTGTTTTCAAAGCGCTTTGCTTTTGGATCTGACCCTCAAAGCGCTTGGGGATGTGCCCGTAATGATCCATCGGCATGTGCCCGCCAATGATGGTGGTCTGGCCCTGGGCCAAGCATTGATTGCCGCCGCGCGCGTCCAGCCCCGACGGTAACTTGCCAATCACGCCCCAAGCCCCCTGGTAACCCGCCGACCGACTGGGAGTGCATAAGATCGCGCCCAATCGCCGCCAGTTCCTTGATATAAAATCATAATTTCGAAGTTTATGCTGCGGCGTGTTTTTTTCACTCTTTTCGCGCCCGCCCCGGCATCAAAGCCTGGGGAGGCCTTTATAGCGCTCTGAGCTCAGGCCAGCCCCCGATGGCGGAGGAGATGGACTTGGCACAGATCGAAACCTTTTACGACGTGATGCGAAGCCAGGGGATCACCCGGCGCAGCTTTATGAAATACTGCGCTTTGACGGCGAGCGCCCTTGGGTTGGGCCCGGCCCTTGTGCCCAAAATCGCCCATGCCATGGAAACCAAACCGCGCACCCCGGTGATCTGGGTCCATGGTCTGGAATGCACCTGCTGCTCGGAAAGCTTCATCCGTTCGGCCCATCCTTTGGCAAAGGATGTGGTCTTGTCGATGATCTCGCTGGATTATGACGACACGCTGATGGCTGCGGCTGGTCATGCGGCCGAAGCGGCGATGATGGACACGATTGAGCGCTATAAGGGCAATTACATCCTGGCAGTGGAGGGCAACCCGCCCCTGAATGAGGATGGGATGTTCTGCATTTCCGGCGGCAAACCCTTTGTGGAAAAGCTGAAAATGGCGGCCAAAGATGCCAAAGCGGTGATTTCTTGGGGGGCCTGCGCCTCTTATGGCTGTGTGCAAGCGGCCAAACCCAACCCGACCCAAGCCACCCCGGTGCATAAGGTCATCACTGATAAGCCGATTATCAAAGTGCCCGGCTGCCCGCCTATTGCCGAGGTTATGACCGGGGTGATCACCTATATGCTCACCTTTGACCGGCTGCCCGAGCTTGATCGCCAGGGCCGCCCGGCCATGTTCTATGGCCAGCGCATTCACGACAAATGCTATCGTCGCCCCCATTTCGATGCTGGCCAATTCGTCGAGAAATGGGACGATGACAATGCCCGCAAAGGCTACTGCCTCTACAAAATGGGCTGCAAAGGCCCGACCACCTATAATGCCTGTTCCACCATCCGCTGGAATGAAGGGCTCAGCTTCCCAATCCAATCGGGCCATGGCTGTATCGGCTGTTCCGAAGATGGGTTCTGGGATCACGGCACGTTCTATGATCGCGTCACGGATCTGACCCAATTCGGGGTCGAGCGGAACGCAGATCAAATCGGCATGGCCGCCGCGGGCGTGGTGGGCGGCGCTGTAGCAGTGCATGCGGCGGTCTCGGCGCTGAAATCCGCGCAGCACAAAGCGCAAAAATCATCCACATCCCAGAATGAGGAGGCCTGATCATGGTTGTGCAAACGCCCAATGGCTTTGAGCTTGACGATAGCGGCCAGCGCATTGTCGTTGATCCCGTCACCCGTATCGAAGGCCATATGCGCTGCGAAGTGAATGTGGATGAGCAAGGCATTATCCGCAACGCGGTCTCTACCGGCACCATGTGGCGCGGGCTTGAGGTGATCTTGAAAGGCCGCGACCCGCGGGATGCTTGGGCTTTTACCGAACGCATTTGCGGGGTCTGCACTGGCACCCATGCGCTGACCTCTGTGCGCGCGGTTGAAGATGCTCTGGGCATTGAAATCCCGGACAATGCCAATTCGATCCGCAATATCATGCAGCTCAACCTGCAAATCCACGACCATATCGTGCATTTCTATCATCTGCATGCGCTGGATTGGGTGAACCCGATCAACGCCTTGCGTGCCGATCCCAAAGCCACATCCGAGCTGCAACAAGCGGTCAGCCCATCGCATCCGCTGTCTTCACCGGGTTATTTCCGCGATGTGCAAAACCGCCTGAAGCAATTTGTGGAAAGCGGCCAGCTTGGCCTGTTTAAGAACGGTTATTGGGACAACCCGGCCTATATCTTGCCGCCCGAAGCGGATCTGATGGCCACGACCCATTATCTCGAAGCGCTGGATCTGCAAAAAGAGATCGTCAAAATCCACACGATCTTTGGCGGCAAGAACCCCCATCCCAATTGGCTGGTGGGCGGCGTGCCTTGCCCGATCAATATGCATTCCACCGGGGCTGTGGGCGCGATCAATATGGTCTCGCTGAATATGGTCAGCTCGATCATCGATAAATGTATCGAGTTCAACAAAAACGTCTATCTGCCCGATGTGGTGGCCATTGGCGGGTTCTACAAAAACTGGCTCTATGGCGGCGGGCTCTCGTCTCAGGCCTGTCTGGCCTATGGGGATATTCCCGAGCACCCCAATGATTTCTCGCCCGAGCAGCTGCATTTGCCGCGCGGGGCCATCATCAATGGCAATCTGAACGAAGTGCATGATGTGGATGTGCGCGATCCCGAGCAGGTTCAGGAATTTGTCGATCACTCTTGGTATGATTATGGCGAGCCAGGCAAAGGGCTGCATCCTTGGGATGGGGTGACGGATGCGAAATTTGAGCTTGGACCCAATCTCAAAGGCACGCGCACCAATATCAAACAGATCGATGAAGGGGCGAAATATTCATGGATCAAAGCGCCGCGCTGGCGCGGCCATGCCATGGAGGTGGGGCCGCTGGCGCGCTACATCATTGGCTATGCCCAGGGCCATGAAGACATCACCAGTCAGGTGAGTGGCTTGTTGCGCACTATGGATCTACCTACCGAGGCGTTGTTTTCTACCTTGGGCCGAACTGCGGCGCGGGCGCTTGAATCGGAATATTGTGGCCGGTTGCAGAAACATTTCTTCGACAAGCTCGTGGCCAATATCCGCAATGGTGATGAGAGCACCGCCAATGTGGCCAAATGGGATCCAAGCACCTGGCCGAAAGAGGCCAAAGGCGTGGGCATGACCGAAGCCCCCCGCGGCGCGCTCGGTCATTGGGTCAAGATCAAAGACGGGCGGATCGAGAATTATCAGTGCGTGGTGCCCACCACGTGGAACGGCTCGCCTCGGGACAGCCAGGGCAATATCGGCGCCTTCGAGGCCAGTTTGCTGAACACCAAAATGGAGCGCCCCGAAGAGCCGGTGGAGATCCTGCGCACCTTGCACAGTTTCGATCCCTGCTTGGCCTGTTCCACCCATGTGATGTCGCCGGAGGGCGAAGAGCTGACCACTGTCAAAGTGCGTTAAGGAGGAGACCCGGAATGAAACCGTTATTGACCGCGCTCGCCGCTTTTCTTCCTGCTGCGGCTCTGGCCCATGGGGGGCATGCCCCGCTTCCCCAAGCCGCGCATGAGCTGTCGCATGGGCTGCCCTATCTGGCGCTAGGGGTCTTGGTCGCTGGGGGGCTGGCCTTGATCTATCGGGGGCGGTCATGACCGCCGAAAGCACCGATCCCGGCCAGGGGCAGGCCCTGGGCCGCCCGGCAGCCGCCGCAGCCCTGACCGGCGACAGCACCGCCGAAGATATGGCGACGCTGACCCGCAACAGTTCGGTCTATGTTTATGAAGTGCCCGTGCGGCTTTGGCATTGGATCAATGCTGCGGCCATCTTGGTGCTGTGCATGACCGGCTATTTGATTGG
This sequence comes from Mangrovicoccus sp., assembly GCA_025800345.1. Lineage (GTDB taxonomy): Bacteria > Pseudomonadota > Alphaproteobacteria > Rhodobacterales > Rhodobacteraceae > JANSYP01. The sequence goes on along the minus strand of JAOXSB010000063.1, from coordinate 9,399 downwards.
CTCCCCGCCGCCATCGCTTGAAGCCGCCGAGGCCACGCATCAGTTCTTCTTTGGCTATATCCGCTTTGCCCATTTTGCAGCGGGTATGATCATGACCGTTGGATTTTTCGGACGGATCTATTGGTCCTTCGTGGGCAATTCCCATTCCAGACAGCTCTTCCGCCTGCCGCTGTTGAACCGGAAATGGTGGTCGGAGGTTTGGGATGAAGCCAAATGGTATGCGTTCTTGAAAAAGCGGCCCAAGAAATATGTGGGCCATAACCCGCTGGCTCAGATCGCCATGTTCTTTTTCATGACCGTGGGCATGAGCTTCATGATCCTCACCGGCTTTGCGCTTTACTCCGAAGGGGTGGGCCGGGGCAGCCTGATTGACCGGATCTTTGGCCCGCTTTTGGATTTGGTCGGAGGCAGCCAGATGATGCATCAGATCCACCATTTGGGCATGTGGGCCATCGTGATCTTTATCATCATCCATATCTATGCGGCGATCCGCGAAGATATCATGTCTCGCCAAAGCATGGTCTCGACGATGATTTCGGGCACGCGAACCTTCAAAGACGACGACCCGAATTAAAGCCTATCCCTAATGGGAAACGTTAAAGCGGGCGTGAGTCGCCCGCTTTTTGCTGGCAAGTGTCATACCAGTTTGAAAAGCGACTGATCTTTACATTGCCATATATTCTACCCCATGATTTCTGCATGCCGAAGAATACCTTTTATCTTCTGATAGATAGAAAATTATGCGCCCGATGCAGATTTCTGAACACGATGTCGAAACTGGTAAGCTAGGATCTCTGTAAGCGAGAGGTGGAAAGTCACTTTCCCATCCAGCGAGGGAGGACAATATGGCAGCAAATGTGCTCGTTTTGGGCATTGGCAATGTGCTTTGGGCCGATGAAGGCTTTGGCGTGCGGTGCATCGAATATCTGGCCCAGAATTGGACCCTGCCAGAGACGGTCACATTGCTCGATGGCGGCACTCAGGGGTTGTATCTGCTGCCTTTTCTCGAATCTGCCGATATTTTAGTGGTGTTTGACGCGGTGGATTACGGGCTCGCGCCGGGCACGCTTAAGCTGATCCAAGGTGATGAGGTGCCCCGCTTTATGGGGGCCAAGAAAATGTCCCTGCATCAGACCGGTTTTCAGGATGTGATCGCCACGGCGCAGTTGATGGGCTATTGCCCCGAAACTTTGCTATTGATCGGCTGTCAGCCCCAAGAGCTTGAAGATTACGGTGGCGGGCTGCGCCCGATTGTGCGCGATCAGATCGAGCCCGCAGTGAATCTGGCGCTGACGGAGCTGGCCCAGATGGGGTTTGCTGCCACCCCGGGGCGCAGCCAAAGCGACCTGCTCGCGGATCCATCCATCATGCATCACGCTTATGAAGCGGGCCGTCCTTCGGAAAGCGAAGCCTGCCGCATCGGCGATGCGCGCTTTTTCCCGGCGCCGGAGTAAATCCCATGTGCATCGGTCAGCCGCTTCAGATCCACAGCGTGGACGGGATTGCCGCGATTGCCGGCCATGGGGCGCATCAAGAGGTGATTGATCTGTCGCTCACGCCTCAGGCCCAGCCCGGCGATTGGGTGTTGTGCTTTCTCGGTGCGGCGCGGGATGTGATCTCGGGTGATGAGGCTGCCAAAATCTCTGCCGCTTTGGACGGGCTGCGCGCTGTGATGGCCGGCGGTGATGCTGGCGATGCCTTTGCCGATCTCGACGCGAGAGCACCGCAACTGCCTCCTCATCTTCAAGCCGCCCGCGATGCGGGCCGCAGCACAGGGTAACCGCTTATGACTCACCCGCTTGTCACCCGTCTTTCGCAAGAGCTTGGCTATGCTGCGCTGCGCACCATGGAGGAGGTCTGTGCATTTACCCATGCCCCTGGCGCGCATGTGGTGTTCGTGCCTGGCGATGGCCAGCGCAATTTGGAAACCCCAGATTTGGCGGTGATCTTGCCAGAATTGCACCGGGCCTTTGACGGGCGCTTTGATTGCGCCGTGGCCGCCGATAGCGTGGAAAAAGACCTGCGCGAGGCCACCGGTATCTTCAAAACCCCCAGTTTGATTTTGTTCCGCGATGGCGCCTGCCTGGGCGGTATCCCGAAAATCCGCGATTGGGCGGAATATATGGAGCGGCTGGAGCGGCTTCTTAACCCGCCAGCGGCCGCAGAATGACCGTGCAGACCCCTGTTCAGGAGCTTTGGACATGAGCAATCCATTCATGATGCCCCCCACCGGATTTGGTCCGGGCTCGCAACCGCTCGATCAGCAAGAGGATGCGCTGGACTATATGGCGCTGCCTCAGGATATGCGCACCTATTCCCCGCGCATCCCAGAAACCGACGGGTTGGAGGATCGCGATATTCAGCCCGCTTTGGCGCTTTTGGCCCAGGTGGCTGAGGCGGCGGGGCGTATTGGCCGCGCGGGCGGCACCGCGTTGTTTGATCTTGCCCCGCTCAATGACGCCAATCGCGCCTTGATCGCCGAAACCCTAGGCAGTGGCGAGGTGGCGGCAAAAATCCACGGCATTCCCGCCATTGCGGTTCAGGAAAGCGTATTCGCGGGGATCTGGATCTTGCAAAGCGCGGCAGGCACCCAAATCGCCGTGGGGGCTGTTCCCGATTGCGTCACCCAAGCCCCTTTTGCCCCGCAGCGTGCAGGGCGTGGGCAAGCTGCTTTGGACGGCCCCGGCATTATCAATGCGCCCTCCATTTTGGTGGAACTCAACGATAAATCGGCGCAATTTAGCGCCAGCGCGCCGCTGCATGTGATCAACCTGACCTTGCTGCCCCATAGCGATGAGGATCTCACCGCTTTGGATCAGGGCCTGGGCCAAGGCGGCGTCACCATCCTATCGCGCGGCTATGGCAATTGCCGGATCACCGCCACCGCGCTGGCGCATGTGTGGCGGGTGCAGTTCTTTAACAGCCAAGACACGCTGATTCTGGATACATTCGAAGTCACCACCATTCCCGAAGTGGCCTGTGCCGCGCCCGAAGATCTCTCCGATAGCAGTGCCCGGCTGAGCCAAGTTCTGGAGGCCATAAGATGATCGGCTTTGAAGGCAGTTTTCTGGGGGCCCAGGATAAAATCAGCCCCCAAGCCATCATGGAATGCAAAATCTGCTGGACCCCATATGATCCGGGCGAAGGCGATGATTATCGCCAGATCGATCCCGGCACCGCCTTTGCCGATCTGCCTGGGGATTGGTCCTGCCCCAATTGCGGCGCGCCCAAAGCGCAATTCATGGTGTTGGAAGATCCCGGCGCAGAGGCCGCAGCAGAGGCGGCGTGGATAGAGGCCCTTGGGGCCAAGCTTGTGGCCGAATTTCGCGAGATCTGGCACAGCAAAATGCGCGATGTGCCCATGGTCAACACCCGGCTGAGCATCGAGGCCATCGGTTTTCGCCTCTATGATGGCCGCCCCCTAGGGGTGCTGATCTCGCCTTGGTTCATGAACCTGATCCAACTGCCGGGCAAAAATGAGGATTGGCGTGATCTGACCAGCGGTGACAAAGAAATCATCGGGTTTCCGTCGGGGGAATATGAGTTCATCCACAACACCCGCGAGATGATCGGCGGCTATAAAGCCTGCTCGCTCTTCTCGCCCATGGGGGAATTTGCTACGCAGATGCAGGCCCAAGAGGTGGCCCGCGCGGTGATGCTAGCGCTGTTTGACGAGGCCAATCGCGCCCCAAGCGATCGCGCCGCCGATATTCGCGCTGCCCGCGAGGCAGAGCTTGCCCCGAAAGACGCCCCAGAGCCGCCTGCACCGTCTCGGCGCGCGGTGATCACTGGCGGCATGGCCGAGACCGGCTAACCCATGATGCGCGCGCATCCCCAGGCGCCCTTGCGCGCCCGGCCCGTGCCCGCCCCGCCAGTGGCGCAATTGCTGCTGGGCAAACCCGCGCAAGAGGCCGCTGCGCTGTTGCCGCGGCTGTTCAATCTGTGCCCGGTGGCGCAAGCCATCGCGGCCCGCGCCGCCTTTGATTTGCCCCTTGCCGCCACATGGCAAGAGGATCTGCGCCGCGAAATTGCCCGCGAACATCTCATCAAGCTTTGCGTGAAATGGCCCGCGGCCCTTGGCGTCGCGCCGCAGCCCATCCCCGCCGATCCCGCCGCCGGATCGCAGGCCCAACGCCAGGCCCTTTTCGGCCCCTCTGCGGCCATGCCCCAAACGCAACAAGGCTTTGAGACCTGTTTGAACACCCGCGATGCTCTTTGGGGTGTGCTGCATGAGATCACCCGGCGCTTTGGCCCGGGGATTGGCTGTCGCAGCGCGCTGCCTTTGACCCATCCCGCGCGCTTTTTCCAATCTGAGCCGCAAGAAAACTCCACCGCTGCCCGCCATGGGGCCCATCCGGTGATGCGCTATGTGGCGCGCCGCTGGGGGCGTGGCCCGCTTTGGTCCGCCCTTGGGGTGGCCTATGATCTAGAAGCGGTATGGAATGGCGATCTGGCACCGTCGCGCCTGCGCCCTGGCCAAGCGGTTATTCCCGCCGCCCGGGGATATTATGGCATCACGGCGCGCCTGGAGCATGGCCGGGTCAGCGAGTTTCGCCGCATCACCCCCACAGATCATTTGCTGGCCCCTGGCGGGGCTTTGGCCCAATCGCTGGCCCATTTGCCTGCCCAGGGCGCAGACCAGCGGGGCGCGCTGCTCTTGAGCATTCTGGATCCTTGCCATCCGGTCACGCTGGAACCTGCATCCCGTCCGGAGGCCGCCCATGCATGAGATGTCGCTTTGTGAAGGCATGCGCCATGTGATCGAGGAGCAAGCGCGCCGCCATAACATCGCTCAGATCAGCCAAGTGCGGGTCGAGATTGGCCGCTTTGCCGGGGTGGAGCCTGACGCGCTGCATTTTGCCTTTGATGTGGTGATGCGCGGCTCGCCCGCAGAGGGCGCAGCTTTGGTTATTCTCGATCTGCCCGGTCGCGCGCTTTGCTATGATTGTATGAAAGAGGTGGAGATCATGAACCGCCTCGACCCTTGCCCCATTTGCGGCGGGGGCAAGCTCTTGCCTCAGGGCGGAGATGAAATGAGGATCAAAGATCTGGAGGTGGCCTAAGATGTGTACCGTTTGCGGATGCGGTGATGGTGAAACCAAGCTGGACGGGCAGCCCCATTCCCATGGGGGCCATGACCACCAGCATTATGGCCATGGGCTAGCCGGGACCGAAGTGCCGGGCATGTCTCAAGAGCGGCTGATCGAGATCGAAACGGATATCCTGGCCAAAAACGACAGTTATGCGGCGACCAACCGGGCGGTTTTGGCCGAAAGGGGCGTCTTTGCGGTCAATCTTGTCTCGTCTCCCGGTTCGGGCAAAACAACGCTGTTGTGCAAAACCATCGAAGCTTTGGGCGACGCGCCTTTGGCGGTGATTGAAGGGGATCAGCAGACCCAAAATGATGCGGACCGTATCCGCGCCACCGGGGCGAGGGCGGTGCAAATCAATACCGGCAAAGGCTGTCATCTGGATGGGCATATGGTTGGCCATGCCCTGTCGCATTTGGATCTGCCGCCGCAGGCGCTGCTCTTTATTGAGAATGTGGGCAATCTGGTTTGCCCGGCGGCCTTTGATCTGGGCGAGGATTGCAAAGTCGCGATCCTATCGGTGACCGAGGGCGAAGATAAGCCGCTGAAATACCCAGATATGTTCACCGCGGCGCGGCTGGCGATCCTAAACAAGATCGATCTTGCCCCCCATTGCGATGTGGATTTGGATCTATACGAGACCAATTTGCGCCGCATTAACCCCGAGATTGAGATTTTGCGCCTCTCCGCGCGCAGCGGTGAGGGTATGGATCGTTGGATCGCCTGGCTGCGGGCCAATCTGGCTCAGAAAACCACGCCCGAGGCCGCCGAATGACCCCGCTGCCCACATTGCTTTTGGTCGATGACGAGGATCATGCTCTGGCGGCCATGCGCATGGCATTGGAGGATGATTTCGATTGTCTCACCGCCGGGAATGCAGATGAGGCCATGCGTTTGATGGAGGAAAACTTCGTTCAGGCGATTTTCTGCGATCACCGCATGCCGGGCAAAACCGGTGTGGAATTTCTCGCACAAGTGCGGGACCGTTGGCCAGAAACCGTGCGGATCATCATCACCGGCTATACGGAAACCAATGATATGATCGCTGCCATCAATGAGGCGGGGATCTATCAACTGGTCACAAAGCCATGGCACCCAGATCAATTGGTCATGGCCGCGAAAAACGCCGCCCAGCTGTTTCAGCTCAGCCGCGATCATGATCGGCTGTCCCTTGAGATGCGCTTTATGGGCCGGACGGCTGAGAATAAGGTCGAGGCCCGGCGGCGCGCCCTGCGTGAAGGGTTTGGGTTCGAGCGGATCTTGCGCAGCCCCAATTCGCCGATGAATGCCACTGTGGAGCTGGCCCGTCAGCTGGCCAGTTTTGATGTGCCGGTTTTGATCTCGGGCGAGCCGGGCACCGGCAAGGATGTGATGGCGCGGGCCATGCATTATGCCTCGCTGCGTTCGGATCAGTCCTTTTTCGAGATCAACTGCGCCGGGCTGCCCGATGATGTGCTGATGATCGAATTGCTCGGGGCTAAGAAAGGCGCGTTGGCGGGCACGCCCCATACCCGGGTGGGGCTGTTGCAAAAAGCCTCGCGCGGGACGCTGTTCCTGAATGGGATCGACACGCTCAGCCCGCAAATGCAACTGATATTGCTGCGCTTGGCCAGCGAGGGCAGTTTTGAGCCCTTGGGCGGGATCGAAACCATGACCAGCAATGCCCGGCTGATGCTGGGCAGTCATAGCGATCTGACCGCTGCCATGGAGGCCGGGCAGTTCCGCCAAGATCTTTATTATGCGCTGGCCACCACTCAGATCAGCTTGCCGCCCCTGCGCGCCCGGTTGGAAGATCTTGATATTCTCACCAGCCATATGCTCAGCGATCTTGCCAGCGAGCATTCCAAACCGGTCGAAGGGCTTACCAGCTTGGCTTTGGAATTTCTGGGCAATTACCACTGGCCGGGCAATCTGCCTGAGCTGAGCAATGAGCTCACCCGCATGTTGATCCTGAGCCAAGAGCCCAAGCTTGGCCCGGAATTGATTTCGCGCCATATTCTGCAAGCGGATCCGTCCGTGTCCGATCCCAGTGATCCGGCACAAAGCCAGGTCTTGGCGGGGGACGGTACATTGAAAGAACGGGTGGAGGCGATCGAGGCGCGGATTTTGCGCGAAACCCTGACCCGTTTGAAATGGAACAAAAGCCGCGCTGCCGAAGAATTGGGGCTGAGCCGTTTGGGGCTGCGCTCCAAACTTGACCGCTATGGGGTCATGCAGCCAGGCAAATCTTTGCCGGCGGGCAATCAGGAGGGCTAAGCCATGTGTTTGGGTATTCCCGGCCGCATCACCGAAATCACCGATCCGGCGCGGTTGATGGCTATGGTCGATATCTCGGGCGTGCGCCGCGAAGTGTCGCTGGCCTGTATCGCAAAGCCGGATCTGCAAGAGCTGATCGGGGAATGGGCGCTGATCCATGTGGGCTTTGCCATGAGCCTGATCGATGCCGAAGAAGCCGCCAAAACCCTAGAGGCGCTGCGCAGCCTTGGGGAGGCGCAAGAAACCCTAGAGTCCATGGCGGAAACGCAAATCGCTTTGGAGGGGCGGGGATGAAATATGTAGAAGAATTTCGCGACCCGGCTGCCGCCAAAACGGTGTTGGCCGCCATTGCCCAGATCACCGATGCGCTGAAGGCCACCGCTGATGCGCCCCTGCGGATCATGGAAATATGCGGCGGGCATACCCATGCGATTTTCCGCTATGGGCTGGAACGGCTTACCCCACCGGGGATCGAGTTTATCCATGGCCCTGGCTGCCCGGTTTGCGTGCTGCCCATGAGCCGGATTGATGAATGCGTCGAGATCGCCGAGCGTGATGAAGTGATCTTTTGCAGCTTTGGCGATGCGATGCGCGTGCCCGGCACCGGCAAATCGCTGATGCAAGCCAAGGCGGATGGGGCCGATATCCGCATGGTCTATTCCCCTTTGGACGCCCTGGAAATCGCCCGGCGCAATCCCGATCGCGAGATCGTCTTTTTCGGCTTGGGTTTTGAAACCACAACCCCCTCCACCGCCCTGTCGATCCAACAAGCGACGCGGGAAAATCTGCGCAATTTCAGCGTTTTTTGCAATCACATCACCGTGCCGCCCCCGATCAAAGCGCTGCTGGATGACCCGCATATGCAGCTGGATGGCTTTGTGGGGCCTGGCCATGTCTCCATGGTGATCGGCACCCATCCTTATGATTTCATCGCCCAAGACTATGGCAAACCCATTGTGGTGGCCGGGTTTGAACCGCTGGATCTGCTGCAATCGGTGCTGATGGTGTTACAGCAAATCCGCGATGGCCGCGCCGAGGTGGAAAACCAATATGCCCGGGTGGTGCCCGAAGATGGCAATGCGGTCTCGCTGGCGGCGATTGCCGATGTTTACGAGCCGCGCCCAAGCTTTGAATGGCGCGGTTTGGGGGAGATCGAGGAAAGCGGGCTGCGCATCCGCTCTGCCTATCGCGCCTTTGATGCCGAAGAGAAATTCGCTGTGGGCTATGGGGCGGGGCCGCGCCAAAGCAGCGAGCCCGAGGGCTGCGCCTGCGGACAGGTGATGACCGGGCGGATCAAACCCACCGATTGCGCGCAATATGGCACTGGTTGCACACCAGAGCTGCCCCTGGGGGCATTGATGGTTAGTTCTGAGGGCGCTTGCGCGGCCTATTATCAATATGGCGCTGTCTATGAGGCTGCAGAATGAATATGAGCCCGCCGATTTCCCGTCTGCGCGGCACCCGTGTCACCATGGCCCATGGGGGCGGCGGCAAAGCCATGCGCGATCTCATCGAAGAGATTTTTACCGATGTGTTTCAGCCCCTCAGCGCCGAGGATCAAGCCCGGCTCACCCATGAGGCGCTGACCGAGCCGGGCGCGCAACTGGCCTTTACCACCGATAGTTTCGTGGTCTCGCCGCCGGTCTTTCCAGGCGGGGATATTGGCAAAATCGCGGTCTGCGGCACGGTCAATGATTTGGCGGTGGGGGGGGCGCGCCCGCTTTGGCTGTCTGCGGCCTTTATCATTGAAGAGGGCTGCGAATTCGCGCTGCTGCGCCAGATCGTGGCTTCGATGCAGGCCGAGGCCGAACAGGCCGGGATCCGCATCGTCACCGGCGATACCAAAGTGGTGGAGCGCGGCGCCGCTGATAAGGTTTTTGTCACCACATCGGGGATCGGGGTGATCGCGCCAGGGCGCGCCTTGACCGCAACCCAGATCCAGCCAGGCGATCTTGCCTTGGTTAATGGCGTATTGGGTGATCACGGCGCAACGATCTTGGCGGCGCGCGGGGATATGGCCCTGTCCAGTGATATCCAATCTGATTGCCAAAGC
>JAOXSB010000057.1 GCA_025800345.1 Mangrovicoccus sp. | reverse complement strand
AACCCGATCTAGTGGAGCGCCGATCTGTGACAGCCTCTTTGCCCAGCACTCCCCATGCACCTGATCAAGAAACCGATCTCGCCGCACTGGCCGAGGCTTTGTTAAGCGCCGCCCGCAAGGCCGGGGCCGAGGCCGCCGATGCGCTGGTGGTAGACGGGCGCGCCATTTCCGTGGACACGCGCGAGGGCGCGCTGGAACAAGCCGAACGCTCTGAGAGCACCGATCTGGGCCTGCGGGTCTTGATGGGGCAGCGCCAAGCCTGCGTGTCCGTCTCTGATCACGCGCCCGCCACATTGGCCGCCGCCGCAGAACGGGCTGTGGCCATGGCCCGCGAAGCGCCAGAAGATCCCTATATCGGCCTGGCCGCGCCGGAAGAGCTGGCCAAAAACTGGGATATCGACGCGCTGGAATTGGCCGATCCTGCCTCAGAGCCCGAGGCGATGGCCCTGCAAGAGGCCTCCCTGACCGCAGAAGCCGCTGCCGCCGCAATGCCGGGCATTTCCAAGGTTGAAAGCACCGGTGCCAGCTATGGCCGGCGGCGGATCTTTTTGGCCACAAGCAATGGCTTTGCCGGGGGCTATGCCCGCAGTTCCTCCAGCCTGTCCTGCGTCGCCATCACCGGCGAAGGCACTGGGATGGAGCGCGATTGGTATGGCGATAGCCGCACATTTCGCGCCGATCTGGAAAGCCCAGAAGCCATCGGGCGCAAGGCGGCAGAGCGTACTTTGCAACGCGCCGGGGCGCGCAAACCCCCAACCGGGCAGTTTCCGGTGCTCTATGATGAACGGATCTCCAGCGGGCTGATTGGCCATGTGCTGGGTGCGATCAACGGCACATCGGTTGCCCGCGGCGCGTCTTGGCTGCGCGACCGGTTGGGCCAGCAAGTGCTGCCCAAGGGCCTCGATGTGATCGAAGATCCCCTGCGCCCTCGGATCAATGGCTCGCGCCCCTTTGACGCCGAAGGCCTGCCCACGAGCAAACGCGCTATTATCCAAGACGGGGTGCTGATGGGCTGGACCTTGGATCTGGCCAGCGCCCGGAAATTGGGGCTGCAAAGCACCGCCAATGCCAGCCGCGGCCCTTCTGGCCCGCCCAGCCCAAGCGCCACCAATATCGCTCTGACCCCAGGCCAAGCCAGCCGCGAGGATCTGATCGCGCAAATGGGCACGGGGTTGCTTGTCACCGGGTTGATCGGCAGCACCATCAACCCCACCACCGGGGATTATTCCCGCGGGGCATCGGGGCTTTGGATCGAGAATGGCGAGATCGCCTATGCGGTCAATGAATGCACCATTGCGGGCAATCTCCATGACATGTTGCGCAATCTGGTTCCGGCCAATGATGCGCGCACCCATCTGTCGCGGGTGGTGCCCTCGATCCTGATCGAAGGAATGACCATTGCAGGCGCCTGATCTCAGCCCAACCCCTGGCGATAGCGCCGCCGCAGATCTGGCCTTGTTGGTCGAGGCTGCCCGGGCAGCCGGAGATTTGGCGGCGAGCTATTGGCGCCGCGATCCCGAGGTCTGGAAGAAAGGCGATGAAAGCCCCGTGAGCGAGGCCGATTTGGCGGTAGATGCCATGTTGACCAAGCATCTGCGCAGCGCCCGGCCCGAATATGGCTGGTTGAGCGAAGAAACCCCTGATGACACCGACAGGCTGGGGCGCGAGCGGGTGTTTATCGTGGACCCGATCGATGGCACCCGCGCCTTTGTCGCCGGGGAAAAAACCTGGGCCCATGCGCTGGCCGTGGTTGAAGCGGGCCGAGTGATCGCCGGGGTGGTGTTTTTGCCCATATTGGAAGAGATGTTCACCGCACAGCTCGGCGGCGGCGCGGCGCTCAATGACGCCCCGCTCAGCGTGAGCACCCAGGCCGAATTGCGAGGCGCGGCGCTGTTGACCAACAAATGGGGCCTGGATGCCAAACATTGGCCCCGCGGGGTGCCCGATGTGGCCCGCCATCAGCGCTCTGCCCTGGCTTATCGCTTGGCTTTGGTGGGCGAGGGACGCTTTGATGCCAGCGTCAGCTTTGGCAAGGTCTGGGAATGGGATAGCGCCGCGGGAAGTTTGATCGTGCAAGAAGCCGGCGGAACGATCACTGATCGCCACGGGGCGCCGCTGATCTTTAACCAGCCCGAGCCACGCAGCGCCGGGGTTTTGGCTGCCAATGCCCAGGTGCACCGGGATATGCTGCATCAAAGCCAATCGGGTTGATCACCCCGGCGATCACGATCTGCCCCACGCCCCCCCGTGACGGCACATGCGGCGCCAGGCTTTCTTGACCCATACCAGGGTTTCCCCCACAACCGCGCAAACCCCTATTGGAGATGATTATGACCCAAAGACTACATCTCGTTTTCGGCGGCGAGCTCGTTGACCCGTCCAGCACACAATTCAAAGATATTGACCAGATCGATATTGTTGGGATGTTCCCCGATTATGACAGCGCCCATGCGGCCTGGAAAGCGGCAGCGCAGCGCACGGTGGATGACGCCCATACCCGCTATTTCATCGCCCATCTGCACCGGCTGCGCGACGAGGAGCTTGGCAGCTAAACTTGTCCACCCCGATGCCCCGCTCGCTCTCACTTTCTGCCTATTTGGCGGCCACCGCACGGGCGGATTGGTTGGCCGAGCGCGTTCTAAAAAAGCGCCTGAGCCAAGGCAAAGAAGATCCCCAGCGGATTGATGAGCGTCGGGGCAAGGCGAGCCAGCCGCGCCCAGAGGGCAAACTTCTGTGGTTTCACGCGGCCTCGGTGGGCGAGAGCCTCTCGATCCTTGAAGTGATCCGGCGCTTGGGCAATCAAGATCCGGGCCTGGAGTTTTTGGTCACCACGGGCACAAAAACATCCGCGGCCATCCTAGCCGCGCGCATGCCGCCCCGTTGCCGCCACCAATTTGTGCCTGTGGATACCCGTGCTTATGTGCGGCGTTTTTTGGACCATTGGCGGCCGGATCTGGCGATTTGGACGGAAAGCGAATTTTGGCCCACCCTGCTGGTGGAAACCCATCGCGCGGGCACGCCCATCTTGCTGATCAATGGCCGCATGTCCGAACGCAGTATGCGCAATTGGCGCTGGCTCGGCGGCGCGGCCCGGGCATTGCTTGGGTGCTTTTCTGCGGTTCAGGTCCAAGATGATCAAACCGCCACAGCCATGCGCCATTTCGGCGTTCCCCCGGAAAACATCGCGGTGACCGGCACATTGAAAGAAGGCACTCCGCCCCCGCCCTGCGATGAAAACGCCCGCAATGCCCTGTCCAAATCCATTGCCGGGCGCCCGGTTTGGCTGGCAGCCTCGACCCATCCTGGCGAAGAAGAGCTGGTATTGCAGGCCCATGCCCAAGCGGCCTTGCACACACCCACATTGCTTTTGGTGCTGGCCCCCCGCCATCCCGAGCGCGGCGATGAGGTCGAAGCGCTGATCCAACAGGCCGGGCTGCGCTGTGACCGGCGCAGCAAAGGCGCAGAGCTCAGCCGCGACACCCAGGTCTATCTGGCCGATACCCTGGGCGAGATGGGGCTTTGGTACCGGCTCTGCCCGGTCAGCTTTGTGGGCGGCTCGCTGGTGAAAATCGGCGGGCATAACCCGTTTGAACCCGCCGCCCTAGGCTCGGCCATCCTGCACGGGCCTCATGTGTATAATTTCCAAGATGTCTATGCGCGGCTGGTATCCGCCAATGCCAGTGTAGAGATCCATGATGCCCAAGGGCTCGCCGCCGCCGTCAGCCATTTGATCCAGCCAGGGGCAGCTGCGCCTTTGGCCTATGCGGCTTGGGAGCTGTCCTC
>JAOXSB010000021.1 GCA_025800345.1 Mangrovicoccus sp. | reverse complement strand
GCCCGGCCCAGTTCGAAGCTTCCAAACCGCTTTTGGATCTGGCCGCCGGTTATGTGCGCCGCGCCGAAGCGCAAATGCCCCGGCAAACCGATACAGATCCTTGGACCCTTAGCTCGAATTATTTTATGGAAATCCGGCGGCTCAAACAGGGTCAATTGGACGATCCCGCCTTGCAATTCGCTCGCCTTACGCCTCAAGCGCAAGAGGCCGCCGAATGACAAAATCAGCCCGCCATATTGGCATTCTAGCGTGATCACGATCCATAATTTGCACAGATTTTTAATCCTATTTGCGCCTTATAGAAGGCAAAACGCGCCCTGCTTGACCCCGGTGATGTCCTTTCTGAAACAACCTAGCCTGCGCGCCCAGCTTCAAGAGATTGCCCAGTCCCGAGCGCTCAAATAACTGGTAAATCCCATAAAATCGCGTGCCTGCATCTGCGGCGCACTCATGGGCACGGGGCAGCGCGGATCTGAACAGCGCATGCCCTGCCCCTTTTTGCCAAAGACAGCGCCGGTAGGCTCAGCCGCTCTAGCAAGCATTCACGCCCCCCAAACGCCCTTGCCGCGCTAACCATTTGCTCACCATGACAACAGGGTTTCGGTGAATTTCCAGCGCTTTACCGCTAGGTTGAGCCGGTCTTTTCCCAGGTTTGAGTGTTGGTCATGGCAAAGAAATCCTCTGATCCAAAAGCGCAAAATGTGTCCAAAGGGGCCGGTGCGGAGAAAGCGGCGCCAGGACAAGCAAAGCCGCAAGGTCAGGAGAAACCCGATATGTCGCCGTCCGAGCAGGGCCATGGGGCAGATGCCCAGACGATTGGCCGCGGCGCGGTTCATTTTGGCGGGCTCTTTGCCGCCAGTCTATCCCAGCTCCCCTCAAGCACTGCGATCGCTGATGAGGCGCCAGGCAGTGACGGATCAGGGGGCGCCGCACCGGCGCGCATAGATGATACAGGCCAAAGCCCCCAGCCCGATAGCATGGATTTCCCTATGACAGCGATGGCGATGGCACCGCGCCCCAAGACATCGGTGTGACCCGGGCGGCTGATCTGACCAGCGGCACCCGGACCGGCTCATCTGGCTTTGCAGAGATCGGACCCGCGCAGGGCCAAGGCCGCGCCGCGGGCCATGAGGGCCCAAACACGCAGCCGGTTCAACAAGCGCAGTTGCCAGGTAATGATGGCGCTTCCCCGGATCTAAATTTGGGCAAACCCCTGCCCCCCGACACGCAAACAGCAACCAATGCCCAGGGAGCCCCGCGGCAAACAGCGCCTAAACCCAGTGAGAGCAGCAGCGCTGCAGGGTCAGAGGCCACATCTCAAACCAGCACAGTCCCAAGCGTTTCCGAACCAGCCCAACACAGCACCCCGCCAAGCGCATCCAATCCACCTGCCAATCAAGCCCCGACAGAGATCAGCTTTGCTTCTGGCGGCGCGATCCAGGAAAGCGTGGCCGATGGCGGGGATGTGGGTGCGGCCTATGACCCAGGCGGGCAGGTGGTGGGCGTGCTGCAAAGCGCCGATCCCGATGCGGGCGATACCCATAGCTACACGCTGATCAGCGATCCCTCGGGCAAGTTCGAGATCATCGGCGATGAGCTGCGGCTGAGGGCCGGCGAAAGCCTGGTTTATGAGCGCGCCCAAAGCCTTGGTGTGATCATCCGCAGCACCGATCAGGACGGCGATCATTTCGAGCAGAGCTTGACGGAGAATGTGCTCGATTTCGAAGGCGGCGAGACCCTGATCGGCAGTTCTGAAGATGACCAAATCACCCGCGGCGACAACACCGACCACCTTACTGGTGGGTTAGGCCACGATACACTCCGCGGCAGCGACGGCGCAGATGCCTCACATGGTGAACCGCCCCGGTTTTGCCGGAGGCTGATTACTCCGTTTCACGCGACTTTATCGAACTGGTTGCACTGTTCACAGAACTTCTCCTCGGCTTCTGCTGGCGGGATGTTTCCGATGGGTTGCAGCAGGCGGCGGTTGTTGA
>JAOXSB010000033.1 GCA_025800345.1 Mangrovicoccus sp. | reverse complement strand
GCCAAAGGAAAGCCTTCATTGCCCGGCGGAGCCGGGCGGGGCGCGAAGCGCCCCGCGCGGCGAGTTGCGCCGATAGGCGCAACGAGCCGCCGGCTCCACCGGGCTTAAAGATCCCCCCAGGAATTTTGCGGAGTTTCCACGGACAAGCAAGGCACTTGGCTCGCTGGTCGGATCGGGCTGAAAATTGGCACACAGGCGTCTCATGGGCTCCCATTGTGAGTGTGATCTGCGCGTCATGACCGCTCACTCCGCCGGCGAGAACGGCGGCTTCAAAGTCCGCCAGCCTGCGATTTTTCGCGTTTTCGACCGACCTGTCGTCACTTGGCTTGCCATAACTCTGGTTGTAGTGGATGGATCCTGCTCCCTAGAACATATGTGTAACAAAACACCAAGGGGAACATATTCTGAAATTTTCAGCTCAATCGGTTCATAAACGCCCAATCCCCAGCGTACTTTTGATTTCTCTTTGGACCAAAAACGACAAAATTGACTCTTTTTGGAGTATAACTTTCTACCAAATGATCGGATTGAGCTGAGAGTGGTACCATTCGACGCGTCTTGACAAGATCTATCGATATATTACAATATGTTTCTTATTTGAA
>JAOXSB010000003.1 GCA_025800345.1 Mangrovicoccus sp. | reverse complement strand
GCCGATGGTACTGCGTCTTAAGACGTGGGAGAGTAGGTCATCGCCAAACCTAGAAAAAAACCATGAATATCTCTCAATACGATAACAAAAAAACATCGCAACCTACCCAAACAAAGGTTGCACCGGCGCGGGGTGGAGCAGCCCGGTAGCTCGTCAGGCTCATAACCTGAAGGTCACAGGTTCAAATCCTGTCCCCGCAACCAAATATTAAAAAGCAAAATATAACCACACGCGAACACAAACGCGTTCGAGCTTCCTAATGGCAATGCGCAAGAAATTGTGATGCCAAGCTCAAGATCATCATGAAGCAAATCCCCTTGTCAGAGCACGCGATTCTGCCTTAAACGCGGCGGCGGGACACGCTGCCCCAACGCAGCGCGAATATCTGGAAGGGTAACACCAATGGCGACCCCCGCTCCGGCCACGCGGCCGGCTAATCCGCGTTTTTCTTCTGGCCCTTGTGCCAAACCCCCGACATTCACGCTTGAGGCGCTGGCAGATGCCGCGCTTGGTCGTTCGCATCGCGCAGCCATTGGCAAAGCCAAGCTGAAAGACGCGATCGAGACCACGCGCAAAGTGCTGGGCGTGCCGGAAGATTACAAAATCGGCATCGTGCCCGCTTCGGATACCGGCGCTTTCGAAATGGCCATGTGGAGCCTGTTGGGCCAGCGCCCGGTGGAAATGGTCGCTTGGGAAAGCTTTGGCTCTGGCTGGGTGACTGACGCGGTCAAACAGCTCAAGCTCGATGCCACTGTGCATACTGCCGATTATGGTGAGATCGTCGATATGGCGGCGCTGGATTACAACAAAGATGTTTGCTTCACCTGGAATGGCACCACCTCTGGTGTGCGTGTGCCCACCGGTGACGTGATCCCCGCAGATCGCGATGGTCTGACCCTGTGCGATGCCACATCGGCGGCCTTTGCCATGGATCTGCCTTGGGACAAGCTCGATGC
>JAOXSB010000258.1 GCA_025800345.1 Mangrovicoccus sp. | reverse complement strand
CACGTTCCAATGGAAATTCTGGGCCAACATCGTCACCACAGCGGTTTCGGCAACAGTTTGGTTCAATGCATTGCAGATTTCGGTTTGGGCGTCGGTGCCCATCGAAGCGGCAGTCTGTGTCATCTTAATTCGCTCCCCTAGAGATAATTTTTGGTGGCTGGCTTTCACGCTGGCTTCCGTGAGTTTAGAATTATTCCAAAACTGAGCTCTTGCAAGGGGTAAAAAACCTGACAAAAGTTCTTTTTCGATGTCACTTTGCCGACAAAAATACTTGCATATTGCCTACATGCCTTATGGTTTCGGGCTGGCAAACTGGGCGGGAAATGGCGCCGCGTGCTGGCAGTGGCTGGCGCATGCACATGGCCGGGGACCACAAGCATTAGCTGGCGCTTAAAACGTTGGTATGTGGGTGATTTTGGCTGGCTTAAGCTGGCGATGAGGCTGGCGTTGGCTTGCTGTTGCACACAGCATTTAAGCATCGCCACAGCTATCGCAAGCGAATAAAACCTGACAAATTCAGTAATTTCAAAGACTTGTTTATGAGTAAAGAAGTCAGGAATGCCCGCTGGGCGCGGGCCAATCCGCCACGATCCCCCGCAGAAGAAAGATCAATGGCCGCCGATAGGGCTGCGGCACCCGGCGCGAGAGCAAAAATCCAGCGCTATCGCTGTCATCTGCGCTCAGCCGTTCGAGCAGGCGCAACAGCCAAGCCTCGTCAAAGCTGATCTCATTTGATCCCGGCATATGGACCACTGCACGCTGGCCCAAAGCCTGGGCAAGGGTGCGCAACAACGCTGTGGCATAGCGTTTCGCGGCCTTTTCTTCGTCCATCGTCAATAGGCTACAGGCTTCGAACAGATCCAGGTGCGGCGCGACCCGGCAGCGGGCGGCCTCTTTGCGCAGCACCGCAAGCATTGCCGCCCCTTTCGGCGTCAAAGCGCAGGAAGACAGAGCATTTCCAGTCTGAGAGCTTTGAATTGGCGCAAGGGCAAGCATGGGTCCAGCCATCCGTAATCTGTGCATGTGCGAGTCATGCGCACAATCCTGACTATATTTATCGGGAAACAATAATCCCGCAAGAGAGGCTTCCACAAAAATTGGGCGATTGTGACAACCTGCCCGAAAATGCGAAAACCGGGCAGCAAGGCCACCCGGTTCATTTAAAGCAATTATCTTGCCAAGAGCGCCCGCAGGCGATGCGCTTGCGCTTAGGCGGGCTCTTCCACCGCCGGCTGGGCAGCGGCGGCTTCTTCGCCCAATTGCTTGTCCAGCATCAAAAGCTGGAAACGATCCGCAACCGCCTGAACCTCTTCCAAACGGGTGGAGAACACATCTTCTTCTTCGACCTGTTCGGCCAAGAACCAATGCAGCAGCGGCTGGGCGGTGTATTCCCCGGCTTCCATCGCGGCGCCAAAGAGCTTTTTGATCAGATCGGTGACCAATTCCTCGTGCCGCAACGCCTTGGTGATCGCGTCTTCCGGCGAGGCATACTCCACCGAAGGGGCCTCAAGCGCGGTCAGAATAACTTTCACATTATTGGCCACCAAGAAGTCGTAAAGCTTCATGGCGTGGTCTTTTTCTTCCAGCGCATGCCCCCGGAACCAGCTCGCAAAACCGGACAAACCCTCACCATCAAAATAAGACGCCATGCCCAGATAGATATAAGCGGCGTTGAGCTCGTGATTGACCTGC
>JAOXSB010000020.1 GCA_025800345.1 Mangrovicoccus sp. | reverse complement strand
GTCCAAGCCGTGGCGGAGGCCGGGCTGGCCGGGCTGGTGATCGAAGCGGGCGGCGTGATCATACTGGACCGCGAGGCGGTGATTGCCGCCTGCGATGCGGCAGGGCTGTTCCTATGGGCGCGCGAGGCGGGCGCATGACCCGCATATTCATCGTGGTCGGCGAGGATAGCGGTGATGCCCTTGGGGCGGCGCTGGTAGAGGGCTTGCGCGCGCTAGAGCCAGGGGCGGAGATCGCCGGGCTTGCGGGCCCCAAGATGCAAGCGCTTGGGCTTGAAAGCCTTTTCCCTATGTCCGAGCTCTCGGTGATGGGTCTGGCCGAAGTGCTGCCGAAATACCCGCATTTACGGCGGCGTATGCTGCAAACTGTGGAAGCGGTGCTTGAGACGCGGCCAGATGTGTTGATCACCATTGATGCCCCGGATTTCTCGCTCCGCGTGGCCAAGCGGGTGCGCGCGGCCGATCCCGGTATTCGCATTGTCCATTACGTGGCCCCATCGGTCTGGGCTTGGCGGCCGAAGCGGGCTGTGAAAATGGCGCAAATGGTGGATCAGGTGCTGGCGCTTTTGCCCTTTGAGCCGCCCTATATGGAAGCGGCGGGGATGCGCTGCGATTTTGTGGGCCATCCCATCACCACCGCGCCGCAAGCCAGCGGGGCGGATTGCGCGGCTTTGCGCGCAGATCTTGGCATTGGCGATGCGCCTTTGCTTTTGGCGCTGCCGGGCTCGCGCAAGGGCGAGGTCACGCGCTTGGGCCAGGTGTTCGGCGAGAGCTTGCGCCAGATGCAAGCTGCACGCCCGGATGTGCAGATCATTTTACCCATGGCCCCTGCGGTCACCGATCTGGTGCGCGATCTCACTGCGGATTGGCCCGGGCCTTTGCATTTGCTGGACCCGGCAGAGGATCCAGATGGGGGGCGCAAGCGGGCCGCCTTTGGGGCGGCGGATCTGGCGCTTGCGGCCTCGGGCACGGTGTCTTTGGAACTGGCGGCGGCGGATACGCCTATGGTGATCGCTTATGACATGGCCTGGCTTACCCGGATCATGCTGCGCCGGATGCTGCTGGTGGACACAGTCACTTTGGTCAATCTGGTCTCAGACAGCCGCGCGGTGCCGGAGTTTCTAGCCGAGAATTGCCAGCCGAAACTGATCGCGCCAGCGCTTCTCGATCTACTGGATGAGCCGCAAACCCAGCGAGAGGCAGCGCGCCTTACCATGGAGCGTTTGGGCCGGGGCGGTGAGGCCCCTGGGCTGCGTGCGGCCCGCGCGGTGCTGGACGGTTTGAAGAGGGCTTAATAGCCGCGCCAAATCCAGCCGCCGCCCAATACCCGGCTGCTGGCCGGATCATAGAACACGCAAGCTTGTCCGGGGCTAACCCCTTCTTCGGGCGCGATCAATTCTACCTCGGCCAGACCGTTTTCAAGCGGGCGCAGCACCGCTTCTCGCGGCGGGCGGGTGGAGCGGACTTTGACTGCGATCTCAAGGTTCTGGCCCGGCTCAAGGGGGGTGTCACCCAGCCAGTTGATCTCGCGGATTGGCACGATCCGCGTGCTTAGCGCGTCTTTCGGCCCGACCACAACTTGCCGGGTTTCTGGATCGAGCTTGACCACATAAAGCGGCGTGCTGAGCCCGCCAATGCCAAGCCCGCGGCGCTGACCAATGGTGTAATGGATCACCCCGCGATGGGTGCCCAGCACAGTGCCCTCCATATCCACGATCTCGCCAGGATCAGCCGCGCCCGGGCGCAGCTTTTCGATCACCGCCGCATAATCGCCATTAGGCACAAAGCATATGTCCTGGCTGTCGGGTTTGTCCGCCACCGGCAGCCCGTATTTTACCGCCAGGGCGCGGGTGGCGTCTTTGGTGGGCAGATGGCCCAGGGGGAAGCGCAGATAGGATAGCTGTTCGGCGGTGGTGGAGAACAGGAAATAGCTTTGATCGCGCACCGGATCGGCGGCGCAATGCAGCTCTGGCCCCGCGGCGCCGGTTTTGCGCTGAATGTAATGGCCCGTGGCCATGCAATCTGCATCCAGATCTTTGGCGGTTTCCAGAAGATCGCGGAATTTCACCCGTTCATTACAGCGAATACAGGGCACTGGGGTCGCCCCGGCCAGATAGCTTTCGGCGAACTCGTCAATCACCGCATCACGAAAGGTGTTTTCATAATCCAGCACATAATGGGGAAAGCCCATGCGCTCGGCCACCCGGCGGGCATCATGGATATCGCGCCCGGCGCAGCAAGCACCCTTTTTCGCCAAGGCTGCCCCATGGTCGTAAAGCTGCAAAGTGACACCGACCACATCGTAGCCTTCTTCCGCAAGCTGGGCTGCCACCACAGAACTGTCCACGCCCCCGGACATGGCCACGACCACGCGGGTTTCAGAGGGCGGCTTTGCAAAGCCGAGCGAATTCAGCACGGGTGACATCATCATGGTCCGGTTCGGGAAAATCAAAGGCGAGATATAAGAAAATCCGCCCTAAAAACAAGTACGGCATCAACTCTCCATTACCCGCTTTATGGCAAGTCTCTCAACGTGGTTAGTGAGGGGATGTTATGTATATTCGCAAAGTCGATGGGCCGCGCGTGGTAAAGCTGCCCGACGGGTCAACTATGACCCGCGCCGATCTGCCGTCACCGAAAACCCGCCGCTGGGTGGCCAGCCGCAAGGCTTTGGTGGTGAAGGCTGTGAAATATGGCTTGATCACCGAAGCTGAAGCCTATGAACGCTATGATCTCTCAGGAGAGGAATTCGCCAGCTGGTCCTATGCTATTGAAAACCATGGAGAAGCGGCTTTGAAGACCACACGCGTTCAGGAGTACCGATAAAGAAAATACAATTTTAGATTGTTTCTTCATCGTTAATGCTTACGGTAACTGTAGGTTAATGGTTCTTCATCAAAGTCTCAGAGATTAAATGGACATTACGGAGGCTGGCAATGCGTGTGCTGCTGGTGGAAGACGATCCTACAACATCCAAAAGTATTGAGCTCATGCTGACCCATGCCAACCTGAACGTGTATTGCACGGATCTGGGCGAAGAAGGCATCGATCTGGCCAAGCTCTATGATTATGACTTGATCCTGCTTGATCTGGGCTTGCCAGATATGAACGGCCATGAAGTGCTGCGACAGTTGCGCTTGGCCAAGGTGGAAACGCCGATCCTGATTCTGTCCGGTTCTGATGACACCGATAACAAGATCAAAGGCTTTGGCTTTGGTGCCGATGATTACCTGACCAAACCCTTCCATCGCGAGGAATTGGTGGCGCGAATCCATGCCATCATCCGGCGCTCGAAAGGGCATTCACAATCAGTGATCCGGACCGGCAAAATCGCAGTGAACTTGGATGCCAAAACCGTGGAGGTTGGGGCGCAACCGGTGCATTTGACGGGCAAGGAATATCAGATGCTCGAATTGCTGTCTTTGCGCAAAGGCACCACCCTGACCAAAGAGATGTTTTTAAACCATCTTTACGGGGGCATGGATGAGCCAGAGCTGAAAATCATCGATGTGTTCATTTGCAAACTGCGCAAAAAGCTTAGCCAAGCCACTGGCGGCGAGAACTATATCGAAACCGTTTGGGGGCGCGGATATGTGCTGCGCGATCCTGAACCGGGCACTGATGCGGAAAATACCCCCTATGCGGCCAGCGCTTGATAGGGTTTTGGGCCGGGGGCTCTAGACCCCGGCGGCGCGGCTACTTATCCCTTGGGCCAAACCAAGGGAGTGTGGCGGTTGGATCTCACAGATATCGAGACGTTGAGCCTTGACGCAGCGCGGGCCGAGCTGGAACGCTTGGCCAAAGAACTGCACCGCGCCAATGAGGCCTATCACACTCATGACGCCCCCGAGATCAGCGATGGGGAATATGACGCGCTGAAACAGCGCAACGCGGCGATAGAGGCGCGTTTTCCAGAGCTTAAGCGGGCCGATAGCCCAAGCGAAGCGGTGGGCGGCCCGGTGGCAGAGGGGTTCGCCAAAGTCACCCATGCGCAGCGTATGCTGTCTTTGGAAAACGCCTTTAACGCTGAAGATGTGCAAGATTTCGACATCCGTGTGCGGCGCTATCTGGGGCTTGGGGACGAGGCACCGCTCACTTACACCAGCGAGCCCAAGATCGACGGGCTGTCGCTATCGCTGCGCTATGAAAACGGTGTTTTGATCCAAGCAGCCACCCGCGGTGATGGCAGTATCGGCGAGAATGTCACCGCCAATGCCCGCACCATCGCTGATATCCCTCAAACCATTGCCGGCGCGCCAGAGATCCTAGAGATCCGCGGCGAGGTCTATATGCATCATGAGGATTTCGCGGCGCTCAATGCCCGGCAAGAAGCGGCAGGTGCGAAACCTTTTGCCAATCCGCGCAATGCCGCCGCCGGATCGCTGCGCCAGCTTGATGCCGAGATCACCCGCAAACGCCCGCTGCGCTTTTTCGCCTATGCTTGGGGCGCGCTTTCCGCGCCTTTGGCCGAAACCCAATGGGAAGCCTTGGAACGACTGAAATCCTTTGGTTTTTCCGTGAATGACAATACCCGCGAAGCCAGTGGTCCCGGCGCGCTTTTGGCCCATCACAGCGAGATCGCCGCGCGCCGGGCGCTGCTGGGATATGATATTGATGGCATGGTCTATAAGGTCGATGACTTGAGCTATCAGGCGCGGCTGGGGTTGCGATCTACCACGCCGCGTTGGGCGATTGCCCATAAATTTCCCGCCGAAACCGCTTGGACCCGCCTTGAGGCTATCGATATTCAAGTTGGCCGCACTGGCGCGCTTTCGCCCGTGGCGCGGCTGACCCCGGTGACCGTGGGCGGGGTCGTGGTGTCCAATGCGACGCTGCATAACGAGGATTACATCGCCGGGCGTGATGCCAATGGTGCCGAGATCCGAGGCGGCCAGGATATCCGCGAAGGCGATTGGGTGGAGGTATATCGCGCCGGCGATGTGATCCCCAAGATCGCCAATGTGGATCTGACCCGCCGCCCGGAAGACGCGCGAGCTTATGTTTTCCCTGAAACCTGCCCGCGCTGCGGGTCCGTGGCCATGCGCGAGCCCGGAGATGCGGTGCGCCGCTGCACTGGCGGGCTGATATGTCCGGCTCAGGCAGTGGAAAAGCTCAAGCATTTTGTCTCGCGCGCGGCCTTTGACATTGAAGGGCTCGGGGCGAAACAGGTGGAGCAGTTTTACCAATCGGACTGGGTCAAGGAACCGGCGGATATTTTCTGCCTGAAAGAGCGTTACGGCAGCGGTGCGCAGCAGCTGAAAAACCGCGAAGGCTGGGGCGCGAAATCAGCCGAAAAGCTGTTTGCGGCGATTGAGGCCAAGCGGCAGATTCCGCTGGACCGGGTGATTTTCGCTTTGGGCCTGCGCCATGTGGGCGAGGCGGCGGCCAAGCTTTTGGCGCAGCATTACGGCACATGGCAAGCCTTTGTGGCCGGGGTTGATGCGGCCCCCAACGATGACGCGGCTATGGAGGATTTGCTGTCCATCGATGGGGTCGGCGCGGTGATGGCGGCCTCGCTCACTGCAAGCTTGGCGCAACCGGCCGAGCGCGCCTCGATTGACCGGCTCATCGCCCATCTGGAGATTGCCCCGCCCCCGCCCCCGGCCCTGGCCAATGCCGATAGTCCAGTGGCGGGAAAAACCGTGGTCTTTACTGGCACGTTAACGCAAATGACACGGGCCGAGGCCAAGGCACGGGCCGAAAGCCTTGGGGCCAAAGTGGCGGGCAGCGTGTCGAAGAAAACCGATTATCTGGTGGCCGGGGATGGGGCCGGATCCAAAGCCAAAAAAGCCGCAGATCTGGGGGTTGAGGTGCTGAGCGAAGAGGCTTGGCGCGCCTTGATCGGCGAGGCATGAGCGCCCGAGCGCCCGCCTTTTTCCCGCTATTCGCGGATCTGGAAACCCTCAAAGGGGTGGGTCCAAAAACCGCCGAGGCCATGGGCGCTTTGGGCATCACCACGCCGCGGGATTTGCTGTTTCATCTGCCCAGCGGCGGGCAAGATCGCCGTTTGCGCGCCAGCGTGCAAGAGGTCAGCCCCGGCATGATCGCCACGGTTGAGGTGGAGATCGGGGCCCATCACCCGCCGGCGAAATCCGGGCGGCCTTACCGTATCGAAGTGCAAGATAGCGGCGTCAGCTTTACTTTGATCTATTTCCACGCCCGGGGGGCCTATCTGCGCGATCTCGCGCCGCCGGGCAGCCGCAGGCTGGTGTCTGGTAAGATGGAAATATTCGATGGCATTTATCAAATGCCCCATCCTGATCATGTGCTGCCGGTTGAAAATTCCGCGCAGATCCCGGCTTTTGAACCCATCTATCCGCTCACCGCAGGGGTCAGTGCGCGGGTGATGTCCACGGCCATTGCCGGGGCTTTGGCGCGCCTGCCTGAGGACGTGGCCGAATGGCACGATCCTGCGCTGGTGGCGCGAGAGCATTGGCCTGATTGGATTGCTGCTTTGCGCGCGGCCCATGCGCCTAGTGGGGAAAGCGATCTGGCGCAGGATGCTCCGGCGCGGCGGCGGCTGGCCTATGATGAAGTGCTGGCCCATCAGCTGATGCTGGGCCTGGCGCGGGCGGATCGCGCGGCTCAACCTGGACGCGCCAGTCAAGGCAGCGGCGTTCTGCAAGATCAGGTATTGGCGGCGCTGCCTTTCGCGCCCACCGGGGCGCAGCGCCGGGCTTTGGCAGAGATTGCGGCGGATTTGGCAACGGGCAGCCGCATGTATCGTTTGCTGCAAGGGGATGTGGGCGCGGGCAAAACCCTGGTGGCGTTTCTGGCGCTGCTGATCGCGGTAGAGGCCGGCGGGCAGGGCGCGCTGATGGCCCCAACCGAATTGCTGGCGCGGCAGCATTTGGCCTCGTTGCGGCAGATGGCCGGGGATTTGCCGATCCGTATTGAGGCGATTTTGGGCGCTGATGGGGCGGTTGAGCGGCGGGAAAAACGCGCCGCCCTCGCAGCGGGCGAGATCCATATCGCTGTGGGCACCCATGCGCTGTTTCAAAAGGATGTGGGCTTTGCCGATCTGCGCCTGGCGGTGATCGACGAGCAGCATCGCTTTGGGGTGCGCGAGCGGTTGCGCCTGGCCGAAAAAGGCCCCCAAGCGGATATTTTGGTGATGACAGCCACGCCGATCCCGCGATCCCTCGCGCTTTCGGCCTTTGGGGATATGGATCTGTCGGTGCTTGATGAAAAACCGCCAGGGCGCAAACCGGTGCGCACTGCGCTGGTGTCAGATGCGCGGCTTGAGGAAATGACCAGCCACCTTAAAGGGGCGATTGCACGGGGCCAGCAAGCCTATTGGGTTTGTCCTTTAGTGCAAGAAAGCGATTTGGTGGATCTGGTGGCAGTGGAGGACCGCGCGCGTTCCCTGCGGGCGGCCTTGGGCACCGATCAAGTGGCGCTGGTGCATGGGCAAATGCCCAGCGAAGAAAAAGAAGCGGAAATGGCGGCGTTCCGGGAAGGCCGCCGGGCGGTGCTTGTGGCCACCACGGTGATCGAAGTGGGGGTGGATGTGCCCAATGCCTCGATCATGGTGATTGAGCGGGCCGAAAGCTTTGGTCTGGCGCAATTGCATCAGCTACGCGGCCGGGTCGGGCGCGGCGGGGCCGAGGCGACCTGCGTGCTGCTGTATCGCGCGCCCTTATCGGATACGGGCGAGCGGCGGCTGAAACTGTTACGTGATACCGAGGATGGGTTCCGCATCGCCGAAGAGGATCTGGCCATTCGCGGTGCAGGCGATGTTCTGGGTACAGCGCAATCGGGCTTGCCCCGGTTTCGCATGGCCGATGCAGAGCGCCAAAGCGGGCTGATGGCCATGGCCCGGCGCGATGCGGCGGCCATTTTGGCCCGCGATCCACAGCTAGAAAGCCCGCGGGGCCACGCTTTGCGGCTGTTGCTGGACCTCATGGATCAGGCCCGCGCGCTGACTTACCTGAATGCGGGATGATACGCTTTGTTCTCATATGTTCTTAAAAAGTTCTTTACATGTGGCGCAAAAGAGAACAAAACATAAACAGAACATTGAGGAGACAAGACCATGAGTTTGATTCTTCACAAGCTGCGCCGCGCCCGTCCTTATCTGCTCGAAGATTTCGTAGGGGTTTTGGCCGTTGGCGTGATCTTTTTGTCCAGCACTCAGATTTTCCCGCTGCTGTAACCGGGATTTCTAATGACCTGATCTGCCTGTGATCTGCGGGGCTTTTGGTTCGCCTGCCTGTGAACCCGTCCCACTGCCGCGCCGCCCTGCGCGTGGTATCGCCCTCTGATCGCTTCCTGCCGCTGTGACCCTGCCGGGCGCAGCGGTTTTTTTACATCCAAGATGGCCGGGTGGTGATCAGGCGCAGGCAGCGTTTTCGGCCGCGTCCCAAGCCGCGAGCGTGGCATCAAAAGCCAGTAAAATCGATGCATGGCGATTGGTGAATTCCTTTGCGGCAGAAAGCAATTCAAGCTCTTCAAAGGGCGCGGCCGGGGGCGGGCCATCCTGGGTGAGCAAGGCGTAAAGCTCATCGCGCCCGCGCTGCACCCCCGCACGGTCCATCCCGATCACGTGACGCCCCAGAACCGAGGCCGCCGCTTGGCCCAGAGCGCAGGCTTTCACATCTTGGGCAAATTCGCTCACATGGCCGTCTTTGAGCACAAGATCTACCGAGACCACCGAGCCGCAAAGCGGCGCGCGTTTGCGGGCGGTGCCACTGGGGGTTTCCAGATGGCCCATATGGGGAATATCCGCAGCCAGTCCCAGAATCTTCTGGGAATAGAGCTTGATCAGATCCGACTCGGCCATTGGTGCTTTCTCCGCTGGGGCGTTTGGCATAGCTAGGGCTTTGACGCGCCAATGCAAAGGATGTCGGATGCCATTTGATCCCGCAACCCTCCGTTTCAATGCCGATGGGCTGATCCCTGCCATCGCACAAGATGCCACCACCCATGAGATCCTCATGATGGCCTGGATGAATGCCGACTCCGTCGCCCGGACCTTAGAGAGCGGCAAGGTCACCTATTGGTCCCGCTCGCGCCAGGCGTTTTGGGTCAAAGGCGAAAGCTCGGGCCATGTGCAAGAATTGGTGGATTTCCGCCTGGATTGCGACCGCGATTGCTTGCTGGTGCTGGTCAATCAAACCGGGCCGGCCTGCCATACCAATCGCCGCAATTGTTTCTACACAGCCGTGCGCGATGGCGAAGAGGTCGAGCTTATGAAGCCGATGGAAGATTGACCATGGCGCGAATATCAGCGGGTGTTTTGCCCGCTTCGCGATAAAGGCGCAGGGCGCGGGCATCATCGCGCTTGGCCAGACGTTTGCCCGCCCCATCGCGGATCAGTTGGTGATGATGATAGCGTGGGCTGGGCAGATCCAGCAGGCGTTGCAGCAGCAGATGGATGGCTGTGGCCTCGAACAGATCCGCGCCGCGGATCACATCACTGATCCCTTGCAGGGCATCATCCACCACAACCGCCAGATGATACGCAATGGCCCCGGTGCTGCGCCTGGCCAGAACCACATCGCCAATGCCTTGGGTCAGATGCGCGGGGGAAACGTGATGGGGGCCAGGATGAATCGGTCCGGTCTCAGTAAATTGCAGATCTTCGGCAAGTGCGGCGGCTTTGGCCATATTCAGGCGCAGCGCATCGCCAGGGGCGCGCTCGGTCAGGGGGCGGGCGCGGCATGTGCCGGGGTAAATCACCCCATCGGGCCCCAGGGGCACCCCTTCTTGCGGAGCGCTGAGCGCGGCGCGAATATCGGCCCGGTTACAGCGGCAGGGATAGATTAGATCCAGGGCGATCAACCGCTCAAGCGCGGCGGTGTAATCACCGGGATGCTCTGATTGGCGGCGCACCGGGCGGGGCCAGTTCAGCCCAAGCCAGGTCAGATCGGTTTCAATCAGCATTTCCCATTCTGGCTTGCAGCGCTCACGGTCCAGATCCTCAAGCCGCAGTAGAAATTGCTCCCCGGCGGCGCGCGCCATGTCATGGGCCAGCATCGCGGAATAGGCATGGCCCAGATGCAGCGGCCCAGTGGGCGAAGGGGCAAAACGCGTGATCATCAGCCCCGATCAGTCTTCCTGGTTGCGCATGAGCTTGGCCGTGCCAGCCAAGTGAATGAGCAGCCAGGCCAAGATCACAAACATCGGATGGGTCAGCCCACCGGAAAAAATGATTGCGGGCACCCAGATGAAAAACGTCACAATCGCCACGAAAGGCCGCCCGGCCAGCAGGATCGAGAGCGGCGGCAGAAAAATCGCCAGAATGTAATTCATCCGGTTACTCCGCCGCTTGGCTCAGATCCCCGGCCAGCCAGCTTTGCCAAGCGGCTTTGGCCCGATCAGTATAGGCTTTGTAGCGGGCCGGACGATTCTTGCGCCCGCCGCGCAGATCCACTGGCGCGAATAGCCCGAAATTCACATTCATGGGCTGAAAGGTTTTCGCCTCGGCATCGCCGGTGATATGGGCCACCAATGCGCCGGTGGCGCTGTCGCGCGGCGGCGGGGGCAGGGGGCTGCCTTGGATCTCAGCCGCAGCAAGCCGCCCGGCCAAGAGCCCCATGGCCGCGCTTTCCACATAGCCTTCCACCCCCGAGATTTGCCCGGCAAAGCGAATATGGGGATGGGCTTTCCAGCGCAGATCCCGGCCAAGCAGCGTGGGGCTGTTCAGAAAAGTATTGCGGTGAATGCCGCCCAGCCGGGCAAAGCGGGCATTTTCCAAACCGGGGATCATGCGGAACACATCTGTTTGCGCCCCGTATTTCATCTTGGTCTGAAAGCCCACGATATTAAACAGCGTTCCCAAAGCGTTATCCCGGCGCAGCTGCACCACCGCATGGGCTTTGACATCGGGCTGATGGGGATTGGTCAGGCCCACCGGTTTCATGGGCCCATGGCGCAGGGTCTCGCGGCCCCGCTCGGCCATCACCTCAATCGGCAGGCAGCCATTAAAATATTTCGCGGTCTCGCCGTCATGAAACTCGGTCTTATCAGCGGCCAAAAGCGCGTCGATAAACGCCTCATATTGGTCGCGATCCATAGGGCAGTTGAGATAGGCTTTGCGCTCTTCCTCGGTCTCGCCCTTGTCATAGCGCGATTGGAACCAGGCTTTGTCCATATCCACGCTTTCCGCATAGACGATGGGGGCGATGGCATCGAAAAAGGCCAGGGCGTCAGCGCCGGTTTCGGCCTGGATCGCTTCGGCCAGCGCGCCAGAGGTCAGCGGCCCGGTGGCGATGATGCTGGGCTGATCGGCGGGCGGCAATGCGGTGATCTCGCCAGTTTTGCGGGTGATCAGCGGATGCGCCATGAGCTTTTCGGTGACCGCGCGGGCAAAGGCCTCGCGATCCACCGCCAACGCCCCGCCCGCTGGCAGGGAATGGGTATCGGCCATCTCCATGATCAGCCCGCCTGCCGCGCGCATTTCCCAATGCAGCAAGCCCACGGCGTTTTGCTCATCATCATCAGAGCGGAAGGAATTAGAGCACACCATCTCGGCCAAATCGCCGGTTTGATGGGCAAAGGTGCCGGTCTGGGGGCGCATTTCATGCAAAATCACGGGCACGCCCGCCTGCGCGGCTTGCCAAGCGGCTTCGGCACCGGCCATGCCGCCACCGATGATATGAAGGCTTTGTGTCATGGCTTGCCACATAGGCAAGCGCGCCGGGTTTGGGAAGCCCGCAAGGGGCGAAACCGCCCTTGCGAGCTGACTAGGCGCGGCTTATTTCAGAGCGCGCCAGCCAATATCCCGGCGGTGGATGCCTTCGGGCCAGTTCACGCCGCTGACCAGCCCATAAGCGCGCTCCCGCGCCTGGGCCAGATCGGTGCCGCGCGCGGTGGCATTCAGCACCCGCCCGCCGCTGGCGGTGATCTTACCATCCAGTTCAGTGGTGCCCGCATGGAACATCATATGGCAGCTGTCTTCGGGCAAATCTTCAAGCCCGCCAATCACGCTGCCTTTTTCATAAGATCCCGGATAGCCTTCGGCCGCGAGCACGACGGTCATGGCGTGATCATCGGCCCAATCGATGCGGGCTTCGCTCAGGCGGCCTTCGGCGCAGGCATGGATCGCGTCAAAGGCTTGCGCGCCCAGGCGCAGCATCAGCGCCTGACATTCAGGATCGCCAAAGCGCACATTATATTCCACCAGCCGGGCTTGGCCGTTCTCGATCATCAGCCCCGCGTAAAGCACGCCGGAATACGGCATGCCTTGGCGGGCCATCTCGGCCAGGGTCGGGCGGATGATTTGCTCCATCACCTGCTCTTGCAGTGCTTCGGTCAGGATCGGGGCGGGGGAATAGGCCCCCATACCGCCGGTATTTGGGCCGGTATCGCCCTCGCCAATGCGCTTGTGATCCTGCGCCGTGCCAATGGCCAGCGCGTCCTGGCC
The DNA here is from genome assembly GCA_025800345.1 of Mangrovicoccus sp. Classification (GTDB taxonomy): domain Bacteria; phylum Pseudomonadota; class Alphaproteobacteria; order Rhodobacterales; family Rhodobacteraceae; genus JANSYP01. The sequence goes on along the minus strand of JAOXSB010000020.1, from coordinate 49,977 downwards.
ATCGCAGAGCACAAAGAAAGACGCCTCTTCCCCGGCCATGAATTCCTCGATCACCACCTCAGCGCCCGCCGCGCCAAAAGCCCCGCCGAACATATCATCAATGGCGGCCAGGGCTTGATCTTCGGTTTCGGCCACAACCACGCCTTTGCCCGCGGCCAGCCCATCGGCCTTGACCACAATCGGCGCGCCTTGGGCTTTGATGTAATCCTTCGCGGCCTCGGCCTCGGTAAAGCGGGCCCAAGCGGCTGTGGGTGCGCCTGCTGCATCGCAAATCTCTTTGGTAAAGGCTTTGGAGGCCTCAAGCTGCGCAGCGCCCGCCGAGGGGCCAAAACACAAGATCCCCGCCGCGCGCACCGCATCGGCCACCCCGGCCGCCAAAGGCGCTTCGGGGCCTATGATCACCATTTCCACGGTGTTCTCGTTGCAAAATTCCACAACCGCTGCGCCATCAAGAATGTCCAACGCCGCGCACCATGCGATCTGCGCAATGCCCGCATTGCCCGGCGCCACGATCAGCCGGTCGCATTTGGGGTTTTGTTTCACCGCCCAAGCCAGCGCATGTTCGCGCCCGCCACCACCAAGAATTAGGATATTCACCGCCACTGCCTCCTTGGCCTTGCCCGCCGCTGGGTCTAGGCTGGAAGCTGCCCAGGGGCAAGACACCGGCAAAGCGAGGGGCCAATGTCCGATCTGATTGATGATGGTCCATTATTCGAGGATCCCCAAGAACCGGGGCCGAACACACCGGAATTTACGGTTTCAGAGATCTCCGGCGCGGTCAAACGCATGGTGGAGGGCAATTTCGCCCATGTGCGGGTGCGGGCCGAGATCGGGCGCGTGTCGCGGCCGCGTTCGGGCCATGTCTATCTTGATCTCAAAGATGACCGGGCGGTTCTGGCCGGGGTGATTTGGAAAGGCCAGGCCGCGCGCCTGCGCACCCAGCCCGAAGAGGGCATGGAGGTGATCGCCACGGGGCGGCTGACGACCTTCCCGGGCCAGTCGAAATACCAAATGGTGATCGAAAGCATCGCGCCTGCGGGTGTGGGCGCGCTCATGGCGATGCTGGATCAGCGCAAGCGCAAGCTGGAGGCCGAAGGGCTGTTCGCCCCCGAGCGCAAGCGCGCGCTGCCGTATCTGCCCGAAGTGATCGGGGTGGTGACCTCGCCCTCGGGGGCGGTTATCCGGGATATTTTGCACCGGCTGCGCGATCGGTTTCCCCGGCAAGTGCTCATTTGGCCAGTGGCGGTGCAGGGCGAGAAATGCGCCTCCGAAGTCACCCGCGCCATTGAAGGTTTCAACGCTTTAACCCCTGGCGGCGCGGTGCCCCGGCCCGATGTGCTGATCGTGGCCCGCGGCGGCGGATCTTTAGAGGATTTATGGGGGTTTAACGAGGAATCCGTGGTGCGCGCTGCGGCGGGCAGTGCGATTCCGCTGATCTCGGCGGTGGGCCATGAGACCGACACAACTTTGATTGATTACGCCTCAGATCAGCGCGCGCCCACGCCCACAGCGGCGGCGGAAATGGCAGTGCCAGTGCGCCGTGATCTGATGGGCTGGATGGCCGAGCAAGGAGCGCGCTTGACCCGCGCTGCCGGGCAAGCGGTGGGGCTGCGTCAGCAGCGGCTGCGCGATCTTGGCCGGGCTTTGCCGCGCCCGGAAAGCCTGACCGATATTCCTCGCCAAAGGCTGGATCTGGCCGGGGAGCGCCTGCCGCGCGCTTTGCGCAGCTATGCGCAAAACCGCCGCTTGCAATTGACCGGGGCCGGGGCGCGGCTCAGCCCGCTTGCTTTGCAATCGCAAATCGCATCGCGCCAGGATGCATTGGCCAGCCGCGCCGCGCGGCTAGAGGCAGCGCCAGGCCGGGCGGTGCAGCGCGAGGCGCAGCGCTTGGCGGCGCTTTCGGCTCGGCTGGCGGCGGCAGCTCCCCATCGGCGGGTGCAAGAGGCAGGTTTGAGATTGCCGCCTGTTGCTAAGCGGCTCGAGGCCGCGATGGCGGGGCAATTGCGTTTGCGCCGGGACCGGCTAGAGGCCGTGGACCGGCTGCGCGCGACGCTTGGCTATACCGAAACCCTGCGCCGGGGCTTTGCAGTGATTCGCGCCGGCGATGAGGTGATCACCACCAAGGCCGAGGCCGCCCGCCGCCCCGCATTGGAAATCGAATTTGCTGATGGGCGATTGGCTCTTGGGCAGGCCAGCCCTGCGCGCAAACGCAAATCCGGCGGCGCGGCGCAAGGCTCGCTATTTGATGATTAAACGCCGATTTCTGGCCCGAGGCAAAATAGCGGCTCTGGGCTGCGCCGGGTTGTGAACAGATCACCCGGATCGCCGGGATCACGGGCCCGTGCCGTGAGCGCGCCGCCTTTCAGAAAGAAATGCCAACATTGCTCGCCCGCCTGCTGATCATAACGAAAGCAGATCAAATCCCCGCGCGGATACCATTCCCCATCCATGCATTCTTGGCCAAGAAAGGCCCAGCGGACCTTGCGCCCAGGGAGATATTCCTCCGCGCCAAATTCGATGCCATTGGTGCTGAACACGAGGGTCTTGCCCTGGGTGAAGGCCTCGAACGCCTCAGCGCTCAGCGGGGCCTCTTGCGCCAGTGCGGCCAGCGGAGCCCAAAGCAACAGGGCCCCGAGCGCCTTACGCATCCTGGCCGCGCTTGAGGATCAAAGGCAGCGCCAGCCCCACTGCGCCGGTCAGGGCAAGCCCGGTGATGGCCGGGGCGGTGGCGATATTGGCGGCGGCAATGCCCGCAAGAGCCCAGATCACCGCCAGGTTATATTCCAGCACCACCCCGATCACCGCGCGTACAGCCATGGCCAAGACCGGCAAAGCGATCAGCCCGGCCAAAGCCCAGCCCATGGCATCAAAGCCGATCCCATAGCCTGCCAAGCATAAGGCCAGCGACACAAGAGCGGCGGCGCTGAGCCAACCGGCATAAATCGCCAATGGTGCGCGGGCGGTCCAACGATCTGAATATTGCGGAGCTTTGGCCAGTGCGATCAGCGCGAAAATCAGCATGAGCCAGATTTGAACTGTCGCAATTACAGGGCTTTGCTGGGCGACACTAATCCAACTTGCCCCAAGGCCGAGGCTGACAAAAAGCGGCCAGCGCATCCCGGCCCATTCGGGATCATCATCGCGTTTGACCATGCCGTAAAACGCATGCACCAACAGCCCCGCATAAATCAGCCCCCAAATAGAAAAGGCCCAAGGGGCTGGTACGATGGGGGCCTGCGCCTGAGAAATTGGGAATTGATCAGCGGTAAAGCCCTCGAATCCGCCCGAGATAAAGGGCGAGACCGCAAAGGCCAGGCTGGCGGTGAAGACTAAGACCGAAGCCAGCCGGGCGCGATCAGGGTCAAAGCTCATTGCAACTCCCCGTCTGGGCTCAGATGGGTTTTGCCACCCAGATATGGGGCCAAAACCGCGGGCAGATCCACGCCGCCATCGGCGTTTTGCCCGTTTTCCAGCACCGCGATGAGCGTGCGGCCCACGGCCAGGCCAGACCCGTTAAGTGTATGCACAAATTGTGGCTTGCCCCCATCGGCGGGGTGATAGCGCGCATTCATGCGCCGGGCCTGGAAATCCCCGCATACTGAGACCGAGCTGATCTCGCGATATTTCCCTTGGCCAGGCAGCCAGACCTCTAGATCATGGGTTTTCTGCGCCCCAAACCCGGTATCGCCAGTGCAAAGCAGCATGGTGCGATAGGGCAGCTCGAGCCTTTCCAGAATATCCTCGGCGCAGCGGGTCATGCGCGCATGTTCCTCAAGCGAGCTGTCCGGCGTGGTGATCGAGACCATCTCGACCTTTTCAAACTGGTGCTGGCGCAGCATGCCCGAAGTGTCGCGCCCGGCGCTGCCCGCTTCAGAGCGGAAGCATTGGGTCTGCGCCACATAGCGATGGGGAAGAGTGTTTTCTTTCACAATCAAATTATTGACGGTGTTTGTTAAGGTTACTTCTGCGGTGGGAACCAGCCACCAACCTTCGCGGGTTTGATAGCTGTCTTCACCAAATTTGGGCAATTGCCCGGTGCCAAACATCATCTCTTCACGCACCAAAACAGGGGTCCAGGCCTCTGTCAGCCCGTTTTCATCCACATGGGTATTGAGCATGAATTGCGCTAAGGCCCGATGGATGCGGGCCACAGCGCCGGTGAGCACCACAAAGCGCGCGCCCGAAAGTTTTGCCGCCATTTCGAAATCCATGCCGGGTTTTACGCCGGGCAGATCGAAATGCTCTTTCGCCTCGAATTCCAGAACGCGCGGGCTGCCCCAGCTGCGGATTTCGACATTATCGTCTTCATCGGCCCCCTCGGGCACTTCGTCGGACATGATATTGGGCAAGGACATGAGCGCAGTGCGCAGATCTTCATCCAAGGCCTTGGCTTCGGTCTCAAGGGCCGAGATTTCCTCTTTCTTGGCGCCAACCAGGGCCCGCAGGCGTTCAAATTCCGCGTCATCTCCAGCGGCTTTGGCAGCGCCCACTTGTTTTGACGCCGCATTGCGTTCGGCTTGGGCGGCTTCGGCGGCGGCGATTTTCGCGCGCCGGGTCGAATCTAGGGTCAAAATGCTTGAAGATTGATCCTCAAAGCCCCGTTTTTGCATGGCCTTATCGAAGTCTTCGGGAGCGGTGCGGATGGCGCGAATATCGTGCATGGGAGATCCGGTGACTGAAGTTTCCGGGGTTATGACGCGTTTTGATCGCGGATGTAAGGATTTAGAAATAATTTCATCAGGCAACAAAATCTGTGGTAACCTTTTGTTAAGGTCCGAGGAGGGGCTGGGGTGAGGCGAAGCCTCAAAACCCATATGGTGCCATTGGGGGGAACCATTTCAGGATATTGGACCGAATTGCGGGCGAAACCTGCCGGCGCGGTCCGCCTTGGCGATTTTTATGCCAAACCAAATATATTTGGAGCGTTGCTATGAAATTATTGAGACTTCTGGCTTTGAGCATCACAACTGGCCTGATCGCGGCCGGACCGGCGCAAGCGGTGAGCTTTAACGATGATCCATTAGGCTTTGCCTATTCTCAGGCCAATGGGTTTTCCCAAGATATTGAGATCCGCATCGCCCCTGAGATCGAGCAGGTTTGGCCAGAATTGCTTAGCCTCGAGTCGTCGGCCGATTGGGCATTGGCCTATGAACAGGCCAGGACAACCCCCGATCAAGTGAGCTTGTTTGTGGTGGAAACCATTTCCTGGTGCGGGGCCACAGGCAGCTATGGCAGCTGCACCGCTTTTGGTGGAAATTATATCACCATCACCTATGCCTCGGATGTGCTGGGCGGCGCGCCTTTGCTGGCCAAGGAATTGGGCCGCAATCTCGGGTTGAGCACCGATAACAGCGATGGCAATTTGATGAATGCCTATGGTTATGGCGAGGGGTTGCTGAGCCCGGCGCAAGTGGCTGTGGTCGAGGCCAGCCCGCTCATTCAATCGGATGCGGAGGGCTATTACGTGCAGGTGCAGCGCTATCGCATCGTGCCCGCAAGCCAGATCGCGCCTGTGCCTTTGCCCGGCTCTGGGGCGCTTTTGGGTGCAGGGGTGCTTTTGGCCGCGCATCTTAGATCCCGGAAAAACCGTCGGGCCGCTGCCAAAGCTGCAATGTGATCTCGCAAAGGTAGGAATGGGCAAATCCTGGCGGTTTCGGGGCATGGACAAGCCCGGGGCCGCGCCATAGGGTGCGCGCCGATGCCCTGACGGGCCGTTTTCATCGACCCGTTCCAAATGACGAGGATCCTTATGTTCGCCACGCCAGCCTATGCTCAAAGCGCCGGAGACGCCGCCAGCGCCTTTACCAGCTTTGTTCCCCTGATCCTGATCTTTGTGATCATGTATTTCCTGCTGATCCGTCCGCAGCAGAAAAAGGTCAAAGAGCATCAGAAAATGGTCGAAGCGCTGCGCCGCGGCGATCAAGTGGTCACCCAAGGCGGCCTGAAAGGCAAAGTCACCAAAGTCTTTGACGAAGAAGGCGAATTGGAAGTGGAAATCGCCGATGGGGTGCGCGTGCGTGTGATCCGCAACACCATCGTTCAAGTCCTGTCCAAGACCGAACCGGCGAAAGCTTAATGCGCCGCTCCGCCGGGCAGGAGGCCTGACGCGATGTTGCAGTTTCCCCTATGGAAGCGTGTGCTGATCTGGGCCGTGGTGGTGACCGGATTGCTTTCTGCCATGCCCAACAGCTTTTATGGGCGTGTGGAGAGTCATAATGATGCGGCCCGCGCCATCGAGGCGCAGGGTGGCAGCGCGACGCCGGAACAACAGGCCGCGCTTGAGGCTTGGCCGTCTTGGCTGCCGTCCAGCATCGTTAATCTTGGTCTCGATCTGCGCGGCGGGGCCCATTTGCTGGCCGAGGTCAGCGTCGAAGACGTTTATGAAGACCGTCTCGAAGGGCTGTGGCCCGAGGTGCGCAATGCGTTGCGCGCCGAACGAGGCACCATTGGCACCGTGCGCCGCCAAGAAGGCCCTGCAGATGAGCTGCGGGTGCGCATCGGCGAGCCAAGCCAAATTGACCGCGCCGTCGCCGTTGTGCGCGATCTCGCGCGTCCGATTGTATCTCTAACCGGCGCCGGGGCCAGTGATCTGGCGGTGCGCAGCGAGGGGGCCGAGGTCGTGGTGACCTTGTCCGAAGCTGAACGTCAGGCCACCGATGATCGCACCATGCGCCAATCGGTGGAAATCATCCGCCGCCGGGTGGATGAGGTGGGCACCCGCGAGCCCACCATTCAGCGCCAGGGCGAGCGCCGCATTCTGATCCAAGTGCCTGGTATTGGCAGCGCCGAAGAGCTCAAAGCGCTGATCGGCACCACCGCGAAATTGACCTTCCATCCGGTGATTGGTCCGGCCAGCGGCGCAGATGCCCAAGCCGGCCCGCGCGAGATCATACTGCCTTCCATCGACAATGCGGGCCAATATCTGCGGCTTGAACGCAGTGCTGTGGTCACGGGCGAGGAATTGGTGGATGCCCAACCAGCGTTTGACCAAAATGGTCGCCCGGCGGTGAATTTCCGGTTCAACCCATCAGGAGCGCGGAAATTTGGGGATTACACCGCGGAAAATATCGGCAGCCCCTTCGCCATTGTGCTGGACGAAGAAGTGATCAGCGCGCCGGTTATTCAGGGGCATATCCCTGGGGGCTCGGGCATTATCACCGGTCAGTTCAGTGTTGAGGAAAGCACCGAGCTTGCGGTTTTGCTGCGCGCGGGTGCCTTGCCCGCCGAGATGACGTTCCTGGAAGAGCGTACCATCGGCCCAGAGCTGGGTGCCGATAGTATCGAGGCAGGTAAGATCGCCTGTATCGTCGCCTTTGCCGCGGTTCTGGTGTTTATGGCCCTGTCTTACGGCTGGTTTGGCTTGATCGCCAATCTGGCGCTGATCTTGAATGTGGGGCTGATTTTCGGCCTGCTTTCGATGATCGGGGCGACCCTGACATTGCCCGGTATCGCCGGGATCGTGCTGACCATCGGTATGGCGGTGGATGCCAATGTGCTGGTGTTTGAGCGTATCAAAGAAGAGCTTAAAACCGCCAAAGGCCCGGCCCGCGCCATTGAGCTGGGCTATGAAAAGGCGCTGTCAGCGATTTTGGATGCCAATATCACCACCTTTATCACCGCGGTGATCTTGTTTGTTATGGGCTCGGGCCCGGTGCGGGGCTTTTCCATCACCCTTGGTCTGGGGATCCTCACATCGGTCTTTACCGCCGTTTATGTCACGCGGCTGCTGATTGTGACGTGGTTTGAACGGCGCCGGCCGAAAACGATTGAGGTCTAAGATGCGTTTGCGACTTGTTCCTGCCAAGACCGAATGGGATTTCTTCCGGTTTTGGAAAATCACCTTCGGGGCCTCACTTCTGACGATGATCGCCTCTGTGGTCTTGTTCTTCGTGATGGGGCTGAATTTCGGCATCGACTTCCGCGGCGGCACCACCATCCGTAGCGAAAGCGTGCAGCCTGTGGATGTGGCGGCCTATCGTCAGGCACTGGCACCGCTGGGGCTGGGCGATGTGTCGATCACCGAAGTGTTCGATCCCAGCTTTGGCCCTGATGAGAATGTGGCGCAGATCCGCATTGAGGCCCAAGGTGATGGCGATGCCAGCGTGGCGGTGGAAACCATCAATGCGGTCGAAGCTGCGCTGCAAGCCATTGATCCCGAGATCACCTTTCCCAGTGTGGAAAGCGTTGGGCCGAAAGTCTCGGGCGAGCTGGTGCGCACCGCTGTGATGGCGGTGGTGCTCGCGATCGGGGCGGTGCTGGTCTATATCTGGCTGCGCTTTGAATGGCAGTTCAGCTTGGGCGCTGTGGCCGCTTTGATCCATGATATCGTGCTGACCATTGGCGTCTTTAGCCTGCTTAAGATCAAATTTGATCTGGCCATTATCGCCGCGCTTTTGACCATTGTGGGCTATTCGCTCAACGATACGGTGGTGGTGTTTGACCGGGTTCGTGAAAACCTGCGCAAATACAAGAAAACCGCTTTGGCCGAGGTTCTGAACCTCTCGATCAATGAAACCCTGAGCCGGACGGTGATGACCTCTGTCACCACGCTTTTGGCGCTGATCTCGCTATTTGTGCTTGGCGGGGATGTGATCCGGGGCTTTGTCTTTGCCATGATCTGGGGCGTAATCGTGGGGACCTATTCCTCGGTCTTTGTGGCCTCGGCGATCTTGCTGTTCTTTGGGGTCAAACGCGATTGGTCCAAGCCCGACGCCAATGCGGGCACCCAATTTGGCGATATCAACGCCTGATAAAAACGGGGCGCTCAGCGCCCCGTTTTGCTTTGCAAGCGATCCCGCACGGGCCGCCTAAGCCCCGTGATCTGGCGCCAGCAGCCCCAGCCCGCGCAGATAAATGCCTATGCCGGTTTCTAGCAAATCCTCAGGGGGAAAAGGCGATTGGCTGCCGGGCGCTGTGCGGGCGTAAAGCTCCACCACCCCATGGCTCATGGCCCAGATATGGGCGCTGAACATTGCAGGGGGCGGGCGCTTTTCCACCGGGATATGCGCACAAAGCGCGGCGGCGGCGTTTTCCAGAACCCCGCGGGCACGGCTGGCCGCTTGGGCCAGTTCTGGGCTGCGTTGCACGGAAATGCCGCTTTCAAACATCGCCACATAGTGACCGGGGTATTTCCGAGCAAAGGCCAGATAGGCCCGGCCGGTGGCCTCAAATGCCGCCATGGCCGAAGGCCGGCCGCCATCAAAAGCATATTCCATCAGATCGGCAAAGATCTCATAGCCTTGGCGGGCAATCTCTGCGATCAGATCCTCGCGCCCGTGAAAATGGCGATAGACCGCCGCTGGGGTCACGCCCGCGCCTTTGGCGGCCTCTGACAGGGTAAAGCCCTGGGGCCCCTTATCAGAGATCAGCCCAAGCGCCGCTTCGATCAAAGCCTGCCTTAGATTGCCATGGTGATAGCCGCGTTTAGGCATGCCAGATGTCAGGCCCGCCACAGATTAGATGATCGGGCAGGGCGGCCACTTCCACATCCTGCCTGGTATAGCTGATAGAAGACAGCACATGGCGGATCGCCGCGATCCGGGCCCGGCGCTTGTCATCTGAGCGCACAATGGTCCAGGGGGCGGTGTTGCGATGGCTGCGGGCAAAGGTTTCCTGAATAGCGCTGGAATAGCTGTCCCAGCGGCGCAGGCCTTCCACATCGATCTCGGATAATTTCCACTGTTTCAACGGGTCGCGCTCGCGGTCCAAAAACCGGCGGATCTGCTCGCCTTGGCCCACATTCAGCCATAGTTTATACAGGAAAATCCCGTCCTCCACCAAGGCCCGCTCAAAGCCCGGCACCTGTTGGAAAAACCGCTCGCGTTCCTCTTCTTCGCAAAAGCCAAACACCTTTTCCACCACGGCGCGGTTATACCACGAGCGATCAAACAGCACGATTTCGCCTGCTGCAGGCATATGTTCCATATAGCGCTGGAAATAGAATTGCGTGCGTTCGCGATCGGAGGGTTTGGTCAGCGCCACCACCCGCGCGCGTCGCGGGTTCAGGTTCTCGCGAAAGCGTTTGATCGTGCCGCCCTTGCCGCTGGCATCACGGCCCTCAAAAACGATCACCACCCGCGATTTGGTGTCTCGAACCCAGGATTGAAATTTGACCAGCTCGATCTGGAGCTTGGCCATAATGTGCTCATATTCTTCCTTCGGCATCCGCTCCGTATAAGGATAGGTGTCCGACACGATCTGGTTTTTGCTTGCAGCTTCAATGCGTTTGCGCAGTTTTTTCGGGGCTTCGGTTTCAAAAAATTTGGAAACAGCGCCATCGAAAGGCAGGGAGTCATGATGCTTTTTGGACATGGGGAAATCCTATGCAGCCTTTGCAATCACGGCAATGCGGCGCGATCCGCAAGCTGATGAATTGCCGTCACCACATCTGAGATATCCCCATGATGGGGCATATGGCCGATCCCGTCCAGCAAGGTAAGGCGGCTATCGGAGAGCTGCGCATGCAATGGGATGGCATGGGTTTCGGCGGGCACGATCCGGTCTTTGTCCCCGTGAATGATCGCCACTGGCAGGCGCAGGCGCGCAAATTCAGGGGCCATTGCTGCCACATGATCCTGCAGCGCCGTCAATTGCCGTGCATTCACCCGCAACGTGCTGCGCCGCAAGCTCAGGGGCACCGCCGCGCGGTCGTGATAGGCCTCGGGCACGGGCTGCGGGCGAAAGATCTGCGCCACCACCGATTGCACCTTTTCCGCGCTGGCAAAGGCGGTCAGCAGCGGCACCGCCAACGCGCTGCCCAGATAGGAGCCGTTGATATGGTACATCCGGGCCACACCGCCGGGCCAAGGCTGCGAGACCGCGCCCAGCATCACCAAACCGGCGGGTTCTTCGGGAAACTCCAACGCCCAAGCCATGGCCAGGCTGCCCGCATAGGAATGGCCTAGAATGATCGGGCGGGTGACGCCCAGCTGTTGCGCCGCGGCGCGGATGACGCGGGCTTGCTCTTGCGGGCTTTCAGAGCGGGTGGTCCAGATCCCGCCCATGCCCGGTGCAGGCTCTGACCAGCCAAAACCGGGGCGGTCAAACACCGTCACACGAAACCGCTTTGCCAGCGCGGGCACCAGCTCCATGGTGAAATCGCCAATGCTGCCGCTGGCCCCGTGCAGGATGATCAGATCTGGGCCTTGGCCTTGGCGCAGGGCGTGGATTTTGCGCCCCTCTACTTCGATGATCTGGCCTTGGGGCGGAAATTCCGCCTCGGCGCGCGTTTCCACCTGATGGGCGCGCCATTGCACCGCCCCGACCAATAGCGCGGTAAGCGCCGCAAGACTAAGAACCAATTTCATCGATCTCATAGGGGGTTGTTTGATAAATCTGATTGATCCAATTGCCATAAAGCAAATGCGCATGGCTGCGCCAACGGTTGCGCGGCGGCTGTTTGGGATCATTGCCCGGATAGTAATTTTGCGGAACATTGATTGGCGTGCCTGCCTCGACATCCCGGTCATATTCTTGTTTCAGCGTGTCGCTGTCATATTCAAAATGGTTGAAAATATAGAGCGCGCGATGGGCCGGATCTTCCACCAAACAGGGCCCGCTTTCATCGCTGCCCAATAGGGTGCGCAGCCCGGCATCGGATTTGGCGGCGATCTCATCTTGGCGGATCTCGGTCCAGCGGCTGACCGGGATCACGAAATCATCGGCAAAGCCGCGCAGCAAAGGCGAGGCCGGGGCCAGGTTCTTTTGACGAAAACAGCCAAAGGCTTTCTCAGGCAGCATGTATTTATTGATGCCATGGAAATGATAAAGCGCAGCCATCCCGCCCCAGCAGACGCCAAAGGTGCTGTGCACATGGCTTTGGGTCCAATCCAGAATGCCCTGGATCTCGTCCCAATAGGTCACATCTTCATAGGCCAGATGCTCAATCGGCGCGCCGGTGATGATCAGCCCGTCAAAGCGTTCGCTGCGCACTTCTTCAAAGGTGCGGTAAAACGCTTCCATATGGGCGGCCGAGGTGTTGCGCGAGCGATGCTCGGTCAGGCGGATCAAAGTCAGATCGATCTGCAATGGGGTGGCCCCGATCAGCCGGGCAAATTGCGTTTCGGTCTGGATCTTTTTCGGCATCAGATTGAGCAATCCAATGCGCAAGGGCCGAATATCCTGCCGCGCCGCTTGCAGATCAGACATGACCATAACGCCCTCGTGATCGAGAACGTCAAAAGCAGGCAGGTCAGAGGGGATCTTGATGGGCATGATATCTTTTCGCTCGTTAAGCGGCTCAGTTAGGGCGCAGAGCCATGGCTCGCAAGGGTGTCGGCGATCACCGTTTCGAAAGCCTGAGCGCTATCCACTTGAGAAATGTCATTGGCGGGCAGGGTAATGCCCCAGTTTTTCGCCATGGCTTCATAGCGCGGTTGGCGATGGGCCAGGGCATGGGCAAAGGCCCAGCGGACGAATTGATCGGGATCAACCTTATCGGGGGCTTGGCCGGTCTCGGCGCGATAGTCCTCCCAGGCGGCGTTCAAAAACCCCGGCTCGTAATACATCGGCTTGGGATCGGCGTCGAAACGGCGGATAAGCTCTTCGGTATGGGCCGCATCGCCTTTCAGCCAGACCATGAGCATGTCTTTGGAAAGCTTGGTCAAAAGCGGGTCATTCGGGTCATTGGGATCGACCACTTCACAGATCGATCCGCCGGTGTCGCAGATGAAATTCCCATAGCCATAAAGATCCTCGGCCCGAGCGATGAAATGGGCGCTATCACCAAGGGCCGCAATCTCGGCCACCCGGTGCTGTTCCTGGCGGCGTAGATATTCCTCAAAGGGAATGCCGCCTTTGGCCGGATCGCCGGGCTTGCCCAAATAGGTGGAGAGCGGCGTGAGGTTATGGAAGGTCAGGTTAGAAGCGATATAGATCGAATCCGTCAGCAAAAGCTGGGCCAAGAACGGGTTGCGCATGGCCTCGCGTTTGAAATTATCGACGATATATTCGCCCATATATCGAGTACCGATGCGGTAATCGACCGAGTAGTGGAACCATTTGCCGGTGCCGCGCAGTAAGTTCGAGATATGGGTTTTGCCCAGGCCGGACATGCCAAAAAGCAGCACCCGCTTGCGCGGATTGGCCAGCCAGTCTTCTCGGGTTGGGCGGGGCACAGGGCTGTTGATCGTCGCTTCCATAGCTAGGGCGCTTACCCGGTTCACCGCCGGGCTTCAATTCCCAAGGGCGCGCGGCGCTATCCTGCCGGGGGTGTGGGCGCGGCCATCGGCCCCCAAGCGCTGGTGAAATCCTGCGGCACCAAAAGGATATCGCGATCAACCTGTTCGATATTGGTATGCCCGCATAGCGCCATGGAGGTGTCGAGTTCCTTATGAATGACCTCTAGGGCTTTGCTCACGCCCGGCTCGCCCTGGGCCCCGAGCCCATAGATATAGGCGCGCCCGATCATGGTGCCTTTGGCCCCCATGGCCACCGCTTTCAGCACGTCTTGGCCCGAACGAATGCCGCTGTCGAAATGCACTTCGATCTTATCGCCCACCGCATCAACGATCTGCGGCAACATACGAATGGAGCTGAGCGCCCCATCAAGCTGCCGCCCCCCATGATTGGACACCACAATCGCATCAGCCCCCACATTCAGGGCTTTCTTCGCGTCTTCCACATCCAAAATCCCTTTCAGGATCACTGGCCCATCCCACCAAGAGCGCAATTCCCGGATCCGGTCCCAATCCAGCGCATGGTCAAACGCCTCAGCCGTCCAAGAGGTCAAGGAGGCCCCATCGCTCACACCTTTGGCATGGCCCACGATATTGCCGAAAAATCGCCGCTTGGTTTGCAGCATCTCCAGCCCCCAAGGCACTTTGGTCATCATATTCGCGATCGAGGACATGGTGAGTTTGGGCGGGGCGGACAGCCCGTTTTTCAGGTCCTTATGGCGCTGGCCCAGCACTTGCAGATCCACGGTGATCACCAGGGCCGAGCAATTGGCATCCTTGGCCCGGGCAAAAAGACGGCGCATGAAATCATCGTCTTTCAGGGTGTAGACCTGAAACCAGAAGGGCGCATTGGTATGCTCTGCCACATCCTCGATCGAGCAGATCGACATGGTCGATAGGGTAAAAGGCACGCCAAATTTGGCTGCCGCGCGGGCGGCTTTGATCTCGCCATCAGCACTTTGCATGCCGGTAAAACCCACCGGCGCCAGGGCCACGGGCATGGCCACATCCTGACCGATCATTTTGGTGGCGGTGCTGCGCCCGGTCATATCCACCGCGATGCGCTGGCGCAGGCGGATCTGTTCAAAATCGCTGCTGTTCTCGCGAAAGGTCTGCTCGCTCCAACTGCCGGTCTCGGCGTAATCATAGAACATTTTCGGCACCCGGCGCCGATAGATCCGGTGCAGATCCTGAATATTCGTGATGATCGCCATGCCCGCCTCCCTCAGTGGTAAAATTTATTTACCTCTCATCGCCCGATGCGTCTATGTTTTTTTGAAATAGAAAAAGCCGCCCCGGGGGCGGCTTTGACAGCGCGACATTTCACAGGCGCTGAATTGCAGGCGGGCTTAGCCCCGGCGGCGGCGGCGTCCGCCGCGCCCGCCACCAGCGCCCGCTGCGCTTGCGGCTTTGGAGGCTTCGGCAAAGCTGGTGCCATCTTGCGTGGCCTCAAGCACCCGGCTCAGCCCGATCCAGGCCCCGCCATTTGGATCGTGATCCATCAGCATATTGGCAGCGGCCACCGCTTCCATCTCGGCGGCGCGGGTGGGGTTCATGATGGCGCTGGTCATGCCCGATTGGATCGCCATGGGCAAAAAGGCCGCATTCACCCCATGGCGATTGGGCAGCCCAAACGAGATATTCGAGGCGCCGCAAGTGGTGTTCACCCCAAGCTCATCGCGCAAGCGGCGCACCAGGGCAAAAACCTGCACCCCGGCGCTGGCCATGGCCCCCACGGGCATCACCAGCGGGTCCACCACAATATCATGGGCGGGAATGCCGAAATCCGCCGCGCGTTCCACGATCTTTTTCGCCACGGCAAAGCGCACATCGGGGTCTTCGCTGATTCCGGTATCGTCATTGGAGATCGCAACCACCGGCACATTGTATTTCTTGACCAGAGGTAGGATCGCTTCGAGCCGCTCTTCTTCCCCGGTCACAGAATTCAGCAGCGGGCGGCCTTGGGCCACTTCCAGCCCTGCTTCCAGCGCGCCAGGCACCGAGCTGTCGATGCAAAGCGGCACATCCACCAAGCCCTGGACCAATTCCACCACTTGGCGCATCAAAGGCGGCTCGGTCTCATTGGGATTGGGGTTGGAATTATAGACCACGCCCGCATTGATATCGAGCACCGCCGCCCCGCACGCCACTTGTTCCAGCGCGTCTTTCTCCACAGTGGAGAAATCCCCGGCCTCAAGCTCGGCGGCCAGCTTTTTGCGCCCGGTGGGGTTGATCCGCTCGCCAATGACACAGAAGGGGGCGTCAAAGCCGATCACGGCGGTTTTGCTTTTACTTTCAAGAACAGTGCGGGTCATTTGGCGCTCCTTGGGGCCGCTGCGAGGCGGTGGATATAGGGATGGGCGTTACGCGGCGGGGCGACCAGAGGCAGAGACGCCTTTGGTGATCATCTCAGCGGTCATGGCAATGCCGCCCAAGGGGAAGAAATGCACGCCGCGGATCTGATGATCGGGCTGGCCCGCGCCATTGGCGGCCAAAGCGTCCAACAGATCGCCGGGATCTTGGGGTTTGAGCAGCTTGGTCACATCCTTGGCCCGCCGTTGCAGCACCCCCAGCGAGGCGCCAACCCCGCAAGCAATGCCATAGCGGATCAAGGTTTGCAGCCGGGCAGGGCCAGACAGGCCGATTTTCACCGGCAATGTGATGCCCGCCGCCGCCAGCCGGGCGGTCCAATCAAAGATCGGCTGCGGCTCAAAAACAAATTGCGTGACCATCACCAGCTCGGCTCCGCTGCGCGCGGCGAAATCTTGTTTCCAACGCGCCGCTTGCATGATCTCGCGCTCGCCCCCATCCGCGGCAATATCGCGATTGCCTTCGGGATGACCGGCCACATTGATCTGGGTGATGCCCGCACGATCGAACGCTCCGCTTTCCATCAATTGCATGGAATCGCTAAAGCTTCCGCAGGGCTTGGCCGGGCTGCCAGCCAGGGCCAGAACCGCGGTGATATCCGCCTCGCCGCGATAGCGGGCCAGCCAATCTTCCAGGGTGGCCTGATCGGGAATGATCCGCGCCGGGAAATGGGGGACGGGATCGAACCCTTCCCGGCGCAGCCTGGCAGCGGCGGCAACCATATCTTCGATAGAGGTGCCTTCGATATGGGCAATGAAGACCTGCCGCGGGCCGGGCAGGATGGCGCTCAGATCTTTGATCTTGCCCAAAGTGCGCGGCATCACCTCGACCGAGGCTTGGGGCAGCAACCAGCGGCTGGGCGTCTGAGGGGGCAAATCGGTGCGCATCATGGCTCCTCCGCTTGGGGCGCGCTGTCCCAGCCTTTCCCGGCGATCAGCGCTTTGATTTTGTCTTGGCTGTAATGGCTGTCTAAATCCGCAGCGATCTGGCTGGCCACATCCTCGGCGCTGCCGTCCAGAGCCGGGCCCGGGGCTTTGCGCCACTCGGCCAGATAGGCATCGGTGGCGGCCGCGCCGCTGATCATCGCCGCCCGGTCAATGGCCTGTTCAAATCGCTCCGGCAGCTGGATTTTGGCCGCGCGGCGGCCTTTGCCGACGATCACTTGGGCCGGAATATCGCGCCAGTAAACGATGATGGATTCAGGCATATGGGTCTCCTCATCATCTGCCTAGCTTTGCGCGGTCCTGCCGGTAGAGCTGATTTCGACATCATATCTTCTGGATGCGACACTGGCAGTAAAAATTAAGGGAACGTTAATTTCATCGCAGGCCCTTTGCAGCGCGATCTTGCGTCAGAGCCGCGCAAGGATTACGTTTTTGGATCAAAGCAATATAAAAAGACTACCAAGGAGACAGGGATGATCCCTAATCCACAGGCTCAGACGGGGAAAGCTGCCGCAGCGCGCGATACAACGCGCCCTGCCGAGCCCTATGCTGCGCTGGATTTAGGGACAAATTCTTGCCGGATGCTGGTGGCGCGCCCCAATGGGGCGAAATTGCGCATCATTGATAGCTTTTCCAAACCCGTGCAATTGGGCGCCGGGCTTGAAGGCACGGGGCTTTTGGCCCGCCCGGCCATGGAGCGGACCATTCACGCCTTGCGTGTATGTCGCCGCAAGCTTGATGACAATGGGGTGCGCAAAATGCGCCTGGTGGCCACCGAGGCTTGCCGCCGGGCGAAAAATGCCGAGGCTTTCATCGATAAAGTGGCGCGGGAAACCGGCCTGAGCCTAGAGGTCATCACCGCCGAAGAAGAAGCCCGTCTGGCGGTGGTCAGTTGCGGCCCCCTGGTGCGCGAAAGCACCGAGCAGCTATTGGTGGTGGATATTGGCGGCGGCTCAACGGAATTGGTCTGGTTCGATCTGTCCGATGTGGCCCCGGAAATGCGGGCCGAGGCGATCTTGGCCATGCATAACCGCAAAATGGGCCAGGGCGCGTTTGGCGCAAAGATCGTGGATTGGATCTCGGTGCCTTTGGGCGTGGCCACTTTGCGCGATCGCTTTATCGATGTGGAAGATGATTGCGGCCGCTATGCGTTGATGAGCTGCTTTTTCGAGGAAAAGCTGGATGGCTTTATCCCTTATGAGCGCGCCCATACGCCGGAGAATTTTCAGATCGTGGGCACATCGGGCACGGTGACAACGGTGGCGGCCTCGCATCTGGGGCTGCACCGCTATGATCGCTCGGCGGTGGATGGGCTTGATCTGTCCGGCCAAGAGATCGAAGCGGTGATCCGCGAATATCTGCGCTTGGGGCCAGAGGGGCGGCGTTTGGACCCGCGCATTGGCCGCGACCGCCATGTGTTGATCATGTCCGGGGCGGCGATCTTGCAAAGCCTGTTGCGGATCTGGCCCACCGAAGTTTTATCAGTGGCTGATCGCGGTCTGCGCGAAGGCTTGCTCTATGCGCAAATGTGCAAAGATGGCGTCATTGCGGTGCCACGACCCGAGGACGCGTAACCATGTCGAAATCTGGACCCAAAAACAGCGGCCGCGGCCGGCGCGATTTGCGTGTGAAGGTGAAAACCGCCCGGGGGCGGAAACTCTCCTCCACCCTTTGGCTCGAACGTCAGCTCAATGACCCATATGTGCAGCGCGCCCGGGCAGAGGGCTATCGCGGGCGGGCGGCGTTCAAGCTGATCGAGCTGGACGACAAATATAAATTCCTCAAACCCGGCGCGCGGGTGGTGGATCTGGGCTGTGCCCCTGGCGGCTGGTCGCAAGTGGCGGTGCTGCGCACCAATGCGCTTGGCCAGAAACCAAGCAAACCCCGCGGCATGGTTCTGGGCGTTGATCTGCAAGAGGTCGAGCCCGTGCAAGGGGCGGATCTGCATGTGCTTGATTTCATGTCTGACGGCGCTGATGACAAGGTCAAAGCTTGGCTCGATGGGCCTGCGGATGTGGTGATGTCAGATATGGCCGCTTCTAGCAGCGGGCATAAACAAACCGATCACCTGCGCATTGTGGCGCTTTGCGAGGCGGCGGCAGAGCTGGCCTTTGACGTGCTCAATGAAGGCGGCACCTTTGTGGCCAAAGTGCTGGCGGGCGGGGCTGAGGGCAGTTTGCAAACCTTGCTCAAGCAGCGCTTTACCAAAGTGGCCAATGTCAAACCGCCAGCTTCCCGGTCCGACAGCTCGGAAAAATTCGTGGTCGCCACCGGGTTTCGCGGGCGCGGCGATGAGGATGACGCGCGGTAGCGCCTGCAAAAATCTGCCTTGGCCCCTCGGTCAGGGCGCAGTAAACCCTGCCTCCTTATCAGTTGGAGCAATGCCCCCGTGGCCCAGAAATTTTCCTTTGCCCTGTCCGGGCGCGATGGCAAAGCCCGCACCGGGGTGATCTCCACCCCGCGCGGCGAGATCCGCACCCCCGCTTTCATGCCCGTGGGCACCGCGGCCACGGTCAAAGCCATGATGCCGGAAAATGTCCGACAAACCGGGGCGGATATTTTGCTGGGCAATACCTATCACCTGATGCTGCGCCCCACGGCCGAGCGCATCGCGCGCCTGGGCGGGCTGCATGAGTTTATGAATTGGCAACGCCCGATCCTGACCGATAGCGGCGGGTTCCAGGTCATGAGCCTCAGCGATCTGCGCAAGCTCAATGAAGACGGCGTGCGGTTCAAATCCCATATTGACGGATCCGAACATTGGCTGACCCCGGAACGCTCGATGGAGATCCAAAAGCTGCTGGGCTCGGATATTGTCATGTGTTTCGATGAATGCCCGGCTTTGCCCGCCGATAGGGACCGTATCCAAAGCTCCATGGAGCTTTCCATGCGGTGGGCAGAGCGTTCGCGCGATGCGTTTGGGGATCGTCCGGGCCATGCGCTGTTCGGTATCCAGCAAGGCGGGCTGGAACAGGACCTGCGGGGGCAAAGCGCCGAGGCCCTGCGCGCCATCGAATTTGACGGCTATGCGGTGGGCGGTCTGGCGGTGGGCGAGGGCCAAGAGGCGATGTTTGGGGTGCTAGATTTCGCCCCCGATATGCTGCCCCAGGACAAGCCGCGCTATTTGATGGGGGTGGGCAAACCCGATGATCTGGTGGGGGCTGTGGCCCGCGGCATTGATATGTTCGATTGCGTGCTGCCCTCGCGCTCTGGGCGCACCGGCCAAGCCTTCACCCGGCGCGGTACCGTGAATATCAAAAACGCCCGCCATCAGGATGATCCGCGCCCCCTGGACGAAGAGTGCAGCTGCCCGGCCTGCCAAAACTACAGCCGGGCCTATCTGCATCACGTGTTCCGCTCGCAGGAAATCATCAGCTCCATGCTGCTGACCTGGCACAATCTGACCTATTACCAAGATCTCATGGCGGGGATGCGTGCGGCCATTGCCGAGGGGCGTTTTGACGCCTTTCAGGCAGAGTTTCACGCCACCCGCGCCATGGGCGATATCGAGCCGCTTTAAAGAAGACGCGCGCGGCGGCGCAGCATTCCCAGCCCCGCCCCAAGCAGCGGCAGGGTCAAAGGCACGGGCACCACAGCAGGGCTGTAGCTCACAGCGCCGATCGCGCCGGAGATATTTTGCAAGGTCAGATCGAGCTTGCGCAGATCGCTCATCTCAAAGGCGAGATCCCAAACCGTGTTGTTTTCGGTCATATTGGGGTTGAGCAAGGTGGCGATGCTCAAAACACCGTTTCCAGCAAAGCTTGTTGTCTTGCCATTGGCGAGGGTGAAATCGAATTGCAGATTGTTTTTGATGTTCTCCGCGCTCAGATCGATGATGCGGGTTGCGGTGAAATCCACGGTTTCTGCGAAGGAAAAGCAGAAGGTGCTGCCGTTATAATCATCATTTGGGGCCGCGTCGGTGCCGCCATTGAGGATCAAAATCGGGCCTTCATTCTCGCTATTATACGGCGCGCCGGTGGCCAGATCCGAATCCTGCTGGCCTGTGGGGCAAGAATCGCGCCCTTGAGCAGAACTGCTGTGGTCAGCATATCCTCCAAAACTTGTGACCAAACAGCGCAAATGATCCTGGGGGGCATCCATAGACCAAGATCGCCCAGTCACCGCTTGGAAACGGAGTCATTGCTTAATCAGAAATTAATGGGATCTCTGGTGGGTTAGGGCTTTGGGCACGGCACGCGATCAGCTTTCTGCTTGAAAGGTACGCCGGGGCATCCCAAATTACACCATCTGTCGGAGAGGGCGCTGTGCTGCCGCGTTTGGGGCCGGCCCCGCTGCCAAAAGGAATAGTTCATGTCTGAACAACTCAGCCCGTCTTACCCGGTATTGCCACTGCGCGATATTGTGGTCTTCCCCCATATGATCGTGCCGCTTTTCGTGGGGCGCGACAAATCCGTGCGGGCGCTCGAAGAGGTGATGAATGACGACAAGCAGATCCTGCTGTCCAGTCAGATCGACCCGAGCGAGGATGACCCCACCAGTGATGGCATTTATAAAATCGGCGTGCTGGCCAATGTGCTGCAATTGCTGAAACTGCCCGATGGCACGGTCAAAGTGCTGGTCGAAGGGCGCGAGCGCGTCGAGATCGAAGAATATTTGCAAAATGAGTCCTTCTTTGAGGCGCAGGTCAGCATCATCGAAGAAGAGATGGGCGATGACACCACGGTAGAAGCCCTGGTGCGCTCGGTCTCCAAAGAGTTCGAGAAATACGCCAAAGTGAAAAAGAACATCCCCGATGAGGCGCTCAGCAGCATCGAGGAAAGCACCGAACCGGGCAAGCTGGTGGATCTGGTCTCGGGCCATTTGGGCATCGAGGTAGAGCAAAAGCAGGAATTGCTGGAAACCCTGTCGATCTCGGAGCGTCTGGAAAAGGTCTATGGCCTGATGCAGAGCGAGCTGTCGGTGCTGCAGGTTGAGAAAAAGATCAAAACCCGCGTGAAGTCCCAGATGGAGCGGACCCAGCGGGAATATTATCTCAACGAGCAGATGAAAGCGATCCAGAAGGAGCTGGGCGATGGCGATGATGGCGCCAATGAAATCGCCGAGCTCGAAGACCGTATCGCCGCCACCAAGCTGAGCAAAGAGGCTTTGGAAAAAGCCGAAGCCGAGATCAAAAAGCTCAAATCCATGTCGCCCATGTCCGCCGAAGCGACCGTGGTGCGCAATTATCTCGATTGGATGCTCTCGATCCCATGGGGCACCAAAAGCCGCGTGAAAAAGGATCTCGCCCGGGCCGAACAAGTGCTGGATGCGGATCATTACGGGCTGGAAAAGGTCAAAGAACGCATCGTGGAATATCTCGCGGTGCAGCAGCGCAGCAAAAAGCTCAAAGGCCCGATCCTGTGCCTTGTGGGTCCTCCGGGCGTGGGCAAAACCTCTCTGGGCAAATCCGTGGCCAAAGCCACCGGGCGCGAGTTCATCCGCATCTCCCTGGGCGGTGTGCGCGATGAAAGCGAGATCCGCGGCCATCGCCGGACCTATATCGGCTCCATGCCTGGCAAGATCATCCAAGCGCTGAAAAAGGCCAAAACCACCAATCCGCTGATCTTGCTCGATGAGATCGACAAGATGGGCCAGGATTTCCGCGGCGATCCGGCTTCGGCCATGCTCGAAGTGCTTGATCCCGAGCAGAACGGAACCTTCGTGGATCACTATCTAGAGGTGGAATATGACCTCTCGAATGTGATGTTCCTGACCACGGCCAATAGCTATAATATGCCCGGCCCGCTGCTGGACCGGATGGAGATCATCAGCCTGGCGGGCTATACCGAGGATGAAAAACGCGAGATCGCCAAACAGCATCTCATTGCAAAGCAGGTGAAAAATCACGGGCTGCGCAAAACGGAATTCTCCTTGGATGATGATGCGCTGACCGAGATGATCCGCACCTATACCCGCGAAGCGGGCGTGCGGAACCTGGAGCGCGAGATCGCCAAACTGGCCCGTAAGGCCGTCACCAAGATCGTGCGCAAGCAAAGCGAAACGGTGGCGATCACGCCCGCCGATCTAGAGGAATATCTCGGGGTCAAGAAATACCGCTATGGTCTGGCCGAGGCCGAAGATCAGGTGGGGGTTGTTACCGGGCTGGCCTGGACCCAAGTGGGCGGCGATCTGCTCTCCATCGAGGCGGTGAAACTGCCCGGTAAGGGGCGGATGAAAACCACTGGTAAGCTGGGCGATGTGATGAAGGAATCCATCGAGGCAGCGTCAAGCTTTGTGCGCTCGATCTCGCCCGAGATCGGGGTGAAGCCGCCGCAATTTGAGAAGGTGGATATCCATGTGCACGTGCCCGAAGGCGCGACCCCGAAAGACGGGCCAAGCGCCGGCGTGGGCATGGTGACCTCCATCGTGTCGGTGCTCACGGGCATTCCGGTGCGCAAGGACATCGCCATGACCGGCGAAGTGACCCTGCGCGGCAATGTTCTGGCCATCGGGGGCTTAAAGGAAAAACTGCTGGCGGCCCTGCGCGGCGGTGTGAAAACCGTGCTGATCCCGGAGGAAAACGCCAAGGATCTGCCGGAGATCCCCGATAATGTGAAAGACGGGCTCGAGATCATCCCGGTCTCCCATGCTCGCGAGGTGCTCAAACTGGCGCTGATCGCCCAGCCCGAGCCAGTGGAATGGGATGAAGAAGCCGAGGCAGAAGCCGCCGCGGCCGCAGCCCTGGAAAACACCGGCAAATCCACCGGCGCCACAACCCATTAAGCGCGCAAAACAGATCAAAACAAAGGCCCGGCAATCGCTGGGCCTTTTGCTATTTTGGGGGCGTCTTTGCCCTTCGCGCAGGGAGGTATGTAGTGAGCGCAAGGTGAAAAGATCTGCATCTCGGGTTAATGTCCATCGTGCACTTACTTAATTTGCCACGTTCGGCCAATAAGCTTACGGTCGAAGCGACTGGCAGCTATCAAACATCCCCAGAGTTATTATGATTAATTACGATAAGTTTGAAACTTGGGAGAGCTCTTTCGCCGATCTTGTGGTTCGTATATTGGGCAAGGAAGCCGTGAATAAACTCATGTCATCGCATTTCGAATATATAGAAGATGCGGGAGACTTTGTCGTAAGCAATTCGAGTATTAAAACTGTTTCAACCGAAATTCAGGGCTGGCTTCAGGAACGTGAATTTTGCGTCTTCCATGGGACTAGATTGCTGCCCGAAGAGATTCTCTCTGTGGAACAGAAGGGGCTGCACCCCTTGGTGGCCGCGGACCGGGAACAACGTCTCAGAGAAATTCTCGTGCGCCATCCAAGATGGAATTCGGTAGAAAATAGACTTCTTGAAGTGATTGAAGACATTGGTCCAAAGGAGAAGCGAGGCCGAAGGCAGGGCCAGGTCCATTTTAGCCTTTCAAGATCGGGACTCGTGAATGGTTTCAACCATTACTTGACCCATGGGTCTGAATTTGATCAGCACGTTGTACATCGGTTATTTGGTGACCAATCGGGCCTTAAGCTGCTCAACTCGGCTACAGTTCCCGTTCTTATTCATGTTTCTGTCAACGGCAAACAACTCATTCAAGGAGCTCATCCGCGCGCGAGCTATTCGAAGATCGTGAGCGAGATGGGTGAAATGCCTGGGCTTGCGCGCACCTTCCTTAATGCTTGGGCATTCAAGGCAGCAATTCCAAACTTTGAAATCGAAAGTCTGAAAACCGACTGCTGCATGATGGAGCGGGTCGCAACACCGCCCGACCGAATCCTCAGTATGGAAAAGCTTGACCGGTTTGCCGCGCATTAAGTGTTGAACGGAAAACCATATTGGTTGACTGCTTAAGGGCGTTCGCAGTCTTTGCTGGTGGGGCAACGAACGGTAGCAAAGTCGAGCAGGCCTGCCATTGCAAATCTCGCATCAAAGTCTCGGATGCTGATGCGCCTTTCGGGGATTTCATCTCGATGTGCCTGGCAATATTTCGCAGGCCCGGCCGCACGGTGAGAGATTTCCTCGTGCGAAGGGCTCCGCACCCTTTGCCCATAAAAAAGCCCCGCTCGGGGCGGGGCATTTTGGGCGTGTCCTGGGCTAAGGCAGCTTAGCGGCCCCAGGTGCGGACAGAGCCGCAATCCATATGCACGAAATTCGAGCTGGAATAGCGGCCAACCCCGCCTGCATTGCATTTCACCGCGGCCCGGGCGATTTGCGACACGCTGCGCGATTGCAGCCGAATATCCGCCGCTTGGCCTTTGATATGCAGCGAGTTTTTCGCGGCCCCGCCCGAACGGCGGCGCAGCATCGCATTGGTTTGCGGCGTGCGATAGCCCGAGAGCAGCGTGTAAGGCTCGCTCACATCCAGCATGCTATGGGTCGCGGCCATGATATCAATGGTGCGGGTGTCGATCTTGATGGATTTGTTTTGCCGCCAATCGCGCATGAAATGGTTAATTTCACGCAGGGCCGGGCGCACATAGCGGCCATCGACCCAATAGATCACGTCAATATGTTCACCGGTTCTCCCAGAATACATTTTCAGGCGGCGCACATCGCCGCCGCCTCTGAGAAATCCGAATGCATTTGCATATGTGGGGGCAGCGGTTACCGCTGTCGCCGCAAAGGCTGCCAAGACACCTCTTCGTGTCAGACAGCCCGATCCGCCGTCATTCTGCTCGCTCACGCCTGTTTTCCTGCCTTAAAAGGTCACTTTCCGGACCCATTGCCGTCACTATCCCACAAAACCGCTTTTCTCACAAGCGCGGGCTCCTGTCTTAAGGCAGAAGCGCAGTTTGGTGAGGCGCCGTGTTATGAGCAAGAACTTGCCGAAAATTCCTGAAAACTGCGTTACGAATGCAACGAATGTGGTGCTGAGGCCACTTTTTTGCGGCAAAGCTGTGATCCGTGGGGCATTTCTTCGGGCGCGATTCGCGCGTTAAAAAATGACGGTGGGGGTTTTTTACGTAGTGTTCGCCCCAGGGGTTACGCTTTGGGGCCGGGGCAGATAGGGTCGCGCCGGGCATAGCCAGCAGGTCAGCAACGGATAAGAGGTGGGGCGATGGCACATAAAGTAGCCGAAATCGCGCAAGCTATTGGCGCGCGTTTTGAGGGCAATAATGACATCCTCATCTCCGGTGCCGCAGAGCCTGGCCTGGCAGGGGCCGATCAGATTGCCTTGGCCATGAGCCCGAAATATGCCGATGCCCTGCGCGAGGGCGCGGCGCGGGTGGCGCTGCTCTGGCCCGATGCGCCTTGGCAGGAGATGGGGCTTGAGGCCGCGATTTTCGTGGAACATGGCAAGCTGGCCATGGCTGGGCTCACCGCGCTGATGGATCCCGGCCCGGCGATTGAGCCTGGCATCCACCCGGCGGCTTATGTGGCCGATGCGGCCGAGCTTGGCCCCGATTGTGCCATTGGCCCTTTCGCGGTGGTTGGGGCCGGGGCCAAGATCGGTGCGCGCGCCCGGATCGCCGCCCATGCCACCGTGGCGCCGGAGGCGCAGATCGGCGATGATGTGCTGCTGCATAGCGGCGCGCGGGTGTGCAGCTCGGCCCGGCTGGGGGATCGGGTGATTTTGCATCCCAATGCGGTGATTGGCGCCGATGGGTTTTCCTTTGTCACCCCCGAGCCGTCATCAGTGGAGCGGGTGCGCAGCGATCTGGGCGATCACAATGAAGCCCGCGAGCAGCATTGGCAGCGGGTGCATTCCCTGGGCCATGTGGAGATTGGCGATGATGTGGAGATCGGCGCCAATGCCAATATCGACCGGGGCACGATCCGGGCCACGAAAATCGGGCGGGGCACAAAAATCGACAATTTGGTCCAGATCGGGCATAATGTCGAAGTTGGGGCAGATTGTATGATCTGCTCGCAAGTGGGCCTGGCGGGCTCGGCCAAAGTTGGGGATCGCGTGGTCCTGGCGGGTCAGGTCGGGGTCAATGATAATATCTTTATCGGTGATGATGTGGTGGCGGGTGGCGCGAGTAAAATCTTTACCAATGTGCCCGCCGGCCGGGTGGTTCTGGGGGCCCCGGCCACGAAGATGACAAGTCAGTTGGAAAGCTACAAAGCCCTGCGCCGCTTGCCGCGTATGGCAAAGGAAGTCGCGGCACTGCAAAAAGCAGTTTCAAAGCTCACACAAAATGACTAGATCACCGCAAGATAACATGAAGAGGCGGGGATGGACGTTCGGACCCAGGTGATCGAGATCATTGCTGAACAAGCGATGATGGAAGTCGGTGATGTAAAGCCCGAGATGAGTCTTGAGGATCTTGGCATCGATAGTCTGGCGCTGGTCGAAAGCATTTTTGCGATCGAAGAGGCCTTTGACATCTCGGTTCCCTTCAATGCCAATGATCCCAATGCCAGCGATTTCGATATTTCATCGGTCGAGGCAATCGTGGCGGCTGTTCAAGGGTTGGTGGACAAAAAGTAATGAACCGGGTCGTTATCACCGGGCAAGGCTCAATCAACGCCCTTGGCCGGTCTGTGGCAGAGACCCAAGAGGCTCTGCGCGAAGGACGTTGTGGCATTGGTCCGCTGGAATTTCGCGATGTGGAGCGTTTGGCGATCCGCATTGGCGGGCAAGTGCGGGACTATGATCCCGAGCTGCATTTCAACCGTCAGCAAATCGCGCTTTATGACCGCTTTACCCAATTCACGCTGCTTTCTGCCCGCGAGGCGATTGCCCAATCGGGGCTGAGCTTTGCCGGGGATCTGGCCGGGCGCACGGGCGTTGTGCTGGGCACGTCTGGGGGCGGGCTGAACACCCAAGATGACAATTACCGGTCGGTCTATGAGGATGGTAAAAACCGGGTGCATCCCTTTGTTGTTCCCAAACTGATGAACAATGCTGCCGCCAGCCATGTGTCGATGGAATACAATATCAAAGGCCCTGGCTTTACGGTGGCCACGGCCTGCGCCTCGTCCAACCATGCGATGGGGCTGGCCTTTCAACTGATCCGCGGCGGCGCAGCCGATGTGATGGTCACGGGCGGGTCTGAGGCGATGCTATGCTTTGGCGGGGTGAAAGCTTGGGAAGGCCTGCGGGTGATGTCCAAAGACGCTTGCCGCCCATTTTCCGCCAATCGCAATGGCATGGTCCAGGGCGAAGGCGCGGCGGTTTATGTGTTCGAGAATTACGAGCATGCCAAAGCCCGGGGCGCGGATATCATCGCTGAAGTGGTGGGCTTTGCCATGAGCTCGGATGCGGCTGATATTGTCATGCCCTCAAAACAAGGCGCGGCGCGGGCGATCTCGGGCGCGTTGCAAGATGCGGGGATCACGCCGGAACAGGTGGGCTATGTGAATGCCCATGGCACCGGCACTGCGGCCAATGACAAAACCGAATGCGCGGCTGTGGCCGATGTGTTTGGGGCCCATGCGGATAAGCTGATGATGTCGTCCACAAAATCCATGCATGGCCATGCCATTGGCGCCACGGGCGCGATCGAGCTGTTGGCCTGTACCATGGCTTTGCGCGATGGGGTGATTGCCCCCACCATTGGCTATGAAGAGCCAGATCCCGAATGCGCGCTTGATATTGTGCCCAATGAGGCCCGCGAGGCCAAAGTGGATGTGGTGATCAGCAACGCTTTTGCCTTTGGTGGTTTTAACGCTGTTTTGGCTCTGCGCGCGGTTTAAGCGCGCAAAGCCCGTTTCCCTTGGGCGCTTAGAACAGGCCCGCGGTGAGTTTCTCGAACTCTTCATAGGCTTTGGTAAAGCCGCTCAAGGATAGTTTCACATCCACCGGGGTTTCCACAGCGGCCGCAGCCACCAGGGTGATCTGACCGCTGGCCCCGGATTTCATGGCAGCGACTTCATCGGCCAGCAGACCGAATTCCGAGATACAGCTTTCGCGGTTGCAGATGATGAACGGGTACATTTTCACCGGCCCATCTGCGATGGACATGCGCACGCCGCGGGGCAGCAAAGTGCCCAAAGGCGCAAGCACCGCAGCGCCGGCGGAAAGATTGGGATCATTGGTGGGGAAAATCTCGATCCGCGCCACGGAGCCGCCGGTTTCATCGGTCAGGTTTTGCGACAGGCGGCAAGGCTCGGCGGGTTGGCCGGTTTTAACGCAAGTGAGCTGCCAATCCCCGAAGGTGCCACGCTCATAGCTTTCGCCCACGGCCACGCCGCCATCGTTCAATGCAGTGCCGGTGGACAGGCCCGAGCTGCCAGAATTTTGTGCCTGTTGCGCCGGGCGCGGCTGCCCAGCGGTGCCGCCGTTCTGCGGGCTGACAAGATCCGTCAGGCTTTGGGCCTGGCCAGCGACGGGCATGGCCAGCGCCAAAGAAAATGCGGCTATGGCAAGAAATGATCGGGTCATTTTAGCGTCTCTTGATCGGTTGGATAAACTGCTCGCGCATATCTTAGCATGGGGGCGCTGCGCCGTCAGGTTGAAACCGTGTGAATTACCGTATCGGCAAATAAAAAAGGGACCCGAAGATCCCCTTTTCATTCGTTTTTTCGCATCTTAGATGCGTTTTTCCCTGTCGGACTGGCCGATCTTGTTGGCCAGAGGCTAGGCAGAGTTGAGGCGCGGGTCAACGATATTGCGCGTAGAATTTCACAAAAAAACCGCGCTCTGCCAGAGCGCGGCCAGTCAACAGGGAGGAGAGTCTTGCATAAAAGGAAGACCCAAGCCCTGTTTGCCGCAATGGGATTAAATATTCGTGTTTGTTCAGGCTTTGTTTCGCGGGGGATGGGGCACGATGCGCAAGGTCTTGATCCGGTTGTTTTCCCGTTCCATCACTTCAAAGCGGAACCCGTGAAAGGTGAATTTCTGCCCGGCCACGGGAATCATCTGCGCTTCGTGAATCACCAGGCCTGCCACGGTATTGGCTTCGTCATCGGGCAATTGCCAATCTTGGGCGCGGTTGAGATCGCGAATGGTCACGCCCCCATCCACTAGGAAACTGCCATCATGGCTGCGCTCGATCCCATCAGCGCCGCCGCTATCGAATTCATCGGTGATCTCGCCGACGATTTCTTCGAGGATATCTTCAAGGGTGATCAGCCCCTGCAAATCGCCATATTCATCCACCACCAGGGCAAAATGGGTATGCCGGCGCAGGAATTGGCGCATTTGTTCGGCCAGGGTGGTGGTTTCCGGCACGAAATAGGGTTTGCGCGCCACCGCTAGGAAATCAAATTCGGCCAGGGCCAGGCGATCCCCCCCCATGCCGTTAAGGTATTTTTGCACCCCGCGCAGCAGGTCTTTGGCATGGATCACGCCGATGATGTTTTCCGGGTCATCGCGAAAGACGGGCAGGCGGGTATGTTGCGAGGCGATGGCCTGGGCGATCACATCTTCGGGTTTGCTGGCGGCGTCGATCAGCTCGATATCCGAGCGGTGGCGCATGATTTCCTCAACCGTGCGGTCGCTGAGATCCAGCGCGCCCAGCAGCCGGTCGCGATCTTCCTTTTCCACCACGCCTTCGGAATGGCCCAAGGTCAAGGTGCCAACGATTTCCTCGCGCACCGAAAGCATATTGCTATCGGCGGCGATGCGCACGCCAAACAGCGCCAGCACCGAGCGCACGATCATGCGCACCACCGAGACCACGGGCGAGAGCGCCGAGATCACCATGCCGATCAGCCCGGCAGAATGCGAAGCGGCCCGTTCGGGATCGGTGATGGAATAGGTTTTGGGCAGCACCTCGGCAAAGATCAGCACCATGGCTGTCATCACCAAAGTGGCCAAAGCCACGCCGGATTCGCCAAAAAGCTTGGTAAAAAGCGCCGTGGCCAATGAGGTGGCCAGGATATTGGCCATGTTATTGCCCAATAGGATACCGCCGATCAGGCGTTCATTATCCTCGGTCAGCTCAAGCGCTTTGCCCGCCCCTTGATTGCCGCCATCGGCCATGGAGCGCAGCTTGCCCCGGGAGGCGGCGGTCAGCGCGGTTTCCGAGCCAGAGAAAAAGGCCGAGCATGTGAGTAGGAACAGGATCGACCCGCTGGTGATCCAAAAGGCGGCATCCAACGCCGCGCTGCCCTCATCCATTCCTACTGCTCTCCTGCATTGCCATTTGCGTTGTCACGTAAGAAGCGCGGCCTGCCGTGCAAGCCGCGCCTTGGGATTATTCTTCGGCGCTGCTCTCATCATCGCCTTGTTCATCCCCTTGCTCGGCGATCCAAGCAACGCTGACGACCTCTTCGCCCGGCGCGGTGTTGAAGACTTTGACCCCGCCTGCTGCCCGCGAGCGGAAGGAAATGCCATGGACCGGGCAGCGGATGGATTGGCCGGTAGAGGTCACCAGCATGATCTGATCATCGAGCTCCACCGGGAAGGAAGACACTAGGACGCCGCCCCGCATGGCTTTGTCGATGGCCGCAACCCCTTGGCCGCCGCGCCCGCGCACCGGGTAATCATGGGAAGAGGTCAGCTTGCCCATCCCGCCGGAGGTGATGGTCAAAAGCAGATCTTCGGCAGCGGACATTTCCGCATAGCGTTCTTGGGGCAGGGCCACATCGGCAACGCTATCTTCATCTTCGGTTTCGGCCTCATCGGTCATGCCTTCCACCGCCCGGCGCATTTTCAGATAGGCGGCGCGTTCTTCTGGGCTGGCCTCGAAATGGCGGATCACCGACATGGCCACGACCCGGTCGCTTTCGCCCAGGCGAATGCCCCGCACCCCGGTGCTATCACGGCCTTTGAAGATGCGCACATCGGTGCTGCGGAACCGGATCGCCCGGCCCGATGCGGTGACCAGCATCACATCATCATCTTCCGAGCAAATCCGCGCCCGCACCAATTCCACCCCTTCGGGCAGTTTCATGGCAATTTTGCCATTGCGCATCACATTGGTGAAATCCGACAGCGCATTGCGGCGCACATCCCCGGCGGAGGTGGCAAAGACAATCTGTAGCCCGGCCCATTCTTCATCGGGCACATCCACGGGCATGATCGCAGCGATGGACACCCCTTGGGCGATGGGCAGCACATTGACCATGGGCTTGCCCTTGGCATTGCGCCCGCCCAGCGGCAAACGCCAGGTCTTGAGCTTGTAGACCATGCCATCGGTGGTGAAGACCAATAGCTGGGTATGGGTATTGGCCACAAACAGCGTGGTGACCACATCGTCTTCTTTCGTGGCCATGCCTTGCAGACCCTTGCCGCCGCGTTTTTGTTCGCGGAAATCGGCCAAAGGCGTGCGTTTGATATAGCCGCCCGATGTGACGGTCACGACCATATCTTCGCGTTCGATCAGGTCTTCATCATCCAGATCGCCAGCCCATTCGACAATCTCGGTGCGCCGCGGCACGGCGAATTGCTCGCGCACATCGCGCAGCTCATTGCCGATGATGTCCATGATCCGCTCGCGCGAGCGCAGGATGTCGAGATAATCGCGGATCTTGCCCGCCAGATCTTCGAGCTCATCGGTGACCTCTTTCACCCCAAGGGCGGTGAGGCGCTGCAAACGCAGATCCAGAATGGCGCGGGCTTGGATTTCCGAGAGGTTATAGGTGCCGTCTTCGTTGATCTTATGGGTGGGATCATCGATCAGGCTGATATAGCCCGCAATATCAGACGCAGGCCAACGCCGGGTCATGAGCCGCTCGCGGGCCTCGGCGGGATCGGCCGATGAACGGATCGTGGCCACGACCTCATCCACATTAGAGACCGCCACGGCCAAACCACATAGGATATGGCTGCGCTCGCGGGCTTTGCGCAGATCATAGGCCGTGCGCCTTGCCACGACCTCTTCACGGAAATCAATGAAGGTGGTCAGGAATTTGCGCAAAGTCAGCTGTTCGGGCCGCCCGCCATTAAGCGCCAGCATGTTGCAGCCAAAGGAGGTTTGCATGGGCGTGAAGCGGTATAGCTGGTTCAGCACCACTTCGGGCGTGGCATCGCGTTTCAGCTCAATCACCACGCGCACGCCAACCCGGTCGGATTCGTCCTGCACATGGGCGATGCCTTCGATCTTTTTCTCCCGCACCAGATCGGCGATTTTCTCGATCATCGAGGCTTTGTTCACCTGATAGGGGATCTCGTCGATGACGATGGCATAGCGGTCCTTGCGGATATTCTCGATCCGGGTTTTGGCGCGGATGATGACGCTGCCGCGGCCCTCAAGATAGGCTTTGCGCGCCCCCGAGCGCCCCAGCATGATCGCCCCGGTGGGGAAATCCGGCCCAGGGATATATTCCATCAGATCGGCGCTGTCCAAATCCGGGTTCTCGATCAGAGCCAGGGTGGCATCGACCACTTCGCCCAAATTATGGGGCGGGATATTGGTGGCCATACCCACCGCGATCCCGCCAGCCCCATTGACCAGCATATTGGGAAAGCGCGCCGGCAGAACCGTGGGTTCTTGGTCTTTGCCGTCGTAATTGTCTTGAAAATCCACGGTCTCCTTCTCGATATCAGCGAGAAGCGACGCCGCGGGCTTGTCCATGCGCACTTCGGTGTAACGCATCGCAGCGGGGTTATCCCCATCCATGGAGCCAAAATTGCCCTGCCCATCTAGCAGTGGCAGCGACATGGAGAAATCCTGAGCCATGCGCACCAGCGCATCATAAATCGCCCCATCCCCATGGGGGTGGTATTTCCCCATCACATCGCCCACCGGCCGAGCGCTTTTGCGATAGGCCTTATCGTGGCTATTGCCGGTCTCATGCATGGCATAAAGGATTCGACGATGCACAGGTTTTAACCCGTCGCGGAGATCCGGAATCGCCCGGCTGACGATCACGCTCATGGCGTAATCGAGATAGCTCGAGCGCATCTCATCGGCGATCGAGATGGTGGGGCCTTTGTATTCTGGTGTTCCGGTGCCGTTTTCCTCTGTGTTCTCAGGAGGTTCCGGGGTATCGTTCATTATATAAGCCTCACCAGATTGGGCGGCGGATCCGCCGTGCCCGCAGTATAGAATGGCCGGGCTATGGCCTGCAATGCGATGGTCACAAATCCATCATCAGCCGGGGCAGCAAAGTGATAACATGCTGTTTTTGTTGAAAATCAATTTTTCACTGGCAGGCTGAGTCTGAGGTAACGAGGACAAAGGCAGTTCATGGCACATAGTGAAACGGAATTGATGCTCAAAGGATATGGCCTGACCACGGCGGAATTGTTCTATCGCATGCCCGATTATCAAAGCGTGCTGAACAGTTTTATCTGGCAAGATTATGATCTGGCCCCGGATTATCCGCGCTTGTTTAAATTCATCGCCTTTTGGCAAGAAGAGATCGAAGGCCCGCTGCATTCGGTGCGTTTTAGCCATCGCAAAATGATCGCGCCGGGGGCTTGGCGCAATGTGGTGCAGGAATTCAACTTGCACTGATATGCGCATTGTTCGGCGCGCCTTAGGGCAGGGGCGCAGATCTCGGCTTGGGCACAGGGTTATGTGCGCAGGTGCATATGTTTTTCTTGTCAAATCTCCGATAGGGCTGCCGCGTCGGTATTGTTTTCGACTCGCGTAGGAGAGCGCCCATGGCCCGGTTTGGTCTGATCATTGCCCTCGTGATGGGCCTCGGGGCGGCCGAAGCGCAGCAGCCCCCTGCGGGGGTGAGCACGGATTTTGTGGAACGCCGACAGGTTGCGGAAACCTTGCCGATTTTCGCCCAGGTGGTGGCCAGCCAAGAAAGCGCTGTGGCCGCGCGGGTGGGCGGGGCGGTGACCCAGGTGCCGGTGCGGGTGGGCGATGTGGTGGCCCAAGGGGCGGTGCTGGCCCGGCTCGATACGCAATTGCTGGCGATTGATCTGCGGGCGGCTCAGGCCGCCGAGAAAGAGGCCCAAGCCGGGGTGGATATCGCCCAGGCCGGACTGCTTCTGGCCGAGCGCGGCTTTGCCCGGGTGGATGGGTTGAAAAACACCAATGCCTTTAGCCAAGGCCAATTCGATGATCGCGAAGGCGCGCTGACCCGCGCCCAAGGGGAGCTGGCCCGGGCGCAGGCGCAATTGCTCAGCGCCCAGGCGGCATTGGCCCGGGCCCATTATGATTATGACCGCGCCACCATTCGCGCCCCCTTTGGCGGCGTGGTGTTGGAGCTGGGCGTGGATCCGGGAGAGTTCATTCAGCTTGGGGCTCAGGTCGCGCTATTGCTTGATCTTGACCAGATCGAGGTGGAGGCCGCTGTGCCTGCGCAATATGTGGCCAATCTGAGCCCTGGCCAGCCGGTGACAGGATTGAGCGATAGCGGGGCCAAGATCGCGTTGAATGTGCGGGCGATTTTGCCGGTGGAAGCCTCGGCCACGCGCACCCGCCCGGTGCGGTTCGACGCGGATTTGCGCCAGAGCGGCGCGCCAGTGGCGGTGGGCCAATCCTTGACGGTGAATGTGCCCGTGACCAAAGCGCGGGCGGTGCTGTTGGTGCCCAAAGACGCGGTGACCCAATCGCGCGGGGCCTGGACGGTCTATGTGCATCGCGATGGCAAAGCGGTGCCGCAAGCGGTGCAGATCGGGGCCAGTTTCGGCGCCGGGTTCGAAGTGCTCGATGGGCTCGCCCCAGGCGATGAGGTGGTGATCCGCGGCAATGAACGGCTGCGCCCCATGCAAGAGATCGCGCCGCGCCCGGTGCGCGAGGCCCCCGGCGGGGCCTCGGCCTCGGTCAGTCAGTAACCCAAGGAGCCTTCTATGGACCCGATCCGTATCGCGATTGAGCGCCCCATTGCGGTGCTGGCAGCGGTGATCATGGCGATCCTATTTGGCGCTTTGGCGCTGAACCGCATTCCGATCCAATTGGCTCCGGATGTGCGCAAACCAGTGGTGGTGGTGAAAACCACCTGGCCCGGGGCCGCCCCTGCCGAGATCGAGCGCGAGATCGTCAATCCCCAAGAAGAGGTTCTGCGCGGGCTTGAAGGGCTCGATATCATGACCTCTGCGGCGCAATCCAATCAGGCAGAGATCACGCTGGAATTTGCGGTCGGCACCAATATGACCGAAACGCTGCTATTGGTGTCGAACCGATTGGATCGGGTCAGCGGCTATCCTGATGAAGCCAGCGAGCCGGTTTTGGACACATCGGGATCCGATGACAGCCCCATTGCTTGGGTGCTGTTGACCGCCGCGCCGGGCAATACCACCCCCATGCCCCATTACGGCGATTTCGTCGAAGATGTGATCAAAGACCGGATCGAGCGCGTCTCTGGGGTCTCTGCGGTGAATGTGTTTGGCGGGGTCACCCGCGAGCTTCAGATCATTATCCGGCCCCAAGATCTGTCACGCTATGGGCTGACCATTGGCGAGATCGTGGCCAAGCTGCGGGCCGAGAATATCGCTGTTTCCGCAGGCGATGTGGAAGAAGGCAAGCGGCGCTATGTGGTGCGTGCCGAGGGCAGTCTGAACACGATCCCAGCGGTGCAAGACGTGGTGCTGCGCAGCCAAAGCGATGAGGCGCAAAGCCTGGGCAGCCGGGGGCGGTTGCGCCTGGGCGATGTGGCGCAGGTACAATTTGGCTATAAAGACGCCAATTCGGCACTGCGCTTTCGCGGTGCGCCGGGGCTGGCCTTTAACATCGTCCGGGAAAACGGAGCCAATGTCATCGCCACCATGGAAGAGGTGCAGCGGGTGCTGGCCGAGCTGCGCGATGGTCCGGTGGCGGCCCAAGGCTTGATCATGGAACAGGCCTATGACGAGACGGTCTATATCACCGGGGCGATTGATCTGGTGGTGCAAAATATCTGGATCGGCGGGCTGTTGGCAGTGGTGATTTTGCTGCTGTTCTTGCGCTCGCCCTCGGCCACTTTGGTGGTGTCCTTGGCCATTCCGGTCTCTATCGTGGCCACTTTTGTGGCCATGGCCGCCACCGGGCGCACGCTGAATGTGATCTCGCTGGCCGGGATCGCATTCGCGGTGGGTATGATCGTGGACGCGGCCATTGTGGTGCTGGAAAATATCTACCGCCTGCGCGAGCAAGGGATGCGCCGCAGCGAGGCCGCTTATCACGGCGCGCGCCAGGTTTGGGGGGCGATTTTGGTATCGGCCCTGACCACGGTGATGGTCTTCATCCCGATCTTGGTGATGGAGCTAGAGGCTGGGCAGCTTTTTCGCGATATCGCGGTGGCAATCTCGGTCTCTGTGGTGCTCTCGCTTTTGGTGGCGGTGACAGTGATCCCGGCTTTGTCGGCGCGGCTTTTGGGGGCGGCGGGTGAGCATCAGAAAATGATCCGCTTGCCGCTGATTGATCCGCTGGCAGGCGCGTTCACCCGTATGGTTATGGCCTATACGCGGCTGACCGTGCGGGCGCGGGGGCTCGGGCTGATCATGGTCAGTGTCATTGCCGGGATTGCTGCCCTGGCCGCATGGGCTTTTCTGCCCAAGCTGGAATATCTGCCCGAAGGCAATCGTAATTTGGTGTTCGGCATTATCATTCCGCCGCCGGGCTATAATCTGGAGACCACAGAGAGCATCGCCAAACGGATCGAAGATGTGGCCCGGCCCATGTGGGAGGCTAACCCGGCCAGCGAACTGCCCGATGGCCGCCCGGCGTTGGATGGGTTTTTCTTTGTGGCGCTGCCGGGATCAAGCTTTGTGGGGGGCTCTGCGGTGGATCCCACCCGCGTGGCCGAGGCGATCCCGATCTTGTCTGGCCCGATCTTCGCCGAGCCGGGCACCTTTGGCTTCATGACCCAGCCCTCGCTATTTGGGCGCGGGGTGGGCGGCGGCCGCACCATTGAGCTGAATGTCTCTGGCCAAGAGCTCGAGGCGATTTTGGGCGTGGCGGGCCAGGCTGCTGGCATGGTGGCGGGGCTTTTGCCCCGCGATCAGGGGCATCAGTTTCGCCCGATCCCGGGGCTAGAGCTGGGCGCGCCGGAATTGCGGCTGATCCCAGACCGGCTGCGCATGGCCGATGCGGGGGTGGATACTGCGGCCCTGGCCCAAAGCGTGGATGCTTATAATGACGGGCTGCGGGTGGCCGAGATCACCGTTGGAGCCGACCGTATGGATCTGACTTTGAAAGGGGACCGGCCCGAGGGGCTGCGCACCCAAGATGTGGGCAGCTTTCCCTTGGTGACGCCCTCGGGGCAGATCTTGCCGCTTTCGGCGCTCTCCACGGTGCAGGTCACCGCAGGCCCCACAGAGATCCGCCATCGCGACCGCCTGCGCACGGTCACCTTGGAAATTCGTCCCGCGCCGGATCTGCCGTTAGAGGCGGCGGTGGAGATGCTCGAGGCGCAGGTGATCGCGCCTTTGCGCGATCAAGGACTGCCACCAGGGGTGCGCTTGAGCGTATCGGGCACCGCCGATGAGCTGTCGCAAACCTGGGAGGCGATCCAGATCAACCTGGCGGTGGCCATGGTGATTGTGTTCTTGGTGATGGCGATCCTGTTCGAAAGCTTTGTGCTGCCTTTGGTGGTGATGATCTCGGTGCCTGTGGCGGCCGCTGGCGGGGTTGGCGGGCTGGCGCTGCTCAATCTTTATCAAAGCCAACCGTTGGATATGCTGACTTTGCTGGGCTTTGTGATTTTGGTGGGGATCGTCGTGAATAATGCGATCTTGATTGTGCATCAGGCGCTCTATCATCTGCGGACAGACGGCATGGCCCCGGTGCCCGCCATCGAGGAAGCCACCCGCAACCGCATCCGCCCGATTTTCATGTCGACCCTGACCTCGGTTTTCGGGATGCTGCCTTTGGTGCT
Organism: Mangrovicoccus sp.; assembly: GCA_025800345.1. Taxonomy (GTDB): domain Bacteria; phylum Pseudomonadota; class Alphaproteobacteria; order Rhodobacterales; family Rhodobacteraceae; genus JANSYP01. The sequence goes on along the minus strand of JAOXSB010000020.1, from coordinate 11,956 downwards.
GTTTCCCGGTGCCGGGTCCGAGCTCTATCGCGGGCTGGGTGCTGTGGTTGTGGGCGGGCTGAGCATGTCGGCCTTTTTGACCTTGCTCACGGTGCCGCCATTGCTGCGGCTGTGCCTGTCCGAGCCGAAAACCGCCGCAAGCGAAGGCGCGCAGCCCGCGCCCTAGGGCGGGGCGGTTTACGCCCCCACCCGCGCTTTCATCTCGGACATCAGGCGGCTGTTTTTCTCCATCTCCGCCAGCACATCCCCATAGGTGCGCATGCCTTTGGCCTCGAGCATGGGCAGCATTTTCAAGAACACATCGGCGGTGGCCACCGTGTCCCCATAAGCGGTGTGGCGCACCTCTTCGGGGATGACCACGCCAAAGCGTTCGGCCAGCGCGTCCAATGTATGCTCGCTGGATTGTCCGAACAGGATCGCCGAAAGCAGCACTGTATCCAGCACCGGATGATCAAAGCTGACCCCAATGGCCGGGGCGTGGCGGTGGAAAAACGCCATGTCAAAAGGCGCGTTATGGGCCACCAAGACCGCCTTGTTGCAAAAGCGGTGGAAATAAGCCCCGGCCTCGCGGATCGTGGGCGCGCCTTTGACCATCTCTTCGCTGACCCCGTGCACTTTGGTGGAGGCCGCGGGGATCGAGCGCTCGGGATCCACATACATGTCGATGGCCTCACCCTCGACCAGCTTGCCTTTGACCACGCGCAGAGCGGCGATTTGCACGATCTCATCGCCATTTTGCGGCTCTAGCCCCGTGGTTTCGGTGTCAAACACCACATAGGTCAGATCGCGCAAAGGCGTGTCATCCACCGCCGCGTGATCCGTGCCCGTGAGCAGATCGAAATTATAGACCGTGGGCCGGGCGGCAAGATGGCCTTTGAGATCAGGATCGGGGGCGGCCATGCGCGCCTCATGCAGGGGCAAGGTCATCCAAGCCCGGCCGGCGCTGTCTTGCTCGGGCCAAATATCGGTGCCGTGGCGGTCCAGCAATTCGCGCCCGGTTTGGGCATTGGCCGCGTCTTCCACCGGGCGTTCGAGCATGGCGGTGAGCGCCTCATAGGGCATGGGCGCGCCTTGCCATTCCAAGGTGATCACCGCGCCCGCCCCATCGGTTTGGATCAGCACAGAGACAGTTTCCGCCAGGCCTTGATGGGCCACTTCGCGGGCCAATAGGGCCAGCAAATTGGTCATGGCATAGCCATCGCAGCGCAAGATCATATCCGGGGGCAGGGATTCCACCGTCGGACCATCGCCGGCCATATAAGCGCGCATCCCATCCACCAGATCAGCCGCGCGCACATCTTGCATGGGCCACCAGGTGGTCAAAGTGGCGTCATAGCCTTTGGAGATCTCTTGGATCGCTTGCACCAGCTCATCGGTATGGGCGGCGATCTGCGCATCCAGCGCGGCAGTGTCTTGGCTTTCCGCCCGCAGATCCAGCAATGGGCGCAGGGTCGAGGCAGGGCCGCGCACCCGGCTGATCGCATTGGCCATGGCCCGGTCGCGTTCGATATGGGCATCAAGATCAGCGGTCAGATCGCGCAAAGTCAGCACATAGCCCGGCTGATCGCCCAGGCCCAAAGCGCCGCTGACCAAACGCATATGCGCCCCGAGCGAGCGGCCGCCGCCGCGGGTCGAGATCAGCAATTCGCTGTCGATCTCGCGCCCTTGGGAGGCCACAAGCCGCGCATAGGTTTGCCGCACCGGGCCCGAGCGCATCAGATCAAAGACCGAGCGTTGCAGGCGTGGGCGGCCCGTATCCGCAAAAAGCGCCACCGCTTGGGCATTGTAGAACACCAAATCATGATCGGGCGAGCAGAGCAAAAGCCCCGCTTGCACATCTGAGAGCAAAGCGCTGATGCGCTCGGATTCCGCTTTGAGCTGTTCGGTGCGCGAGGTGATGGTGCTTTCCACCTCGGTTTTGCTTTGGCTCAGTGCGCCGGTCATGGCCGAGGCTGCGGGCGCCAGATCGCCCAAATAGCGCGCCGGGGCCGCATCAATATCTGCTTCAATCCCCGCATGGGTGCGCGCGCGCATTTCCGAGGCCAGCTTTTCGATGGCCAAAGCCACGTTTTCATCGAAAAGCCGCCAGATAAACAGCACCAATCCCAAGCTAAGAAAGCCTGCGATAATGCCTGCCATAAGATAGCCGCTGGCGGGATCTTCTGCGGGGGCGCGGCTCGTGGCGAACCACAAGCTTCCCCCGATTATCGCCACAACGCCCAAGGCGATGAGGCAAAAAAACAAAAAGATCCGCAGGCGGAGCGACAGCTTTTCGACGCCCATGTTACACAGCGCTCACAGGTGCATCGCTGAGCAAGCGGCGCATTTCCGCGCGCAATTCGCTCAGGCCAAAAGGTTTGGCCAGCACGCTATCGGCCCCAAGCGCTTTGCTGCGGCGATGCTCGATGCTGCGGCCAGAGCCGTTGAGCAACATGATCTTGATCTCGCCCGCATCATGATCGCGGCGAATGCTTTGGCACAAAGCCTGGGCGCTGCTGCCGCTGTCTTGATCATCGATCAAGATCATATCGGGGCAATTTTCAGCCACGCTGGCTGTCAATTCCGTAGCGCAAGCGACGGTGTCGCAATGATATCCCGCGCCTTCAACGGCGGCGCTGATCGCATGGGCGAGCCCTTGGCTGGCTTCGACCAAAATGATGCGCTTAGCTGCGTTCTCCTGCATGGCTCTCTCTCCCTTTACATGCGGCAATGGCCACTGGATCATTGGGATCCACAGGATCCCAATCAGCGCCCTCCACAGCGCCATCCGTGCCAAATATTGTCTGCGGCGTGATCACCGCGCTTTGATCTAAATCACAATCGAATATGACTTTATTAAGCCGGTCGCGGGTCCAGCGCTGGACAAAGAGCATATCCACCAGGCGCAGTTCCGGGCGGTGCTCATTGCTGCCGATATTCACCGTGTCCATGGCGATAAAGCGGGTGGTGAGCGGAAACACATAGGTCCAAGGGCGCCAGATCTGCTTTTGGCCATTATGCCAAACAACTTCGATCCCTTCGGGCAATTCAGCGCTGCGCCGATCGAACCAGTCATATTCCAGGTAAAGCGTCATGCTTAGCATCGCGATGCCCGCAGCCACCGCCATGGACCATTTCGGCAAGCGTTTGCCCACGAAAAGATTGATGATCAGAACCAGCCCGGCTCCGAAAAAACCCGCGACAATCGCCCCGAGTAAAATCAGCAGATATTCCATTCCTGCGCCACTCTCCCTTTGGTGCCGGTTTAGCCCAGCATCCCGCGGCCATGACCCACGGCCGATTGCAATGTTCTGATCACCACGAAAGCGTCGCGCAGATGGCTGCGTTCAAAATCCGACAGATCCGTAGGGGCCATAAAGTTATTTGGTTTGCCGCCCTGGCGCACTTGCTTGGCCTGATGTTCCAGGCGAGTTTGAGCGATCAGATCATAGGCGTCGAGCAGATCCGAGGCGCCGGACTTGCTCAAAACGCTCATATCGCGGGCCTCTTCAAGCCGGGCGCGGGTATTCACCGCGGTCAATTTCCCCTGAAGCGCATAGACCCGCCCCAGATCCACCACCGGCACCACGCCGTTATGCTTGAGATCGAGCTGGTTTTTATGCTCGCCGGATTTGATCGTGGCAAAGCCCCGCAACAGGCTGAGCGGCGGCGTGTGTTTGAGGGAATTGGAGACCATATGGCTGACAAAGATCGAGTTCTTAGAAGCCTTGTCCAAGGTTTCCCCTTGAAGCTGGGTGAATAGCTCCTCATGCCCGCCGATGGGGCGCAGATCGAACATCACACTGGCCAGCATTTGCGCCTTGTTATCGGGGCGGGCGATCCAGCCCGCAAAGTAATCGCGCCAGACCGAAAGCGGTTGGCGCCAGCGGGCATTGGTGGCCATCATATCGCCGGGGCAATAGACGTAGCCGCAGGCATCAAGCCCATCGCAAACGAATTTGGCCAGCTCTTCGAAATAGGGCAGATCATCGGCGCTGACCCGGTCATCAAGGATCATGCAATTGTCTTGATCCGACACGCCAGTTTGCTCGCGCCGCCCTTGGCTGCCGCAAGCCAGCCACAAATACGGCACCGGGGCCGGGCCAAGCTTGGCTTCGGCCAGGCTCAGCAAACGGCGGGTGACTGCATCGGCGATATCCGTGATCAGCCGGGTGACGACCTCGTGGCGATTGCCCGCGCCCACAAGCTGCACCAGCAATTGCGGGATCTGCGCGGTCACCCGCGCCAGCCCGGCGGCTGTGCGCGCCCGGGCAATATCGGAGACAAACTGCGCCGAGGTCACCGCTTGCAGCCGGGTCAAATCGGTTTGGGTCACCATGCCTTTGAGCGCGCCGCTATCGACGATCGGCAAATGGCCGATATGGCGCTCATGCATGATATGCAGAACATCGGTGCCCAGACTGTCCGAGCGCAAGGTGACCGGGTTATGGGTCATGATCTGGCTCACGGGCAGGGCGGTGTCGATGGCTTCGGCCAGGGCCCGGTTGGACAGATCCGAGGTTGTGACAATCCCCGCCAGCTTGTCGTTGTCGAGCACGGCGAGCGAGCTGATATTGCGCGAACGCATGAGCCGGGCGGCCTCTAGGATCGACATATCCACCGGACAAGTGATGGGCGGGCCGCTGAGCAGATTGGCCACTGCCAGGGTGGCCAGATTGGGGCCGCGGGTATCCTCGCTTGCGCCGCGGTCAAAGAATTTCGCAAAGGCGTCATTGGTGTCGATCAAGCGGCGAAAGGCCGAAACCGGCAGCACCAGCAATTGGCATTCTTCGCTGGCAAGGGCAGTGGTGGCCGCCAGCCCGTCGCGGGTCAGGCCGCGTTCGCCAAAACTGTTGCGCGGGCCCAACAGCGAGACTTGCCCGCCGCGGGAATCGCGGATTTCCACCGCGCCGTTATAGATCAGGAAAAGACCAGGAAGCACTTGGCCGAACTTATAAATCTCGTCGGCGCGCTGATAGGTAAAGCAATCAAATTCTTCGGCCACAATAGCAAGCTCGGTCGCATCGAGACTGTCATAGGGATGAACATGGGCCAGGAAATGGGTGATGTCGGCGATGGTAAGTTCCATCTTGGGCCTCAAGGGTAAGCATTGGGATGGCGTAAGCATGTCAGTAAATGCGGCCCCTCAAAAGCGTCAGGCCGGCAGAACCGGCCTGAACGTTGTTTATGTCGCAGAGGCTTAGTGACCTTCTACAGCTGTGCCAGCGCCTTTCGGGATACGCACGCTTTCCACCAGGTCTTGGATCTCGGTGGGCAGTGGAGCGGTGGCTTTCGACACCATGAAGGCAACTGCAAAGTTCAGCATCGCACCGATCGCCCCGAAGGAGGTCGATTTGATGGTGAAGAGCAGCGGATCAGCATCGGTGAAGCTGTTGGTGCCAGGGATGAAGAACCAACCCTTGTGCAGGAAGATGTAAACCAGCGTCACGAGAAGACCGGTCAGCATCCCTGCCACAGCGCCCACATTGTTCACTTTGGTGAAGATACCCATCATCAGTGCCGGGAAGATCGACGCGGCAGCCAGACCAAAGGCCAAAGCCACAGTTTGCGCCGCAAAGCCCGGTGGGTTCAGACCCAGATAGGTGGCCACTGCGATGGCAACCGCCATGGCAATCCGTGCCGAGAGCAACTCGCCTTTTTCCGAGATATTCGGGTTGATCGCGCCTTTGATAAGGTCATGCGAGACCGCCGAAGAGATCGCCAGAAGAAGACCTGCCGCCGTGGACAGAGCTGCTGCAAGACCGCCTGCTGCCACCAGACCGATCACCCAACCAGGCAGGTTGGCAATCTCGGGGTTGGCCAGCACCAGGATGTCGCGGTTGAAATTGGTCAGCTCATTGCCTTCCCAACCATTTTCCGCGGCTTTGGCAGCCATGGCTTCGTTCTTGTCGTTATAGTACTGGATCTTGCCGTCGCCGTTCTTGTCCTCATAGCCGAACAGACCGGTTTTCTGCCAAGTGCCCATCCATGCATAGGCCGGGTCAGAGTCGATCTGTTCCACGGACACAGCTTCGCCATCAGTGCCATTGGGCCACATCAGGTCGGTGATGTTCAAACGGGCCATAGCACCCACCGCAGGCGCGGTCAGATAGAGCAGGGCGATGAAGACCAGGGTCCAACCAGCGGACCAACGGGCATCAGCCACGCGCGGCACGGTGAAGAAGCGCATGATGACGTGGGGCAGACCTGCGGTACCGATCATCAGCGACAGGGTGAACAGAACCATGTTCACAGTATCCGCGTGGTGCTCGGTATAGGACGCAAAGCCCAGATCGGTCACAACTTGGTCCAGCTTGGCCAGCAGCGGCTCGCCAGAAGCAGCATGTTCACCAAACAGACCCAGCGGCGGCAAAGGCGTGCCGGTGAGCTGCAGCGAGATGAAAACTGCCGGGATGGTATAGGCGCAGATCAGCACGCAGTACTGAGCCACCTGGGTGTAGGTCACACCTTTCATGCCGCCGAACACAGCATAGGCGAACACCACACATGCACCGATCAAAAGACCCGTGGTGTTGCTGACTTCCAAGAAGCGGCCAAAGGCCACGCCAACGCCGGTCATCTGGCCGATCACATAGGTGGTCGATGCCACGATCAAGCAGATCACTGCCACCAGACGTGCGGTCGGGCTATAGAAACGGTCGCCGATAAATTCGGAAACGGTGAACTTGCCGAACTTACGCAGGTAAGGGGCAAGCAGCAGTGCCAGCAGCACGTAACCGCCGGTCCAACCCATCAGGAAGGAGCTGTTGTCATAGCCGGTAAAGGCGATGAGGCCAGCCATCGAGATGAAGGAAGCCGCCGACATCCAGTCAGCCGCGGTGGCCATGCCGTTGGTAACGGGGTGAACGCCGCGACCGGCGGCGTAAAACTCTGATGTAGACCCTGCACGGGCCCAAATCGCGATGCCGATGTAAAGCGCAAAAGACGCGCCCACAAACAGCAGGTTGAGGGTAAACTGATCCATCTGTCCCTAATGCCTCTGGCTTACTCTTCGACGCCGTATTCTTTGTCGAGCTTGTTCATCCGCCACGCGTAGAAAAAGATCAGCGCGAGAAAGACCAAGATCGACCCTTGCTGGGCGAACCAAAAGCCCAGATCACTGCCGCCGACTTGGATGCCCGATAGTAGCGGGCGCAGAAGAATGCCAAATCCAAAGGACACTAGTGCCCAGATCACCAAGCAAACTTTGATGATCCCTAGATTGGCCTCCCAATACGCATTTGTAGAGGATTTATCCGCCATTGCGGTCACTCCCTGTTTGGTTGCTCCATCGCGGACCCGAGCGGGGCCGCGTCTCCCGTAAACCTAAAGAAGGATCGCCGCTCTTCTGGCTGGTATACCTTCCCGGTTGTTCCCTGCGCACAGAGAACCTGCTGCCCCGGAACGTTCCAGATCCCAGGGGCAAACGCCGCCGGGACAAGCCCAGCGGCGAATTTCGATCAGCCTTTATTCATGCGATTGTCGATGAGATCATCGACCACCGCGGGCTCTGCCAATGTGGAGGTATCACCCAGGCTGCCGTAATCATTCTCGGCAATCTTGCGCAGAATGCGGCGCATGATTTTGCCCGAACGGGTTTTCGGCAGACCCGGGGCCCATTGGATCAAATCCGGGCTGGCGATGGGGCCGATCTCGGTGCGGACCCAAGTGCGCAGCTCTTTGCGCAGCTCATCGGTCGGCTCGATATCGTTCATCAAGGTCACATAGCAGTAGATGCCCTGGCCTTTAACGTCATGGGGATAGCCCACCACGGCGGCCTCGGCGACTTTGGGATGCGCCACCAGGGCGCTTTCTACCTCGGCGGTGCCCATGCGGTGACCGGAGACATTGATCACGTCATCCACGCGGCCAGTGATCCAGTAATAGCCATCCGCATCGCGGCGGCAGCCATCGCCCGAGAAATAGTAGCCTTTGTAATCGGAGAAATAGGTTTTCTCGAACCGGTCATGATCGCCATAAACCGTGCGCATCTGACCTGGCCAGCTGTCTTTCAGACACAACACGCCTTCGCATTCCGTGCTGGAGATTTCCTCGCCCGATTGCGGATCCAGCACCACTGGCTGCACCCCAAAGAACGGTGTGGTGGCCGAGCCGGGTTTGAGCGCTGTGGCCCCGGGCAGCGGGGTCAACAGATGGCCGCCGGTTTCGGTCTGCCACCAAGTGTCCACAATGGGGCAGTTCCCTTTGCCGACTTTGTCATTGTACCAGTTCCAGGCTTCTGGGTTGATCGGCTCGCCCACGGTGCCAAGCACCCGCAAGCTGGACAGATCAGCACCTTCGACAAACTCGTCGCCCTTGCCCATCAGCGCGCGGATCGCGGTGGGGGCGGTGTAGAATTGGGTGACTTTGTGCTTGTCGCAGACCTGCCAGAAACGGCTGGCATCGGGATAGGTGGGCACGCCTTCGAACATCAGCGTGGTGCCGCCATTGGCCAAGGGGCCGTACACGATATAGCTGTGGCCGGTGACCCAGCCCACATCGGCGGTGCACCAGTAAACATCGCCCTCATGCACATCAAAGACGTATTCTTGGGTCATCGCCGCATAGAGCAGATAACCGCCGGTGCTGTGCACCACGCCTTTGGGCTGGCCGGTGGAGCCAGAGGTGTAAAGGATAAAGAGCGGATCTTCGGCATCCATTTCGACCACGCGGGTCATGGGCTCGGCTTCCGCATGCAACTCCGCATAATCGAAATCGCGATCGGCCACCCAAGTGGTTTGCCCGCCGGTGCGTTTGACCACCAGCATTTTCACATCATCAGGGCAGTGCAGCAGCGCCGCATCGGCATTGGATTTCAACGGGGTCTGACGGCCGCCGCGGGGGGCGTAATCGGCGGTGATCAGCAATTTCGCGCCAGCGCCATTGATCCGTGCGCTCAACGCGTCGGGGGAGAAGCCAGCAAAAACGATGGAGTGGATGGCGCCGATCCGGGCGCAGGCCAGCATGGCATAAGCCGCTTCTGGGATCATCGGCAGGTAAAGCACCACCCGGTGGCCTTTGCGCACGCCGAGTTTTTCCAGAACGCCAGCCATTTTACACACTTCCGTGTGCAGCTCTTTATAAGTGATGTGCTGGGCAGGCTCATCGGGATTGTCGGGCTCAAAGATGATCGCGGTTTGATCGCCGCGGGTCTCTAGATGCCGGTCCACGCAGTTATAGCACGCGTTCAACGTGCCATCTTCGAACCATTTGATGGAGACGGAGCCGTAATCGAAACGGGTGTTCTTTACGCGGCTGTAAGGCTTGATCCAATCGAGACGCTTACCATGTTCGCCCCAGAACCCTTCGGGGTCATTGATGGATTGCGCATACATCTCTTCATAGCGCGCCGAATCAATCTTGGCGCTGCCGATGAATTCTGCGCTTGGCGGATACACCCCATCGGTTTTCTCTAACATATTTCTCTCCCTCGCCTTGCTGCGTCTCGTGCTTGGCTAAATGGTCATTACCCTGCTGCTCTGCGCACAGAGCCTCCTCCGCGGTGACACTAACATGATTTGAAAATGACGGAACAAGCTGCGGGAAAGTAATGTTTTTTCTGTCAAAGAATTTTCGAACAGCGCTGAGATTTGTAAAAAACGTTATCTCGCATGCAAGAAACTGTAAGGATTACGCGGCGTTGATAGCAATGCTGAATTGCGAATACTGCAATGCTCTTAAAGAAAATTGACGCTGATTGCTGTGTTTTCCCCAGCTTGGGCGGGTGTGACATATTCACCTTTTTGCAAGCGGCTATGGTTTGAGCGCATAGGTTGGGGCGCAAAAACGGACAAGAATCGGAAAAACGTTACGGCGTTTTGGTGATTCCGTGAGGTTGATGTAGTTGATTTTTCTGCAGTTGCGAAATGGGCTTAATAGGCGTTGCGCGTGTCAAAAAGCGCTATAGGCGTGGCCAGCAAGATGCGCAGGTCCAGCCAGGTGGACCAGTTTTCAATATACCATAGATCATGGGCGACCCGGCGGCGCAGGGCTTCTGGGTCTTGGATGCCGCCGCGCAGCCCATGGATTTGGGCCCAGCCCGTGATCCCTGGGGGCAGCCTGTGGCGGGCGGAATAATCGGCCACAAGATCGCAAAAGGCTTCTTTCTCGCCGGTGCGCGCATCGATGGCATGAGGGCGCGGGCCGACCAGGGAGAGATCCCCTCGCAGCACATTGATCAGTTGCGGCAACTCATCAAGTGAGCTGCGCCGCAAAAAACCGCCGATGCGCGTGACCCGTGGATCACCTTTGGTGACGATCTTTTTCGCCGTAGGATCGCAATTCGCCAGATGCATGCTGCGAAATTTCAAGACGGAAATAGGGCGCTCGTTAAAACCGCTGCGCAATTGCCGGAAAAACACCGGGCCGGGGCTGTCTAGGCGAATAGCCAATGCGATCAGGGCAAAGAGCGGGGCCAGCAGCAGCAGCGCCAGCGAGGCAAAGCTCATGTCAAACAGCCGTTTGAGGACCCGCCGCTTCATGCCAAAACTGCCTTGTTCCAGCAGGCTCAGCCGGGCCTGGCCCGGGGCGAGCACCGTGTCATTGAAAGCGTAATCCTTGCTGTATTGCGCCAGATGGACGGGCAGGGGCAGCACTTTAAACCGCTCCATCAGAAAAGCGATGCGGTCCGTGGCCTCGATCGGCAAGGCGATGATCACCATATCCACTTGGGCATTGCGGGCGAAGCCGAGCAGGTCATCAAAACGCCCGATCTTGGGCACATCCAGCACCATATCTGGCGATCGCTCGCCGCCGCGATCATCGAAGATCGCGCAGATCCGCAGGGTGTTTTCGCGATTGCGGCGCAAGCCTTCGATCAATTCTCGCGCCGGGGCGCCGCCGCCCAGCAGCACCGCGCGGCGATCTGTGAGCCCAGTGCCGGTGATCCAATTCACGGCAGGCGCAATCACCGCGCAATGGAGCGCAGCGGGCAAAAGGCACAGCCCCATCACCGTCAGGGCAAGTATCATGGGCGGCGCTTGCACGCCCGGGTGAAATGCCAGGGCCAGGGCCAAAATCATGCCCGCCCCGATCAAAAGGCGCGGCAGCAAGGCCAATGGCTTTTGCAAAAGGTCAAAGCGGTAAACGCGCAGCAGGTACAGTGCTGCGACCATCGCTGTGCCGGTGAGCAGGGCAAAGCCTGCGGTTTCCAGCGGGGCGAACTCTGCTGGGGTCAGCCCATAGGCGCCAAACCACGCCATAAGCGCGAAGACCCCCCAATCGAGCATGGCAATGGCAAAGATGATGCCCTCGCGCGACAGGCGCGCGCGCTGGAACTGGCCTGCCAGAGAGCTTGCCGCAGGGCTCATATTTAGGGTGTCGGGGTCAGCGAAGGGATCAGGCACGCGCATCTCACCAATTACAGGACGCGTTTGCTTTACCGGTTAAGCCTTAACAGATCTTAGTCATGGGCGGGATTTGCCGCTTTATTCTTGGGACAGTCGCCCATAGCCGCCCGCAGCGAATAGCAACGGCTGCCCGGGCAGGGTTTCCACCTCTAGGATTTCGCCCACTAAGATCATGTGATCGCCCGCATCATGGGTCGCTGTCAGACGGCAATCAAACCGCGCCAATGCGCCGGGAAGGGCGGGGACCCCATCGGCACCGGGATGCCAATCAGTATGCTCGAAAAAACCAGCATCGCGGGCAAAACCATTGGACAGGCTTTCTTGCTGATCGCTCAGCACATGGATGGCATAGCGCTCGGCCTGGGTGAACACATCCAGCCGGTCCGAGGCTTTATCAATGCACCACAGAGCCAAAGCCGGATCGAGCGAAACGCTGGAAAAACTATTGGCTGTCACCCCGACCGGGCCCGCGGCGCTTTGCGTGGTGATCACAGTGACCCCAGTGGCGAAACTGCCAAAGGCGTGGCGCAGATCGCGTTGATGGTCGGGCGAGGGGCGAAAGCGCTGCGCTTTCGGCGCGGGGGTCGCGGTCATGGTACCAAAATCTCAATCGTTTTGAACAAGCGGCT
>JAOXSB010000311.1 GCA_025800345.1 Mangrovicoccus sp. | reverse complement strand
CCGCAAGCGCTAGACCGGCCCGCGCTGGCATCCTATCACAAGTTCAATGCCCCATTGACCGAGGAAGATCCCCACTCATGAGCGCAGAGTTTACCCTTGCCGCAGATGTCGGCGGCACCAATACGCGGATCGCGCTGGCCCAGGGCAGCAAAGTGGATCCTCAAACCGTGCGCCGCTTCCCCAATGATGATTATGAAAATTTGACGGATCTTTTGCGGGTCTATCGGGAAGATTTTCAGCAGCCTTTGCGCGCAGCTTGTGTGGCTGTGGCCGGTCCAGTTCAAGCGGGGGTGGGACGGCTGACCAATCGTGATTGGCATATCGCCCCCGGTGATCTTTGCGCCGCCACCGGTGCAGCCAATGGCTATGTGATCAATGATCTCGAAGCCCAAGGTCACGCCCTTGATCATGTGTCTGGACAACCGGTTTTAGGCCAGGTTTCCACGGCGACGGGCACGCGTTTGGTGATCGGTGTCGGCACCGGGTTTAACGCCGCACCGGTACATCGCACGGCTACCGGGCTGCATGTGGCCGCCTCCGAATCTGGTCATGTGAGCTTGCCGATCTGGGATGCCGACAGTTTGCGCCTGGCGGAAAAAATCCAAGCAGAGTTTGGCTTTGCCTCTGTCGAGGAGGCTCTATCGGGGCGCGGATTGCTCAGATTACGCGCCCATTTCGCAGGCCTGTCCCAGCCTGGTCTAAGCGGGCAAGCGATCCTGAGCCGCGCGTTGAGCGATCCCGCAAGCCCCGATGCGAAAGCTGCTGGGCTCATGGCAGAAATCCTTGGCCGAGTGGCCGGAGATCTGGCTTTGATCCATCTGCCACAGAACGGGGTTTTTCTAGTGGGGGGCATGGCACGTGCCCTGGCGCCATGGATCCGCAGCGCGCGCTTTGAACAGGGCTATTTGGGCAAGGGCCGCTTTGCCGATTTCATGCAAAACTTCCCCGTGGCGCTGGTCGAGGATGATTACGCCGCATTAACCGGGTGCAGCGGCTTCGTGATGCGCAGCGCCTAAGACCGCTCTTCGCTAAGGCGATTTTAATCCACCGTCCCCTAGACAGGGTTCTGACCAAGAGTTCGGAATGGATGGTGGAATTAAAAATGGTCCTATCTGCATCGGATATTTCAGCATGACCGCGGCGCTCACATTGCCCGATCGGCTGGACATCTCTTCCTGCCAAGCTTTGTTGCCTCGCCTGCTGGAATTGCGGGCGCAGGATCTCGAGGCGGATGGAAGCTCGGTGAAACATATTGGCGCCATCGGCGCGCAATTTCTGATTTCCGCAAAAAACAGTTGGGAAAAAGACGCGTCGCGCTTTGCGGTGCATGGGCTCAGTGAGGCCATGATCGACAGCCTGCGCGAGCTTGGCCTTACCCCTGAACAAGTTGGCGTCGCGACGGAGGACCCATCATGACCCTAATCCTCGCCGTTGATGACAGCCGCACCATGCGCGACATGATTCACATGACCCTGAAATCGGCCGGGTTTGAAACCCAATTGGCCGAAGATGGGCAGCACGGGCTCGAAGTGCTCGATGGGATCGAACCCGATGCCATCATCACCGATATCAATATGCCCCGCCTGGATGGCTTTGGCTTTATCGATGCGATTCGCAAACGCGATGGCAGCCGCAGCATCCCGATTTTGGTGCTCACCACCGAAAGCGCGGAAGAACTGAAATTCAAAGCCCGGAATGCTGGCGCAACCGGCTGGATCGTCAAACCTTTCGATCCGGCGAAACTGGTCCGCGCCGTTCAAATGGTCACCGGCTGAGGAGGATGCAGCATGAGCGACCCGAATGACCCAATGGCAGAAATCCGCGCCTCCTTCTTTATTGAATGCGAGGAATTGCTAGAAGCGGCCCAAGATGGCCTGCAAACCATGCAAGATGGTGCGGCAGATGACGAAACCATCAATCAGGTGTTTCGCGCGGTCCATTCGATCAAAGGCGGTGCTGGGGCCTTTGGCCTCGAAGAACTCGTTTCCTTTGCCCATCAATATGAAACCGCTCTAGACGATGTGCGCTCGGGCAAATTCACCCCCAATGAAGACGCAATGCTGTTGTTTTTGGGGTGCTGCGATCTGCTTGCAGATCTGGTGGATAGCGCTCGTGATGGCACCGATATGGATGCAGCGCGGGTGGAAAGCCTGCTTACTCAATTACGCGATGTGGTGGGTATCGAGGAAGAAGAAGAGGTGTCCGCCGATGAATTTGAGGTCACGGGCATTTCCTTTGATCTCGACCTGCCTGATCTTCCCGATGCGGATGCAGAGCCCGCGCCAACACCGGTCTATGACATCCTATTCGCGCCCAATGATGATCTTTACGGGTTGGGCAATGAGCCGCTCTTCTTAATCCGGGCGCTTGCCGCGCTCGGCGAATTAGAGCTGCAATGCGATTACAGCGCGATCCCAGATATCGAGCAGTTTATTCCAGGCACAGCCTATATGAGCTGGTCGCTCACTCTGGAAACGGATGCTCCCGAAGCCGATATCCACGAAGTTTTCGAATTCGTCGACGGGCTTGGCAAGATTGAAATCCGAGAACAGGGCGCGCCGCCCAGCGACCCCACCGAAACCACGGAGGCTGACGAGATCGCTCAAAACCCTAACCCCCCCGCCGAAGCCGAGTTGCAAGCACCTGCTTCGGCGGGGTCAGATCCAGCGCCGGATCAAACTGGGACCGAGCCATCTTCCGAAGAGGCGGTCCCGCCCGCCCAGGCCGCACTTACGAAAAAACCGCAAAAATCCAATGGGGATGGCGGCAAGGGCGCCCCCGCCACCGTAAGGGTAGATCTGGAACGGATCGATCGGCTGGTGAACCTGGTTGGCGAGTTGGTGATCAACCAAGCCATGCTGTCACAAAGCGTGACCGAGGCAGATCTTCCCCCCAATTCCGCGGTGGCCCATGGGCTTGAAGAGTTCATGCAACTCACCCGCGACATCCAAGACAGCGTGATGATGATCCGCGCGCAGCCCGTGAAATCCCTGTTCCAACGCATGTCACGCATCATCCGCGAAGCCTCTGGCGCTGTGGGCAAAACCGTGCGTCTGCGCACTGAAGGCGAAGCAACAGAGGTGGATAAAACCGTCATCGAACGGCTTGCAGATCCGCTGACCCATATGATCCGCAATGCGGTGGACCATGGTCTGGAAAGCACCGATGCGCGCGTAGCTGCGGGCAAACCTCCTGAGGGCATTGTGAGCCTCACCGCCGCGCATCGTTCTGGCAGGGTCGTGATCGAGGTCTCAGATGATGGCGGCGGCATCAATCGGCCAAAGGTCTTCGATATCGCGGTCTCCAAGGGCTTAATCCCAGCAGATGCACAACTCACCGATAGCGAGATCGACAATCTTCTGTTCTTGCCCGGGTTTTCCACCGCTACCGAAGTCTCAAACCTGTCCGGCAGGGGCGTTGGCATGGATGTGGTGCGCAGTGCCATCCAAGCGCTTGGCGGCCGCATTGTCATCCAATCGGAACCAGGCACAGGCACAACCTTTTCTATCAGCTTGCCCCTGACCCTAGCAGTTTTGGACGGGATGGTGGTCCAAGTGGCCGGAGAAACCCTTGTGGTGCCGCTCAACGCGATTATCGAAACCCTGACCTTAGCCGCGGAAGATATCCGCGCCTTGGGACCGGAAACCAACGTCGTACAAATTCGCGGACAGTTTGTTCCCTTACTCGATCTCGGGGCTGAACTGGGCTTTCGCGAGCCCCTTGAAAGCTATGTCGGCGGCATTGTTCTTTTGATCGCCCATGAAAACGGGGACCGTGCCGCTCTGGTTGTCGATTCGATCCATGACCAGCGGCAAGTGGTCATCAAAGGACTGCAAGACAGTTATGGCCATGTGCCGGGTGTCGCTGCGGCAACCATTCTCGGAGATGGTCAAATCGCTTTGATCCTCGACCCTGTGGACATCACCGCCCATGCGTCCGGGCGAACTAATCAAGCCGCACCAGCCCTTTCAAATGCAGGATAACCTATGACCGAGCAGCCAACACAACCCGACCAATCTGATCGCGAATTGCTGTCTTTCCGCGTGGGCGAGCAAGAATATTCCGTGGATATCATGTCTGTACGTGAAATCCGTGGTTGGTCCAAAGCCACTCCACTCCCGCGTGCCCCTGGCTATGTGCGCGGAGTGATCAATCTACGGGGGACTGTCTTACCCATTATCGATCTCGCAGGTCGTCTTGGCCTGCCCAAGGGCGAAGATAGCGCACGCGATGTGATCATTGTGGTCTGCGTTTCCGATCAAACCGTGGGCCTTTTGGTAAATGCCGTCTCGGACATTCTTACCTTGCCGCTCACCGAGATGCAGCAACCGCCAGAAATGGCCGCCGATGACGCGCAAACCTTTATCAGTGCGCTGACAATCTATGAAAACCGTATGATCCGGGTGCTTGATCTTGAATCTGTGCTCCCGGCAAAAGATGGACTGGCCGCATGAACTCTCTCGTTGATGACCGTCACACCGTGCAACTGACCCCCGCGCAGTTCCAACTGGTTTCGGACATCGCCAAGCGCGAAGCGGGGCTGGTACTTGTGGAAGCCAAAGCCGCGATGATCTCGTCGCGCCTGGTTAAACGGCTCCGCGTGATCGGTTTGAAGGATCTCACAGCCTATTGTGATTTTGTTCAATCCTCTGAGGGAAAAGAAGAAATTCCCAATATGATCTCGGCACTGACCACGAATGTCACAAATTTCTTCCGTGAGATGCACCATTTCGAGATCCTTAGGGATACAGTGCTTCCTGATCTATTACGGATGCGCGGATCTGATGATCCAATTCGTATCTGGTCAGCAGGATGTTCAAATGGCCAAGAGCTATATTCTATCGCGATGATCTTGGCAGGGTTGTGCCCGGACGCTTTGCGCTTGGGGCATCGCATTCTGGGCACTGATATTGACTACACAGTGATCAATCACGCGCGCAAGGGCGTCTATGACGACACACAAATCGCGGGCGTGCCCGAGCCATTGCGCGAGCGTTATTTTTCGAAGCAAGAGCTCAAAGGCCGAACCGTTTATACGGTGACACCACAGTTGCGCGAATTGGTCAAAATCAACCATCTCAACCTGATCCAGAGCTGGCCAATCCGAGCGCAATTCGATGTCATTTTCTGTCGTAATGTGGCCATTTACTTCGAAGAAAGCACTCAGATGACCCTCTGGGGGCGCTTCGCCGAGATGCTTCGCCCCGGCGGCTGGCTCTTTATTGGTCACTCCGAGCGTGTCACCAATGAACAAGAGCTCCAACTGGCGAGCTCTGGCCTCACGGCCTATCGCAAACACCACACTTCACATCAACAATTCCCTTTGAAAACGGGATCATAACTATGGCACTCAGAGACCAGCTCCGCATCATGGTTGTCGATGACATGTCGACCAGCCGCGGCCTTATTGTTCAAGCATTAGAAGCTTTTGGCATTCGTTCCATCAGTCACGCGCCTGGTGGTGCTGAGGCACTCCAAGCCATGGCGCAATCTCCGGTGCATTTGGTAATCTCAGATTACAACATGCCTGGAATGGATGGGCTTCAACTGCTGAAAACCCTGCGCAGCGAACCACGCACAAAAGGGACAGGTTTCATCTTAATCACTGGGCGCGCAGATCGGCAATTGGTCGAGGCGGGAAAACAGCTGGGCATGAACAACTTCCTCAAAAAACCTTTTGAGCCCGCAGATCTAAGAAACTGTATCGAGGCCGTGGTCGGAAAACTGTGACTGTAGACACCTGAACCGGCGGCGCGTGGGGTAGCATATGGGACATAATCTAGCACGCAATACCAGCGATCTTCTCAAAGAGCTCGCCTCTGATTGCGATCATATCCAGGTCGCAATCGGCAAGCTGTTGCAAAATGTCGAGGAAAATTTGCCCCCAGATCAAGGCACCGGGATTGCCCATGACACGCTTCGTGATCTTCAAGGATTAGACCGCATATCTCAATTGCTCCGAGATGTGGCCGCAGTGCAGCACGCGTTATCAGAATCGCGCGTAATCTCAGGCGATTCGCCCACATTGCTCGCGGTCGATGTTGCGCGTCTGGAAGAAACCCGTACGGCCCTTGCCGGTCGATCTCGCGCCACATATGCAGATGAGCAGTCTCAAGAAGAAAGCGGTGATTGCCAGTTCTTCTAATCCATACAAAGCGGCTAAAATGTCGGGAGCAAAGGCCAGTAATTCGGCGCCGCACATTGGGCAACTCCCCCAAGAGGGCCTTGAACAACCCGATGATCGTTTCCGCCAGGGCGTTGTCATAACTGTCCCCGACACTCCCGACCGACGGCTCGACCCCGGCTTCGGCCAGGCGCTCGGTATAGCGGATTGACACATACTGACTGCCACGGTCACTGTGATGGATGAGACCGCCAGCCGGCTTCCGCTCATAAAGCGCCTGTTCCAGGGCATCGAGCACGAACTGGGTCCGCGGGCACCGTGACGCTCGCCAACCAACAATCCGGTTTGCGAAGGTGTCGATGACGAAGGCAATGTAAACGAACCCCTGCCAGGTCGACACGTAGGTAAAGTCGCTCGCCATTGTGCTTGAACCATGTATGGATGGCACCCGCTGGGCAAGGGCGGATCGATGATTTCTAGCGTCAGGTCGGTTGCGGCCATGTATACGGCGTCTGAATTGTAAAGCGCACGACTTGATCTGACATTTCTGCTCTTATGGAGCACAACAAGGAGTGTCGATCAATGACAAGCATTCAAGAGAAGATCATCAAGCCGAAGCTGGGACTGCTGGAACTTGCCAAGCAGCTCGGTTCTGTTTCGCAGGCCTGCAACGTGATGGGGTATTCGCGCGACAGCTTTTACCGGTTTGAACCGCCCCGGTTTTGCCGGAGGCTGATTACTCCGTTTCACGCGACTTTATCGAACTGGTTGCACTGTTCACAGAACTTCTCCTCGGCTTCTGCTGGCGGGATGTTTCCGATGGGTTGCAGCAGGCGGCGGTTGTTGAA
>JAOXSB010000301.1 GCA_025800345.1 Mangrovicoccus sp. | reverse complement strand
TCCCTGCGAGATCAACCGCGCTCTTTCCAGCGCACCATCTGGCGCAGCGCCCCGTGAAAGATCTGCACATCAGCGCGGGTCAGCGGCATGCGCGACCACAGATTGCGCAGCACGATCTTCATGCCTTCAGCCTTGGTCTCGGGATAGAAAAACCCTGCATCCTCTAGGCGTTGCTCATAGTGATCGGCAAGCTTTTCCACCTCGATCGCACTGGCCCAATCGGCCCCGGCAAGCTCCATCTGGCTGGCCACTGGCTCGGCATTTTGCCGGCGCCATTCATAAGCGGTCAGCAACACGCATTGCGCCAGGTTAAGCGAGGCAAATTCGGGATTCACCGGCACGGAGATGATCGCATTGGCCCGGGCGATGTCATGGTTTTCAAGCCCAGCACGCTCTGGCCCGAACAGCACGGCCACCCGGCGGCCTTCGGCCCCATGGGCGCGGGCTTCGGCCATGGCTTGCTCGGGCGTGACCACCCGTTTGGTCAGCCCCCGCGGCCGAGCGGTGGTGGCATAGACCATATCCACGCCCTCAAGCGCTGCGGGCAGATCCGGGCATAGGCTGGCTTCGTCCAATAGCCGCCCCGCGCCGCTGGCCATAGCCACCGCTTTTTGATTGGGCCAGCCATCGCGGGGATCAACAATGCGCATCCGGTCGAGCCCGAAATTCCACATAGCGCGCGCAGCGGCACCGATATTCTCGCCCATTTGCGGGCGTACAAGGACAAAGACGGGGGGCCTGGGCAAATCTGTCATGACGGGCGCGGTGTAGGGCGCTGCGGCGCGCTCTGCAATGGCTCTCTGCCCCTTGCTCCGCCTTGCAGGCCGGGCTAGACCCGCGCGGCCCAAGGGAATTTGAACGATGTCCGATCAAGACCGCCCACAGATTTATCTCATGACCCCGCCCGCGCCGGATCGCGACAGCTTTGGCGATGCCCTGGCCCGTGTGCTCGACGCCGCGCCCGTGGCCTGTTTGCGCCTCAGCCTGGCCAGCGAAGACGCTGATGAGATCGCGCGGCTGGCAGATCTGACCCGCGAAACCGCCCATGCCCGCGATATCCCCCTGGTGATTGACCGGCATCTGCGCCTGGTCACGCCCCATGGGCTGGACGGGGTGCATTTCTTTGACGGGGCGCGCAATATCCGCGACGCCCGCAAAGAGCTTGGCACCGATGCGATCATCGGAACCTATTGTGCCGATTCCCGCCATGAGGGGATGAATGCAGGCGAAGCTGGCGCCGATTATGTCTCTTTCGGGCCAGTGGATCCTGGCCCATTGGGCAGTGACGATCCGGTGCCCGCCGAGCTTTTCGAATGGTGGTCACAAATGATCGAATTGCCTGTGGTGGCCGAGGGCGGTCTAACCGATGCCCATATCAGCGCTCTGGCCCCGATCACGGATTTCTTTGCCTTAGGGGCAGAGATTTGGAACAGCGATGATCCGGCAGCGCGCTTGCGCGAGATCTCAGCCCTGCTGGGCTAAGCCCAATCCCTGATCAAGCCCTGCGCGGACCAGTGCTTCGCAGGCACGCGCCAAGGCTTTGCGATCGATGAACTCTGCGACCTTAAAGGGCGGATGATAGATCAGCCGCACCGCACCTTGGCGCTTGGCCCCCAGCACCATCAGCAAATGCGGGCCAAATTCCATATCCCCCCACCAGCCGTAATAACGCGGATCTTCCCCTTTGGGCGCGATATAGACCACGCTGACCGGCTGCACCGACAGATTTTGCCGCAAATCTTGCGTGAAAAACGCCGCGAACAAGCTTGATTTAAATGGCAAGACTCGTCGGCTGTCAGAGCTGGTGCCTTCGGGAAAGAACAACAGCCGATGCCCGGCCCGCAGCCGGGTCTCAAAAAGCCTGGCTTGATCCCCAGCGGCGCGGGCCTGACGGCTGATAAACACCGTGCCCGTGGCCCGCGCGAGCCAACCGATCCCAGGCCAAGCCGCCACATCCTCCTTGGAAACGAAATAGATCCGCTTGCGGGCGTTCAGGGCGAAAATATCAAGCCAAGAGCTGTGATTGGCCACCACTGCGCCGGCGCCGCGCATGGGCGTGCCTTGGCTGTGAAAGCCCATCCCCAACAGGAAAAACGCCCCGCGGCAGACGAAACAGGTGATAAAGGGCGTCCAAGGCCGGCGCTGGCCAAATAGCGGGCGCTCAATCAAGCGCAGCAGCAATGTTAACGCCAGACCGCCAAAGACCAAAATAGCCAGGGGCAGCCCCCGAAGCAGCACCCGCGCCCAACCGAATACGGTAAGCTTTTCCGGGGCAGCGGGCGGCCTGTCGCCATGCCAAGTGGGGCTCACCCGGCGGCCTCGGCCATCTCGCCGGTATAAATCGCCCGTTGGCGCGGGTTCATGCGCTGCGTGTCCAAGATCAAGCAGATATCGACCGTGTTAAAGGCGTGATCCACAAAGGCCCCATCGCCCACAAAACCGCCCAAGCGCAGATAGCCTTTGATCAGCGCAGGCGTGGCCCGCATGGCCCGTGCCCGGTCAATCTGCGCCGCTGGCATCAGATTCATGCTTTGGTAATGGGCGCTTTGCGTGCGCACGCGCAGATCTTCGGGCGCGATAAAGCGGTGATGCAGATTGGCCAAGGGCTCGGCCAGAGCTTGCACATCGGTGCCGTGGAAACTGGCCACGCCAAACAGCACTTCGATATCGCGCTCCATGGTGTAGCGGGCCAGCCCGTTCCACAGATGATAAAGCGCCGCCCCACCGCGATACTCCGCATGCAGGCAAGAGCGCCCCAATTCGAGCAATTTGCGCCCTGATTTCTGAAGCGCGCTCAAATCATATTCATCAGCGCAGTAAAACTGCCCGGCTTTTGCGGCCCCTTCAGCGGTCATCACCCGATAAGCGGCAATCACCTGGTTTTCCGATTTGGGCCGATTGGTATCAAGCAGCAGCAGATGGTCGCAAAACGGATCGAACCGATCTTGTTCAAGCCGCGCCACATGATCCACCATGGGACCATCGCCGCCAAGTTCGGCCACAAACACCTCATAACGCAACCGCTGGGCCGCCCGAAGATCCGCAGGGCCTTGGGCCAGGCGCAGCTCAAAACGAGGCTCAATTGGGCGCATGATGAGGGCTCCAAAGGTGATAATGGCGCGCTTGTACGCCCCGCATGGGCCAGAGGCAACTCTCTCCCTGAGCGGGAGTTTAACCTTGCAGCAACTATTCTAGGATGGAAATTCTATTTGCAGCTCAATGCGTGACCCATCGATGGAAACTTTGCCCGCATGTTCGAAATTCACCGTGATCCGTCCACCGATATTGGACTGTACCTGGCCCAGCCCCCAATCGGGTTGCTGGGGGTGACGCACAAACATGCCCGGCTCAAGGATTGAATTCATGGGCTGCTCCAATCACAGCAGGAGATAAGGATGGCCAAAGACGCATATGATGTGGCAGCTCTGATCGGCTCGCGGATTTGTCACGACCTTATCAACCCTTTAGGGGCCATCAGCAATGGGGTGGAGTTGCTCGGGATGGGCGATTTGAAAGATCGCGATGAAATCTCGCTGATCTCTGACAGTGTCAGCCATGCCAATGCCCGCATCAAATTCTTTCGCATCGCTTTTGGCGCGGCCGATCACAGCACCCGCATTGGGCCCAGCGAGCTTTCCAGCATACTAGATGAACTTTCTCAGGTCATGCGCACGGAAATTATCTGGCTGATCCCCGGCGATATCGGGCGCGATGCGGCCAAGCTGTTTTTCCTACTGATCATGTGTTTGGAAAGCGCCATGCCCTATGGCGGGCAGATCCGTGTGGCCCAGGAAGATCGCGATCTACGCATCACTGGCCGCGCCGATAAGCTCAAAGTGGACCCGGATCTTTGGAAATTGCTCACGGTGCCCGGCCATTGGGCCACCGCCCATCAAATGCAGTTGGCTCCGGCCCAAGTGCAGTTTCTGCTGGCAGCGGATATGCTTTCAAACCGCAACTCAAGCCCGGTGCTCGATATCAGCGAGACCGCGATTGATGTGGTGTTCTGATCTGGGTGGCGCGCCGCTTAGGCGCGCACCGTCCCATCGCCCGTGACGATATATTTAAAGCTGGTCAATTGCTCGGCCCCTACAGGTCCGCGCGCATGCAATTTGCCCGTGGCGATGCCGATCTCGGCGCCCATGCCAAATTCACCGCCATCGGCGAATTGGGTCGAGGCATTGCGCATCAAGATGGCGCTGTCGAGCCGGGTAAAGAACATCTCGGCGGTGGCATCATTCTCGGTCAGGATGCAATCGGTATGGTCCGAGCCATAGGTGCGGATATGGGCAATCGCCTCTTCCACACCTTCAACAATGCGGGCCGCGATGATGCTGTCGAGGAATTCCTTGCCGAAATCCTCTTCGCTGGCGGGCACAGTGCCTTCGATCTGCAGCAAATCCCCAGTGGCGCGCACTTCGACACCTGCGGCGATCAGATCCTCGATAAAGGGCGCGCCATGGGTCTCGTAAAGAGCACGATCCACCAGCAAGCATTCCGCAGCGCCGCAAATCCCGGTGCGCCGGGTTTTGGCATTCACGATCACTTTGCGTGCCTTGTCCAGATCCGCATCCCCATCGGCATAGATATGGCAAATGCCTTCGAGATGGGCAAAGACCGGCACCCGCGCTTCGCGCTGCACCAGCCCCACCAGGCCCTTACCGCCGCGCGGCACGATCACATCGACGAATTCGGTCATGCGCAGCAATTCCGACACCGCTTCGCGCGACCGCGTGGGCACCAATTGGATCGCATCGCCAGGCAGGCCCGCGCCTTCGAGCCCGGCCACCAAACAGCTATGAAGCGCGGCCGCGCTATGCAGGCTTTCCGAGCCCCCGCGCAGGATCACCGCATTGCCCGATTTCAAGCACAGCGCCCCGGCATCGGCGGTCACATTCGGGCGGCTTTCATAGATCACACCGATCACACCCAAAGGCGTGCGCACCCGTTTGATATGCAGCCCGCTGGGGCGATCCCATTCAGTAATTGTCTCACCCACGGGATCTTTTTGCGCTGCAATGGCGCGAAGACCGGAAACAATACCGTCAATGCGATCAGAATCCAGGGCCAAGCGATCCATCATCGCCGGGCTTAAACCTTTGTCGCGGCCATAATCGAGATCTTTGGCATTCGCTTCCAGGATCTCGGATTTGCGTGCCAAAACAGCCTCTGCTGCCAGACGCAGCGCTTCGGATTTTTGCTCTGGATCCGCGAATCCCAGCTCTGTTGCGGCCCGTCGGGCACGGCTGCCCAAATCCGTCATCATTGCGTGAATGTCATCAAAATCTTTCATAGAACCATATCATCCCTATGAACCAGAGCCGCGCGACCGGGATAGCCTAGCAGATCAGCAATGTCACCTGAATGATGCCCAGAAATTGCGCGTGCCTCGTCTGCTGTGTAACAAATTAACCCGCGCCCTAGGCTCTCGCCTTCAGGTCCGACAATCTCCACCGGCTCGCCGCGCCCGAACACGCCCGAGACCCGCGACACCCCCACTGGCAACAAGGATTTGCCTTGGCTCAAGGCCGCTGCCGCCCCCGCATCAATCTGCACTGTGCCTTTGGGTTTCATCGCCGCGATCCAGCGTTTGCGCGCCGCTTTCGGATCCGTATCCGGCAAGAACCAGGTGCTGGGCGCGCCTGCATCCAGGGCGCTCAAAGGGCGCTCGCGACTGCCCAAGGTGATGGCCATGGCGCAGCCCGCAGACATGGCCGTGCGCGCGGCCAGCAATTTGGTGATCATGCCACCTTTGCTCAGCCCCGAGACGCCTTCACCAGCCATTGCTTCTAATTCAGGCGTTATTTTTCTAATAGTTTCAAAACGCTGTGCGGTGCTATCGGTAAGTGGGTTGGCCGAGTAAAACCCATCCACATCGCTGAGCAGAACCAAGCGATCCGCATCAATCGTTGCCGCCACTTGGGCCGCAAGCCGATCATTATCGCCAAAGCGGATCTCGTCTGTGGCGATGGTATCGTTCTCATTGACGATCGGCACCGCGCCCAGGGCCAAAAGCTGTTTCAGGGTTGCGCGGGTGTTCAAATAGCGCCGGCGCGATGTGCTATCCTCGAGCGTCACCAATACTTGTCCGGTGATCACCCCATGGGGGGCGAGCACTTCTTCATAGGCCCGCGCCAATCGGATCTGCCCCACCGCCGCGGCCGCCTGAGATTGCTCTAGCGGCAAAGCGCCTTGAGACAGGCCCAGAACGCGGCGCCCCAACGCGATGGAGCCCGAGGAAACCACCACAACCTCAACTCCGGCGTGACGCAACGTCACAATATCAGCCGCCAAGCCCGTGAGCCAATCGCTGCGCAATCCCGATGCCGGGTCCACCAGCAAGGCAGACCCGATTTTGATCACGACCCGCCGGGCCTGGGTTAGGGGCTCCATGTGTCGGGCTCCGCCGCCGGGGACCGGCGCAAGCGGTCGCTGTCAATCTCGTTGCGCAAGGCCCGAAGCACAGGGTCCACACCTTCGCGGCTGACCCCAGACATCATAAGAACCGGCCCACCGCTGGCCTCTTTAAGGGTTTTGCGGATCTCGCGGCGCAATTCATCATCCAGCGCATCGATCTTGTTCATCACCGTGATGCGCGGTTTGCTGGCCAATGGCCCGTCATAGGCCGCCAGCTCCCCAAGGATCGTGTGGTAATCCTCCACCGGATCCATGGCCGTGGCATCGATCACATGCAGCAACACCGAACAGCGCTCCACATGGCCCAAGAAGCGATCGCCAATGCCTTTGCCCTCATGAGCCCCTTCGATCAGGCCCGGAATATCGGCCACGACGAATTCAACCCCATCGATGCCCACCACCCCAAGATTGGGATGCAGGGTGGTAAAGGGGTAATCCGCGATCTTGGGCCGGGCATTGGATGTGGCCGCAAGGAAGGTGGATTTGCCCGCATTGGGCAGCCCCAAAAGCCCCGCCTCGGCGATCAGTTTGAGCCGCAGCCAAAGGGTACGCTCCACCCCAGGCAGGCCAGGATTGGCATTGCGCGGCGCTTGGTTGGTGGCGCTTTTGAAATGCAGATTGCCGAAACCGCCATTGCCGCCAGAGGCCAGCAGCACCCGCTGCCCCACCTCGGTCAGATCCGCGATCACGGTTTCTTCGTCCTCTTCCAGGATCTCCGTGCCCACAGGCACCCGCAGCACAATATCATCCCCGCCGCGCCCGGTGCGCTGACGGCCCATGCCGCCTTGGCCATTTTTGGCAAAGAAATGCTGCTGATAGCGAAAATCGATCAGGGTGTTCAGCCCATCCACCGCCTCGGCCCAGACATCGCCACCTTTGCCGCCATCGCCACCATCGGGGCCGCCATATTCGATATATTTCTCGCGGCGGAAGCTGATCGCACCGTTTCCGCCGCTGCCAGAGCGGATATAGACCTTTGCCAGATCGAGGAATTTCATAGCATATCCTTTGGCGAGCTTTGGCTCAGCCCATAGACTGTGACGCGGCCAAGGCCAAGATGGCTTGGCCTTTTGGCGAGACGCCTGTCACAAAACCGCAAAATATCGGCGCAGAGCCCCGGCCCTGCGCGCGCAGCCTCGCAAGACCTATCAGATCAGCTGAGCTTTTTCAGATAGGTCCAGGTTGGAACAGTCCGTTCCTGGGCCACGGAATAGGCCTCTGCATCGCCAATATAGGTGAAACCGCAATTGGTCAGCACTTTGGCCGCAGTGGCATTGCTTTGGAACATTTCCGCGAAAACCGTTTGCGCCTGATGGGGGTTAGCCTCGAGCAGCGCATGCAGCGCCTCGGTGGCAAAGCCGGTATTCCAAAAGGCTGGCGCCACCCAATAGCTGACCTTAGAGCGCCCTTCATCCAGGTGCTGCAATGAGATCACGCCCAGCAATTCGCCAAGACCGGCCCCAGAGCCATCCATGACCCAAACATCTTTCAGGCGATCTGCGGACAGCGCTTTGTTCACAAAGGCCTCAGACGCTCCAGGCGGTAAGGGATGCGGGATCGAGCGGGTATTGCGCGCCACACGTTCATCGCCCGCATAAAGGCTCAGCAGCCCTTCATCAGACCGCCGCAATGGGCGCAGCAGCAGCCGCTCTGCGGCAATTGTTGCTTGCTGAGGGATCTTTTCGAGTTTCATCGTCTCTCCCCAAAGGCACGGCCGCCCGACCCGAAAGGCTCTGGCCGCTCCACCTCACATCTATTTGCTGGCTCGGTATCGGCACTTCAATGCCGCAGATCACACCAATTCGAGAGCGGCGTTATGGTTCAAATCTTTTACATGATCATGAACGCCGCCAAGAATGGCACGAAAGCTCACTATTAACGGCCCGCTGAAAAGCGAAACGGGGACCAGCGTTGCCGCCGGCCCCCGCCCGCAAAATTCGGGCCCGCACAAAGTGCTTATTCAGCCGCCTCTGCCACCGGAGTGACCGAGATAAAGGTCCGGCCACGGAAACCTGTGTGGAAGGTCACGGCCCCTTCGCGCACAGCAAAGATGGTGTGATCCTTGCCCATGCCGACGCCCTCGCCCGGCCACCATTTGGTGCCGCGCTGACGCACGATGATGTTACCAGGGATCACGGCTTCGCCGCCGTATTTTTTCACACCAAGGCGACGACCAGCTGAATCGCGACCGTTACGGGATGAACCGCCTGCTTTTTTATGTGCCATTACGCTTGCTCCTCGCTCTGGGCCGCTGCTGCGCCCGTGCCGATGGCCGCGCTCACACCGCTTTCGGCGGCGCCGCTGGCCAGGATATCCGTGATGCGCACCACGGTCAGGTTCTGACGGTGGCCTTTGGTCCGTTTGGACGAGTGCTTACGACGGCGCTTGACGAAATGGATGACTTTCTCGCCGCGCTTTTGCTCGATGACTTCTGCTTGAACAGCCGCACCTTCGACAAAGGGGGCACCCACAACAGGGGCGTCGCCGCCCAGCATCAGCACATCGTTGAATTGAACTTTATCTCCGGCCACAGCCGCGAGCGTTTCGATTTCCAGCTCAGTGCCGCTTTCAACACGGTACTGCTTGCCGCCGGTTTTGATCACCGCAAACATGCGTTCTTCCTTATCGGTTCCGCGTTCTTCGGTCGGTCTAAGCAGTAAAGCTTGGGCCAGTTTTGCGCAAAGCGCACCTCGAACGGCGCATTTCCGCCCATCAGGGCAGCATCAGAAAGGCGCATATCTTGCAGACAGTGTTGAAAGTCAAGCCCTCTTGACCCGCGCGGGGATTAGATATCCTCGGCCATGAGAAATTGGGCCACCGCTTCCCCCAATGCATGGGAGGTTTCGCCAAAGACCTGATCAAAGGACAAGAACAGCGCCCGGTTCAGCGCTTTGCCCGCTTCGGTTTCCGAGAAAGCCGTATAGGCTTCAAGATCTGCTTCGCCAAGCGGACCAAATGCCAAGGTCAGAAATGAATAGACCCATTCCTCGGCTTCTAGGCGAATCTCGGGTTCACGCTGCCACACATCGGCCAGCAATTGCGAATCCCCCACCCGCTCATAGGGTGGAAAGCCCCCATCGCGCAGCCCGCGCAAAAACGCGACATTGCCCGTCAGCGCCCCGGCTACATTGGCATTGATCAGATCATTCACCTCAACAAAACGGGTGACCTGAGCAAAACGCGCTGTGTTTTCGCCGCGCTGCGCCTCCATCGCCGCCATATTCATTTCTTCGATCGCCGGATCCAGCAGCGCCTCACGCGCAGAGAGCTCTAACCCGACGATGCGCTGACCCTGCTCCGAGCTGAGAAATTCCAACGACTGCTCCGCCGCGCTGTCATCAAGGCTTTGCGCCATTTCGGCGCGCAAAGCCTGCTCCAGCCGCTCTGCATCATTGATCCGCGACACGGTGCGCGCCCAAGCCGCGCCGCCGGTCCCGTCGAGCATGCTGTCATCTAGCTCTTGTCCAGAAAGCTCAGATTCGCGCTGCAAAATCTCCATCAATTCGCCCAAGCGCATGGCATCCAGCACCGCATTGGTAAGCGGAGAGGCCAAAGAGAGGCTCGCCCAAAGCGATAGAAGGGCCGAAATTGTAAGCGTGCGTAATGCGTTGGGCATACCCGACCCCATAAAACCAAGATGTTTGAACATTTCACCCATAATGTTCCCCCTGTGGCAAGTCGCATTGCAGTGATCGGTCGGAAACGGGTTGCACCCCCCGGCCGGGTTGATTAGACCGCCCGCCAGACCCCCGCGGAGAGGTGCCGGAGTGGTCGAACGGGGCGGTCTCGAAAACCGTTGTGGGTTCACGCCCACCCAGGGTTCGAATCCCTGTCTCTCCGCCATTAGGCTTCCTTATCCTACGATCCCACTATGCAAGATGGCGCTGGCAAAACCAGCCCAGCCAGCCACGGGACCGGCCATGGGAAGGTGACGCCACATTCTTAGGAATTGCTTGCGCGCGCAGCCGCGAAATCGCCCAAGATTTTGTAAAACTCTCCAGATCCGCCAAGCTACTGGAAAGCTCATATTAACCCGCGCCCCACAGGCTGCGCGTCAATAGAGACGGTCAAGCTGCGGGGGCGCTTGGGCGTTTGAGGGTGTGGGAAACATGATCCAAGCGTGCCGAATTCGGCCCTACCGGCAGAGTGATCTGCCACAGATTCAATCCATCGCTGCGCGCGCTTTTGCGCCAATCTTCAGCTCTGTGCGCGAAACCATCACCGAACCTTTGGTCAGCATCGCCTATGGTGAAGCTGAGGCCGAGCAACACAGCCACCTGGCCGCGCTTAGCGAAACCGCGGATCCCCGCGATTTACTGGTGGTGGAATGCGGCGGCGATATTGTGGGGTTCGGCCATATCGTTCTGAACCCGAGCCGTAAAATCGGCGAGTTGGGAATCAATGCCATCGATCCCATCCATCAAGGCAAAGGTTACGGGCGCAAGCTGCACAAAGCCATGTTAGATCGGATGCGGGCCACAGGGATGCGCGTGGCCACGGTGGGTACCGGGGTGGATGCGGCCCATGCCCCTGCAAGGCGGGCCTATGATCGCGCCGGCTTTACCGAGCAGCTGCCCAGCGTCTTTTTGTACCGCCCGCTCTGATCCGCCCGCTCTGATCCCCTGTGCCTTTGCGCATTCCGGCCGCTCGCCTCCCCGCGCAATCTGCGTTAACAGCGCCCCATGGCACGCGTGATCTTATTCAACAAACCCTTTGGTGTTCTGTCGCAATTCACCGACAGCTCTACCGCCTCAAGCCCTAGCCCCACCCTGTCGGGCTTTATCACGGTGCCGGGGGTCTATCCCGCTGGGCGTTTGGATAAAGATAGCGAAGGCTTGATGGTGCTCACCGATGATGGGCGCTTGCAGGCGCGGATCACCTCGCCCAAAGCGCGCACCGAGAAAACCTATTGGGCCCAGGTGGAAGGCCTGCCTGATACCGCCGCGCTGGAGGCGCTGGCAAAAGGGGTGAAGCTTAAAGACGGGATGACCCGGCCTGCGAAGCTGCGCCAAATAGATCCGCCGCCGGGGCTTTGGCCGCGCACCCCGCCCATTCGCGTGCGCGCGGCAATCCCCGATTGCTGGATCGAGATCACCATCACCGAAGGGCGCAACCGTCAGGTCCGGCGCATGACCGCCTCTGTGGGGCACCCGACCTTGCGCTTGATCCGGGCCAAAGTGGGCCGGTGGTCCCTGGACGGGCTCGCCCCGGGCGCCTGGCGCGAGGTTTGATCTGCCTGGCACAGACGCAACATCTGCGCGCCTGAAGGCTGGACCCTGAGAAGCGTTCGCCCTATGCCCTGCCCACGCAGATGAGAGGCCCGTTATGATCCCCCGTTATTCCCGCCCTGATATGGTTGCCATCTGGTCGCCGGAGACGAAATTCCGCATCTGGTTCGAGATCGAGGCCCATGCCTGCGATGCCCAGGCCGATCTAGGGGTGATCCCCCGCGAAAACGCCCAAGCGGTATGGAAAGCCGCGGATGTGGAATTTGACATTGAGCGCATCGACGAGATTGAGCGCGAAACCAAACATGACGTGATCGCCTTTCTCACCCATCTGGCCGAGATCGTGGGCAATGAAGAGGCTCGCTTTGTGCATCAGGGCATGACCAGCTCGGATGTGCTCGACACCTGTTTTAACATCCAGCTCACCCGCGCCGCCGATCTGCTGATCGCGGATCTTGAAGGGCTGCTGGCCGCTTTGAAGCGCCGCGCGCTGGAACATAAAGACACTGTGCGCATCGGGCGTTCCCATGGCATCCATGCAGAACCCACCACCATGGGCCTGACTTTCGCACGGTTCTATGCAGAGATGGATCGCAACCTAGCGCGTATGAAAGCCGCCCGGGCCGAGATCGCCACTGGTGCTATCAGCGGCGCGGTGGGCACATTCGCCAATATCGACCCGGCAGTTGAAATCCATGTCTGCGAGAAACTGGGGCTGGAGCCCGAGCCGATCTCGACCCAGGTGATCCCCCGCGACCGCCATGCGATGTTCTTTTCCGTGCTTGGGGTGATCGCCAGCAGCATTGAAAACATCGCCACCGAAATCCGCCACATGCAGCGCACCGAAGTGTTGGAAGCGGCGGAGTTTTTCTCCATGGGTCAAAAAGGCTCTTCGGCCATGCCCCATAAGAAAAACCCGGTGCTGACCGAGAACTTGACCGGGCTGGCCCGTCTGGTGCGCTCCATGGCGCTGCCAGCTATGGAAAACGTGACGCTTTGGCATGAGCGCGACATTTCCCACAGCTCGGTGGAGCGCAATATCGGCCCCGATGCGACCGTGACCTTGGATTTTGCCTTGGCGCGTTTGACATCGGTGATCGACAAGCTGCTGGTATATCCCGAGAACATGCTGGAGAATATGAATAAATTCCCCGGCCTGGTGATGAGCCAACGGGTGCTCTTGGCCCTAACCCAAGCGGGCGTGAGCCGCGAGGATGCTTACCGTTTGGTGCAACGCAACGCCATGAAAGTTTGGGATCACCGCACGGATTTCCGCGAAGAATTGCTTGGTGATGAAGAAGTGCGCGCCGCGCTCAGCGAAGACGAGATCAACGAAAAATTTGATCTGGGCTATCACACCAAACATGTGGACACGATTTTCCAGCGAGTGTTTGGCGAGGCTTAACCGCTCGAATTTGGTCAGAAGGGCATCTTGTGATAAGCTGAGATCTTCCAACCAGGAGACAAAGCCTATGACGAAGACCCTTCTGACGGCCCTTGCCCTCTGCCTCGCGCCAGTTATCGCCACCGCCGAGGGCTGCAATTGGGGCGCTCCGAAACAATCCCAGGCCAGCAGTTGCGCCGAGGGCCAAGTTTTTGACCCGATGACGCTGACCTGCACCGATAAGGTCTCCTCATAACCGACCTTCAAAGGGCAGTGCTTGGGCGCTGCCTTTTCTTTGTTGGGGTAAGAGCCTTTTAAGCAAGCTCTGCGTATCTACGAACAGAAGCAGAACGCTACGAGGTTCACGGTGACACTTCCCAGTATGGCACCTTTGGGTGCGCTCTCTCCCCATGGCCAAGGCTATCTTAGCAAAAAGCGCAAAGCCGCGATTATCGTCCGCCTGATGCTGCGCGAGGGCACGAACCTCTCCTTGGCAAATCTGCCCGAGGCCATGCAAATTGATCTCACCCATGAAATGGGAAGCCTGCGGGCCATCGATCAATCCACCCTGGATGCGGTGGTGGACGAGTTTATCCAAGAGCTTGATCAAATCAGCGTCTCCTTTCCCGGCGGGCTGCAAGGGGCGCTGGACGAGGTATCCCATGCGCTCAGCCCCAATTGCGCCAATCGCATCCGCCGCGATGCGGGCGTGCCCGCAGTGGCCGATCCCTGGGCTTTTGTAAGCGGTCTTTCCGAGGATCAATTGACGCGAGTTTTGGCCGCCGAAAGCACTGAAATCGCGGCTGTCGTCCTGTCAAAGCTGCCGGTGAAAAAATCCGCTGAGATCTTATCAAACCTACCCAGCGAGCGGGCCCGCGCCATCAGCTATGCGGTCTCGCGCACCGGGGTGATCGCACCCAATACCGTGCAAGCCATTGGCGCGGCTTTGGCCGAACAGCTTTGCGCCACCCCGGTTTCGGCCTTTGAAGACGGGCCCGTGGGGCGGCTTGGCGCGATTTTGAACTCGGCAGCAGCAAGCATTCGCGACACGGTGCTCGAAGGGCTCGAAGCGACAGATCAGCTTTTCGCCGAAGAGGTCAAAAAGGCGATCTTTACCTTCACCAATATTCCCGAACGGGTGGATACGCGCGATATGCCAAAGATCACCCAAGCGGTGGATCAAGAGGTGCTGCTGAACGCTTTGGCCGCCGCCAAAGAAACCGCCAGCGAAGCGGTGGAATTCATCTTAGAAAATATCTCGCCGCGCATGGCCCAGCAGATGCGCGAGGATATGGAGGCGGTCATCCCTATGCAGCCCGACGCCGCCGAAGAAGCCATGTCGAAACTGGTGGTGGCGATCCGCGATATGGAAGCTGCGGGCGAGCTCGCGTTGAAAAGCGGCGATGGGTAATATGACCTAATCAGGTTGCACTGTTGTCCCCCCGGTCACGATTTTTTATAGCAGGCAAAAGACTGACATCGCGAGCAGATCCATATGCGATGCGATCGGGGAAGGATTCTGGCACATGCCCACAGCGAAACCTGCCACCGCGCAGCCCAAAGCGGGTGCCGTGGCCCCCACCACATGGCGCGGCCGCCTCACCGGCATGGTCATCGTCACTATGTTCCGCCTGCCCCGATTGTTGCCCTGGCGGGCACGCTTGGCCCTGGCCGATTTTCTCATGGCCTATCTCTTTGCCCCGCTGGCCGGGTATCGTCGGCGCATTCGCGCCAATCTGGCCCATGTCTTGCCCGATTTGCCGGAGCCAGAGATCCGCCGCCTATGCCGCCGGGTGCCCGGCAATACTGCGCGTTTCATCACCGAGGTCACCTCGGTCAAAGATTTTCGCGCGCGGGTCTCGCCCGTGCCAATGACCGGCCCCGGCGTTGACACGTTGCGTGCGGCGCTGGATGCGAAACGGCCCGTGATCATGGTCTCAGGACATTTTGGCAATTTCGACGCGGTGCGCGTGGCGCTCACCCATCGGGGCTATTCCATCGGCGCGCTCTACCGGCCCCATGATGATCCTTATGTGGATGCCCATTACACCGCCATGCTCTCGGGCATTGCCGAGCCGATCTTTCCCAAAGGCCGCCGGGGCCTGGGCGCAATGCTCAAATTCCTGCGCAAGGGCAATGCTTTGGCGATTCTGGTGGATCAGCATGTGAAAGATGGCGCGCCGTTAACCTTTTTTGGCAAACCTGCGGCCACCACGCTTTCAGCGGCGGAAATGGCCCTGAAATACAACGCGCTTTTGGTGCCCGCTTATGGCATCCGCCGCAAGGATGGCTTTGATGTGATCATCGAAGAGCCCATTGCCGAGGCCAGCCCCGAAGAGATGATGCAAGCGGTCAATGACAGTCTTGAAGCCCGCATCCGCGCCGATATGGATCAATGGCTCTGGATCCACCGGCGCTGGAAATTGTCGGGCGGCTAAGCGCCGCCCGATCAGGCATCAGGCGCGCGACAGCACGCTATCGGGCCGGGCTTTGGCCAGGCTGCCTGTGATCGCACCGGCAAGAACCGATTTGATCAGATCGCCAGGGATGAATGGCGTGGCCAGCAGCGAGGCTTCGGGCAGGGATTTATCCAAGGTGACCGCCATGCCGATGATGCCAGGAATATAAAGCACCAAGATCCCACCAATGGCCGCGCCCAGGGCAGCAGCCCAAAAGACCGACATCGCGCGTAGCTTTTCGGTGATCAGGCCCGCCACAAAGGCCGCGATCGGAAAGCCGATCAAGAACCCCGCAGAGGGCGAGACAAACAGGCCCAGCCCGCCGCGGCCGCCAGACAAAAGCGGCAGACCAAGGGCCACCAAGGCGAGGAACAACAACACCGCCAAAGCCCCGCGCCGCGCCCCAAGCACCGTGCCGCACAGCATCACCCCAAGGCTTTGGGCGGTGATCGGCACGCCAGAGGCCAAGGTGATTTTCGGCACCAAGCCCAAAGCCGCGATCAGCGCTGCAAACAGCGCGATCATCACAAAATTACGTTCCATGCCCGAGTTTACTCCTCTACGGGGTCTATTCCGCCGCGCGCCCGCAGGGCCTCGGCAACATATGTGGCATCGTCTATCGCCCCTAAGGCGAGCGGGGCAAGCACCTGCCATCCTGGCCGCCGCGACGTTCGCGCATGCCAAGATTGCGCGATTTGATCTCCTCGCTGGGCCAAAACCGGTGTGAAACGTACCACCAGCGCCAATGCCAGCCCAAAACGCTCCGGGCGCAGGCCGAAGCGGCGCAGCGGGCTTGCCGCCCGCGTGACCACCGCGGCCATATCCTCCAGCCGCGTGGTCAAGGTCACCAGATTGGCAAAGCCCACCGCCGCCAATAGCTGCAAGGCCACTGCCAAACCGGCCTCCAAGGTGCCGCTCACCCCATGCCAAAGGGCAATCAGCGCCAAAAATGGCCAAAGCATCCGCAACGCCCCGAGCCCTTGGCGCAAAAACCCCAGGCCCGGCAACGCATAAAGCCCCAAACATGCCAGGACGATCGCTCCTGAAAACCAAGGCGAGCCGATGATAAAGAGGCTCGCTGTGACCAAGCACACCGCGCCCAGTTTCGGCCCCGCAGGCCAAGGATGATAAGGGGTGCGAATCTCAGAGGTCAGCGAGAGCATCACCGCCCCCCAAGCGCATCATCTCGGCTTCAAAAGCGGGCAAAACCTGCTCGGGCCTGCCATCTTGGGCGATTTTTCCTGCCTCAAGCCAAAGCACGCGGTCATAGCCCTGCAAAGATGGCGGCTCATGGGTGATATGGATCACCGTTTGCCCAAGCCCCGCCAAAAGCCGTTCCAGATGCATCCGCGTGGGCAAATCAAGCCCGGCATAAGGCTCGTCAAACACGATCACTTTTGGGGCCATGGCCAGAACCGCCAAAAGGCAAACCAAATGGCGTTGACCTTGGCTAAGCCCATGCACGCTGCGATCGGCCCAAGCGCTGCGCCCGAATTTGGCTAGAATCGCTTGCGCGGTCTCGCGCGCCTCGGCTTGGCTGCGCCCTTGCTGGCGCAAACCAAAGGATATTTCTTCAAGCACTGTGGGAAAAATGATCTGGTGATCAGGGTTTTGAAACAGCACGCCGATCATGCCCACCGCCGCTTTGCGGTCTTTGAACACATCCACACCGCCCACCAGAACCTTGCCCGCATCGGGGGCGATAAGCCCGGTCAATAGCCGTGCGAAGGTCGATTTGCCCGACCCGTTACGCCCCACCAGCCCGATGCGCCGCTCGCGCAATTGCAGCGTCAGCGGCGCGATGATCTCGCGCCCGTCCTTACCATAGCGGATATTGTCGAATTGAATCTCTGGGGACATCGGCGCGCTGCATTATCGAGGTTTTCGCCTCCTACTGCTCGGGGCTGCGAATTGCCAGCCATCAGTCAAAACGCCCCAGTGATGCGCTGTGAACGGTTCCGCGGCTGACAGCGCGGCAAGAAAGCCCTATGTCTTTGGCCTATAACAAAGAAAGAGGTTCCCATGTCCGAGCGCTGCGCCGATGTGCTGGCCCGCCGTTTATATGAAGCAGGCTGCCGTTATGCTTTTGGCATGCCCGGAGGCGAAGTGCTCACCTTGGTGGATGCGCTGGAAAAGGCCGGGATCCGTTTCGTTCTGGTCAAACATGAAAATGCTGGTGGCTTTATGGCCGAAGGCACCTGGCACCGCACTGGCGCGCCAGGCATTTTGCTGGCCACGGTGGGGCCAGGGGCCATGAACGGGGTCAATTCCGTGGCCAATGCGGATCAAGACCGGGTGCCTTTGATCGTGCTGACCGGCTGTATCGATGCGGATGCGGCCGAGACCTATACGCATCAAGTTCTCGATCATCGCGCGGTTTTCGCCCCCATGACCCGGGCGCAATTTACCCTATCGCCGGGCGCGGCCCATGTGATCGCCGATAAAGCAGTGCGCATCGCCACCGAGGCCCGCCCCGGCCCGGTGCATATTGATGTGCCGATCACCGTGGCTGATGCCGCCCCTGGCCCGTCCCCCAAATTGCCCGCAAGCTATCGCGCGCCGCTGCCCTTGGCCCCGGCCCCAAGCCCGGCGCTGGCCGCTGCGCGAGGGGCTTTGGATGATGCGCAGCGCCCGGTTGTGGTGGCTGGGCTGGATGCGGTGAATGAAGCGGCGGGCCCTGCCCTGCAAGAATTTTGCAAGCGATTTAACGCGCCTTTGATCACCAGCTATAAAGCCAAAGGCATCATTCCCGAGGATCACCCGCTGGCCCTGGGCGGGGCCGGGCTCTCGCCCAAGGCTGATAAGGCGCTGCTGCCGCTACTGGCCCAAGCGGATCTGGTGCTGGCTTTGGGCTATGATCCCATCGAAATGCGCAGCGGCTGGCAAGATCCCTGGGATCCTGACCGCCAAACCGTGATTGATATCGCCGCCGCGCCCAATCGCCATGGGATGCATCGCGCCAGCTATGATATTTTGGGCGGCTGCGCCGAAAGCCTGCACGCGCTTTCTCAAGGGCTCGGCCCGCGCGAAAGCTGGGCCGGGGGCGAGATCGCTCAGACCAGCGCCGCTTTGCAGGCCGCGTTCCCCAGCGATGAGGATTGGGGCCCAGCCGCGGTGATTGATGAAACCCGCCAAGCGATGCCCCAGGGCACGCTGGCCACAGCCGATAGCGGCGCCCATCGGATCTTGCTGTCGCAAATGTGGCGCTGTGACGAGCCCCGCGGGCTGATGCAATCCTCGGGCCTTTGCACCATGGGCTGCGCATTGCCCTTGGCCATGGGCGCAAAGCTTGCCGATCCCGAACGCCCGGTTATGGCCTTTATGGGCGATGCGGGGTTTTTGATGGTGGCCGGGGAATTGGCCAGCGCAGCGGAATTGAACCTGCCGGTGATCGCTGTGGTCTTTGTGGATGCCAGCCTGGCTTTGATCGAAATGAAGCAACGCGCCCGGCAGATGAGCAATCGCGGTGTGGATTTCGC
>JAOXSB010000298.1 GCA_025800345.1 Mangrovicoccus sp. | reverse complement strand
CATGGAAGCGGCGCAGCATCGCGGCAAGCTGTTGTTGAAGCCGTGAGCGCATTGGACGGATTTGACATGACCCGGGGCGCGGAAAGCGCCATTGGCAGCCTTGGCCAAGACCGGATCAGCTTGCGCGATTATATCTGCAATGTGGAAATCGGGGCCTTTGGCAGCGAAAGGGGCAGCGCCCAGCGTTTGCGCTTTACCCTGGTGCTGGATGTGGCGCCGCCCTCGGCAGATTTGGACGATGATGTGGATGGCATCCTCAGCTATGACATGCTGGTGGAAGCGGTGGAACATTGCTTGGCCGAGCAGCGTTATGATCTGCTGGAAACCCTGGCTGAACGTATCGCCGCGCGGGCACTGACTCATAATCGGGCGCTGCATATTCAAGTTCGGATCGAGAAATTAGATCGCGGGCCATTTGCCCTTGGGGTGGAAATATCGCGCAG
Organism: Mangrovicoccus sp.; assembly: GCA_025800345.1. Classification (GTDB taxonomy): domain Bacteria; phylum Pseudomonadota; class Alphaproteobacteria; order Rhodobacterales; family Rhodobacteraceae; genus JANSYP01. The sequence continues at coordinate 422 of JAOXSB010000298.1, read as the reverse complement.
CCGCGCGGCGCTGGCACCGGCTTTGGTGGATGCGGCGACCGATACAGCAGCGGTGAGTTTTCATCCTTGGATATTGGTTCTGGCCCCCGAGCTCATTGGGGATCCGCGTTTGGCATCCTGGCTTGGACAAATCGCAGGGGCGGCCCGGGCCCATATCGGGCTTGATCCCTTGGCGCCTTCCGGCGGGCTGGTGGTTCTGCCTGGGCCGTTGAGCCCGCGGCCAGAGCTTTTGGATGCCCCCGAGGCGCAATTGCAAATCGATCTGCTGTCCCAAGATCAAGCGGCCTGGCTGCTTGATGGGCAAGGGTTGGATTGGCGTGCTTCGGTGAGCCGCACCGAGATTGATGCGGTTTTGGCCGCAGGCGAGGTAGCGGTTTGGGCCCCGGCGCGTTTGGTGCTTTCCGCGCCCCAAGATGCGGGCC
>JAOXSB010000296.1 GCA_025800345.1 Mangrovicoccus sp. | reverse complement strand
AATGGTGGAAATAAACCCGCGGCGGGCATTTTCGAAATCTTGGGTGTTGGAAAAATCAAGCTCTTCCAACACGGCGGCATTGGCGGCCTTAGTGGCCGGTTCCGCATCATCTGCGAGCAATGCCAGCGGCGTGGCGGTGCTGGCCAAAAGCAGCACAGCCCCGGTCAGGCGCGACATGGACATGAGATCCCCTCCCTCAGGAATTTTTGCAACCATAGGGCGGGCTCAATTCAAAGAATAATGGATTTATACTGGCAATGTTATAAATAAAATCGATAATCAGGGAACCCGATGCTGACGCCAAGACAACTCGAACAGATCCTAGCGATTGCGGAATTTGGCACGTTTAACCAAGCGGCCGGGCGGCTCAATCTTAGCCAGCCAGCGCTGACCGCAAGCATTGCAAAGCTCGAGGATCGTTTGGGGTTTTCTTTGTTCCTGCGCAATAAACGCGGGGCAGAGCCGACGATTTTCGGCCGCCATATTATCGACAGCGCCCCCGAGATCTTATCGCGTTTGGGGCGGTTGCAAGACGAGCTGGGCCTGCTGGCCGGGGCCGAGCGCGGGGCGCTGCGCCTGGCCGCGGGGCCGGTTTTGATCCATGGGGCCCTGCGCCAGGTGATCCCGCGCTTTTGCCGAGATTACCCCAATATCCAAATCTCGGTGCAAACCAGTGCCGCCCGGCAAATCGCGGCGGATGTGGCTGCGGGGCGGGTGGATCTGG
>JAOXSB010000281.1 GCA_025800345.1 Mangrovicoccus sp. | reverse complement strand
GTGACGCACTCAGACTAGCGAGAAGAGAAGTCAAAAACGAATGACAAGGCGCTGACGCATTCACACGAATGGTCATAAAATCTCACGAAATTTCTCGCCTCTGCGAGATGAGATTGACACATTATTACACCGCGCTTTCCTATACGTGAAGTTTAGAGACCAAAACTACTTCACCCCCCTACGCATGAGATACGAAAAGACCCTAACGAATTAATTATACACATAATTTCAAACTATTACACTGATGCCACCCTCTCACGCCTTGTTTCATCGCTCGAACTAGCATGCATCCATAGACTGGCCTTAAGGCGCGTATGCCACCATTTGCTTAGGAGCTTTCCATGACTGATCAGCCACGTCCTTCACGCCGCGAAATCTTGACCGGATCAGCCGCAGCTCTGGCCGCAATACCCGCCGCAGGTGCGGCGCGGGCAGCCTATAATGTGGGGGCAGACACCTACCCCTATGAAGTCACCCGCAGCGATGTGGAATGGCGCGCCATGTTGAGCGATTTGGAATACCGCGTCATGCGCGAAGGCAGCACTGAACCTCAACGCAGCAGCCCGCTTTGGAACAACAAAGCTGCGGGCAGCTATCACTGCAAAGGTTGCGAGTTGAAGATCTATGACGGGCGTTGGAAAATTGTGCTTGAAGACAAGGGATGGTTGTTTTTTCCCCATGGGGAACCCAACGCCTTATTGATGGGAATCGATTGGCCGAACGGGGCAGACCCCGAGGATCCAAAATATGACGTGGTGACCTCGGTAGAGACCCATTGTCGGCGCTGCGGCAGCCATATGGGCCATTACTTCATCGTGAACGGCAAATTGCTACAATGCATCAACGGGTCCAGTTTGGAGTTTCACCCCAGCGCCGCATGAGCGGAAAACCCGCGCAATTCCGCCAATGTAAAAAAGCCGCCGAACAGCAAGATTTTCGTCTTGACCCTATCGGCGGCTTTGCCTAATCACCCGGCACCCGAGCGGCGGAGTAGCTCAGTTGGTTAGAGCAGAGGAATCATAATCCTTGTGTCGGGGGTTCAAATCCCTCCTCCGCTACCAGGGGCCCTTAGGGTCCACGGTGACGCCGCGTTTCAAAAGCAAAATGTAAACCAGTGATCCCCTCAGGGGGGTTAATGGGTCCACGCCCCGCGGCGATCGGTGGCAAAATTCTCACCATAACCACGCTCGCGGATCACAGGCTTGCGCTGATGGGGGTCGCTAACCACCGCCTCAATGCCATGGGACCGCGCGTAATCCACAGCTGCCTCTTTGCTGTCAAAACCCAGGCGCACCTGACTTTGAGTATCCCCCGAGGAGGTCCAACCCATGAGCGGATCCACATCCCGGCGCGTGGCAGGTTCAAACACCAAGACCCATTGCTTGGCCTTTCCCATCCCCGATTGCATGGCGGTTTTGGCTGGCTGATAAATGCGCGCGCTCATGGCGTCTCCTCCGGTTATGTTCCAATAATGGCGCGCAAGGCCCGTGGCACAAGTCTATTGACCGTCACAGTTAGCAATGGGTTACGATCATCACCCCGGCAAACGCTCGAAAATGGCGCGCCGCGGGCACCGATCTCAGCCAAAAACAGACCAGCGCTTGAATTACCGCCCGGCAACAGCAAGTTGGAGCACAGAAGGAATCGCCCATGACCGAGCCCATTCTCCACGCGCCAGCCAGCCCCCCCCGTAGCCGAGACAAGCTTGAGGGTGGGATCCGCTTTGCGATGAAAAGCGATTTTTCCCCGGCCGGTGATCAGCCCACGGCCATTGCCGAGCTCTCCCAAGCCTTGAACGAGGGAGAGCGCAACCAAGTGCTGCTTGGGGCCACAGGTACGGGCAAGACCTTCACCATGGCCAAAGTGATCGAAGAGACCCAGCGCCCGGCGATCATCCTGGCGCCCAACAAAACCTTGGCGGCGCAGCTCTATGGGGAATTCAAAGGCTTTTTCCCGAACAATGCGGTGGAGTATTTCGTCAGCTATTACGACTATTACCAACCCGAAGCCTATGTGCCGCGCTCGGACACTTATATCGAAAAAGAAAGCCAGATTAACGAACAGATCGACCGGATGCGCCATGCGGCGACGCGGGCGCTGCTAGAACGTGATGATGTGATCATCGTGGCCTCGGTCAGTTGCATCTACGGCATCGGCTCGGTGGAAACCTATGGGGCCATGACCCAGGATCTGCATGCGGGGCGCGAGTATGATCAGCGCAAGATCATGGGGGATCTGGTGGCCCAGCAATATCGCCGCAATGACCAAGCCTTTCAGCGGGGCAGTTTCCGGGTACGGGGCGATGTGCTTGAAGTGTTTCCCGCTCACCTAGAAGATCGCGCCTGGCGCTTTTCCTTCTTTGGCGAGGAATTAGAAGCGATCACCGAGTTTGACCCGCTTACCGGCGAGAAAACCGATACTTTCGAGCGCATCCGCATCTATGCCAATAGCCATTATGTGACCCCGCGCCCGACCATGCAGCAAGCGGTCATCAAGATCAAAAAAGAGCTGCGCCAGCGTCTGGACCAATTGGTGAGCGAGGGCAAATTGCTCGAAGCGCAGCGGCTCGAACAGCGCACAAATTTCGATATTGAAATGCTTGAAGCCACCGGTGTGTGCAACGGGATCGAGAACTATTCACGCTATCTCACGGGCCGCGCGCCGGGCGAGCCGCCCCCCACCCTGTTTGAATTCATCCCCGATAATGCCATCGTTTTTGCCGATGAAAGCCATGTGAGCGTGCCCCAGATCGGGGCGATGTATCGCGGGGATTATCGCCGCAAATTCACCCTGGCCGAACATGGGTTCCGTCTGCCCTCTTGCATGGATAACCGCCCGCTCAAATTCGAAGAATGGGACGCGATGCGGCCACAATCGGTCTTTGTCAGCGCCACGCCGGCGGGCTGGGAGCTAGAGCAATCTGGCGGGGTCTTTACAGAACAGGTGATCCGCCCCACCGGATTGCTTGACCCCGAAGTTGAAATCCGCCCGGTCGAGATGCAGGTGGATGATTTGGTCGATGAAATCCGCCGCATGGCCGCGGATGGGTTCCGCACCCTGGCCACGGTTTTGACCAAACGCATGGCCGAGGATCTGACGGAATATCTGCATGAACAGGGCATTCGGGTACGCTATATGCATTCGGATATCGACACGATCGAGCGCATTGAGATCCTGCGCGATCTGCGTCTTGGAGCCTTTGATGTTTTGGTGGGCATCAACCTGCTGCGCGAAGGCCTCGACATCCCGGAATGTGGTCTGGTGGCAATCTTGGACGCAGATAAAGAAGGGTTCTTGCGCTCAGAGACATCCCTGATCCAAACCATTGGCCGCGCCGCGCGAAATGCCGACGGCCGGGTGATCATGTATGCGGACCGGGTCACCGGCTCCATGGAACGGGCGATAGGCGAAACCAATCGCCGCCGCGCCAAACAGATCGCTTATAATGAGGAACACGGGATCACACCGGAAACGGTGAAAAAGAATGTCGACGACATTCTGGCCGGACTTTACCAAGGGGATACAGATCAAGCGCGGGTGACCGCAAAGATCGATGCGCCTATGGTCGGGGCCAATCTTCAAGCGCATCTGGATGGGCTGCGCGGCGAGATGCGCAAAGCCGCTGAGAATCTCGAATTCGAAGAGGCCGCGCGCCTGCGTGATGAGATCAAGCGCCTTGAGACCGTAGATCTGACCGTTGCCGATGACCCAATGGCCCGGCAATCGGCCGTGGATCAAGCAGTGGAAGATGCCCAGAAAGCCGCTGGCCGCTCTACCGCGGGCAAACCCGGTCAAAGAGGCGGGGTGAAACGGCGCAAACGAGGTTGATCACCGGCGTAAGCTCACTGTGATGCCCCAGGGCGCAGCGCGGTGATCTCGTCAGGTGTGACCACACGGTTATCGGCCAAGCGCAGCTCCGGCCCAGAGGGACCAATGCGGGCCTCTTGGATCTGCACATAACTCGACACGTCGCCCTGCACCGCGCCGCCCGAGGCATTCTTGCCCGTCAGGTTTGTGCTATAGACCCCATCGGGCATCACCGCCCCATAACTGTTGCGCCCATCCCAATAGGCGGTGCTTTGACTTCCAGTGACCGGAATGCGCGCGACCAAGGCATCAGAACTGTTTCGGATCTCCACATGACCATCGCGCAGACCTGGCATCGGGTCAAAATGCAGATCCACCCCCTGGCCTGAAAACCGAAGCTCTCCTAAGATGCGCCCTTCCATGCCAACCCAACCGGCCAAATCTGTCAGCGCGCTCATACCCAGCCCCGTGCCGGTCATGTCGCGCAACAGCTCATTGGTCAAAACCTGCTGTTCAACACCAGAGAACGTGGCCAGCTGCACCGCGTAATCGGTGCTATCAATGGGATTTAACGGATCTTGATTTTGGATCTGCGCCGTTAGCATCACCAGAAAAGTCTCAAAATCCGAACTGATCGCAGGCCCGCTCGCCTCCGTTAGGGCCGAAGGCGCTGGCCCGGCAGTCACCGTCCCAGCCGCGGCATTTACCGATGGTGTCAGCGTGTTTTCCAAAACCGCGCTCCTCGCTAAACTCTGATATCCAGACGCGCATCCGATGCCCCGGAAAGCGGGGAACTGGTATCGCGCGCGATTGTTTCGCCAAGCTGTTCAAGCGGCGCCCCCGCCGGATCGGCATTCTCAGCAAGCTGCCCTTCCACCCCTTGCGATCCTCCGTCCTGTCCCGCCGCGCCAAAACTAAACCCGGCCGCCTCAAACCCCATCGCGCCGAGCTCGGTCTCGAGCAAAGCGATATGGCGGCGCAGCAGTTCTAATGTCTCGGGGCGTTCAGCGGCCAAATGCACCAGCATTCCACCTTCGCCTTGGCTCATGGACAAGCTGACCCGACCAAGCTCCTCAGGGCTGAGGCGTAACTCTACGGAGCCCTCGCGCATATTCACCACTGCCTCGGCAATTTGCCGCGAGACCATCCGTGGCTCAGCCGCAACCGCCAGGAAACTGCGCTCTGTCCCAGCACCGCGCGTCAAGCTGTCAGCCCCGCTAAGCTGCAGGCCAAAGGGCTCGCCCGCGCCCCCATCGCCAAGAGCCAACTCCGTTCCGAGCATCCCGCCCATCCCTTGTTGAACGGCGGCTGCATTGGCTTGTTGCAACGGCATCACTGATGTCACCGGGGTCGATATCCGCAGCGACACGCCCCCCCCAGATGAGTTTTCAAGGCGCTCTCCAGAACGGGCCAACTCTGCGCTGGCCGATTTTTCAAGCTTTGCGGGCTTGTCCGATTTTGAGGCAAGTTCAGCACGAAGTGGAGCGCGCTCCAGGGCTTCTTGCGCAACGAAACCGGCCTGAGCGGTGCCTTGCGCCCGGCTCTCCTGAGCAGGTTGAACTGGCAAAGGCATGCTTGATGTTGTCCGCGGCTCAGAACGTTCCATAGCTCGCAACGCGCCGGTGTCATCGCCTAGCTGGGCGCGCGCGCCATCCTTCGGCAGGGGCGCCAAATGATCAGGCGCAGAGCGTTGCTGTGGCTCATTCCCTGCAGATTGCTGGCGCGCTTGGCTCATATGCGCCTCTGCACTCGCGCCGCGCGCGGGCGTGCCATCAGATGCAGGCGGGTTCGAGATTGCCTCCCTCTGTTGCGGCAGCGCTGTTTGCTTAGCAGCTGCCAAAGGCTCTGATTGGGTTTGCGCGGGCACATTCTCCGCACCGGTCGCATGGGTGGTTCCTTGTACCCGAGCATCAAACATGCCGGGCGGTCTGTTCGGCCCTATCTCCCGCGCCGACGAGGTAACCGCTTGCGACTGCGGCGTCACCGGCATGTGAAGCTCGGCCTCTGTCAGCTCTTGGGGAAGAGGCTCTGGCCGTTGCACAGCAACCGTTTCCTCAACTGGTAGAGGCGGGCTTAGCTCTTCGTACTCCCCCGATGACGGCATCTCCCGCGCGCGCTCTGTCTCTGGTCGGGACACATCGCCCTCGGGGGCCTGAGCCGGCTCACCACCCCTTTTATCTAATGCGGCAAGCTCATCCTCAAATTCGGAATTGTCGCCTTGGCGCGCATCATCTGTCGCACCCGATGGCGTCGCCACGCTGTTTCGGCCAGGGGGGCCCACCATTGCGGTTACATAATCCATTGCATCCTCGGAGTTCTTCCGTTCTCCGCAAAATCCCGCAGCTTGATTACTTAATCTTTACCGAGAACAGGCCATGAACAAGAAAGTAGTTCGAATTGAAAGAAGCTGGTCATGGATATTGTATCGCCCCCCATCCCTCTCACCACATCATCACAAATCCGCGCCGCTGATTTGAGCAAATTGCGCGACGCTGTCACCGAGCTTGAAGCCAGTTTTCTGGCGGAAATGCTGAAATCCGCGGGGCTTGGGGAAGCCAAAGGAGAATTTTCCGGCGGAACGGGCGAGACGCAATTCGCGTCTTTCCTCCGGCTGGAACAGGCGCGCGAAATCGCCCGCACTGGCGGAATTGGATTGGCCGAACAGGTATTTGAAAGCTTGCAGGGGCGCCTTCATGACGAGTAAGCAAACCGTAGACACCCATGATATCAACGCCTTGCTCGAGACCGAGCGCCAAGCCGTACTTCAGGGCGATTTTCCAACATTAGAACGGCTGCAAGCGCATAAAGCCGCGCTCTTAGCCCGGCTTTCGAATAGGCGCATGGAGCTGGACCAATCCTCCGGTGCCGACCTTCAACAAAAGGCTTTGCGCAATCAGAGGCTGCTCAGCAGTGCCGCCCGCGGCATCGCGAATACACAGCAAAGGCTGCAAGAGCTGCGCAATGCGCAATCGGGCGCCCCAAGCTATACCGCGCGCGGTCAAAGGACTGAACAGCCCGCGCTTCCGAGCATAACCAAACAAGTGTGATGGGCGTAATTTTAGCTAATTCTGAGCCACTCGCTGGGTTGGTATTTAAGGATGCTTAGGAGGTCTATTGCCAAAGAGAGGGTGCACTCTAAGCGAGTGGCGCGGCCCCAAAGCTAGGGACACGCAAGTGGTCAGAACGACCGAGGGCGTCGTCGCAAGACGGCAGATGCAACAGGGCGCAAAGCGTCCGTACTCTCTGGGGATAACGGAATGTCTAGTATTCTGACCAACACCAGCGCAATGGTGGCGCTGCAGACCCTTAAAGGGATCAATAGCAGCCTGGAAATGGCGCAATCCATGATCTCCACCGGGAAATCGGTGGCAAGTGCAAAGGACAATGCCGCAGTTTGGGCCATCTCGAAAGTGATGGAATCGGATGTGGCAGGCTTCAAAGCGATTTCTGACAGCCTGTCACTGGGCGAATCTACGGTGGCTGTGGCGCGAAATGCCTCGGAAACCGTCACCGATCTGCTCAAAGACATCAAAACCAAAATCGTCGCCGCGCAAGAAGACAATGTGGATCGCAGCAAGATCCAAACCGATATTGGCGAGTTGACCAATCAGATCGCAAGCGTGGTTGGCGCCGCTCAGTTCAACGGCTTGAACTTGATCAATGGCGCGTCGACCGAAGATGTCTCTGTGCTTGCCTCGCTTGATCGCGATTCCAGCGGCAGCGTGACTGCCTCCAACATCACCGTGGCGCGTCAGGATCTGTCCTTTTCCAATACCTCCACGCCAGCGACCTTTGGTGGCGCAGCAGTGACCGATACCTCCATTGCCAGCAACCTGAGCGGCGGCAACGCTGGCACACCGGTCAACCTGGCCGATGGCATTAGCGATGATGTCACCATCGTCAGCGTCGCGGATGGCAACAGCTATCGCATCACCCTAGACGACACCGCCGCCGACAACTCCCTAGGGTCGCGCACATTTGAATATGTCGCCAATGCAGATGACAGCCTCAGCTCTGTTGCTGCCAACTTGCAGAACCAAATCTCGGCCTTTTTCTCGGCAACTGGCGAGACCGGGTACACGGTCAGCCGGACCGACAATGTCATCAGCCTTGAAAATGTGACTGGCGGCGGCGGCGGCGCCATCGCGGTGAATGTCGAAACGGCCACTGGCGGCACCGCAGGCACCACCACAGGTGGGCTCGGCGCTCTCGCCTCGATTGACGTGACCACTGAAGCGGGAGCAACCTTTGCTCTCGGCGCAGTTGAAACGCTGATCCAGACCTCGATTGACGCGGCAGCGGCCTTCGGTTCGGTGGAAAGCCGGATCGAGATTCAAGCGAATTTCGTCAGCAAACTGACTGACTCACTGCAATCGGGGATCGGCGCTATGGTTGACGCCGATATGGAAGAGGCCTCGGCGCGCCTGCAAGCGCTGCAAGTGCAGCAGCAGCTGGGCATTCAGTCTCTGTCCATCGCCAATCAGCAACCGAACAGCATCCTGTCGCTCTTCCGCTAAGCGCGATCTCATGCGCCCCATCTGGGGCGCATGCTCTCTCTCGGATGAAATCCGTGTCTGAAATCCGTCACCGGAAGGAATTGACGTGAACGCTGTTGAACGAGCTCAAACGGCTTATGGATCTGTCCGCGCACCGATCCGCACCCCGCGTAGCGTGGAATATGAAGCAATCGCGCGCATCACCCGCAATCTCAACCACGCGATGCAAAGAAAACGCGAAAACTATGCCGCATTGGCCAATGCGCTTCATGAAAACAGGCGTTTATGGACCCTTCTTGGGACCAATATCACAGATGAAGACAATGAATTGCCCGCTGAGTTGCGTTTACGTCTCAGCTATCTGGCAGATTTTTGCATAAGCCACACAAGCAAAGTGCTTCGCGACGATGCCGACGCCAAAATCCTTGTGGACATAAATCTCGCCGTTATGGGGGGCTTGCGAAACCCTGGATCTGCGCCATGACCGGTCTTGTTCTGAAACTCAGCCCAAGAGAGCGCATCTTGATCAATGGTGCGGTGATAGAAAATGGCGATCGACGCTCGCGCCTGAATATCATCACCCCCAATGCGCATATCCTGCGACTGAAAGATGCAATTCACCCCGATGATGCCAACACGCCGGTGCGGCGGGTCTGCTATATCACGCAATTGGTTCTGTCGGGGGATATTTCACCCGATGAGGGCACACCGCAAATCGCCCAGGGGCTACAGCAGCTTTCCGACGTGTTCCGAGACGCCGAGCATCTGCGCCGCATGCAAAGCGCGGCACAATTCCTGGCTGCTGGGCAATTCTATCAAGTTTTAAAGTCGTTGCGCACGCTTTTGCCCATGGAGAGCGAATTGCTCGAACGTGACCCAAAATGAGCTTCTCCCCGGTTCTGCCAGTCTCCGGGCTTGCCGGCTGGCGCTTTTTGAACCGCACCATGCCAGCGCAACAGTACATCCATCAAAACTCCGCCCAAGTGGCGCGGGAGGTTCAACATTTTAAAGAAAAAATCGCAGAGCTCACCACGCCCGAAGCACTGATCAATGATCGCCTTGCGTTGAAAGTCGCCTTGGGCGCCTTCGGGCTGCAAGATGATATCGACAATCGCGCCTATCTGCAAAAAGTGCTGTCAGAAGGTGTTCTTGACCGTGAAAGCTTTGCCAATCGCATCGCTGACAAGCGTTATTACGCTTTTGCGGAAGCCTTTGGATATGACAATCCCACTGGCCCGCGCGTGCTTGAAACAGGCTTTGCGGAACAAATCTCCCAAGCTTTTTTAACCCGCGATTTCGAAGTTGCCGTGGGGCGCAGCGATCAATCCATGCGCTTGGCCCTGACCTTACAGCGCGAATTGCCTGACATCGCCACCAAAGGCGGGTCAGAAAACACCCAATGGTATCGGGTGCTTGGCAATCCACCTTTGCGGCAAGTCTTTGAAACAGCCCTGGGACTTCCCAGCAGCTTTGCGGGCCTGGATCTGGAACGCCAAGTTAGTGATTTGCGCGACATACTCAGCCGCCGCATAGGAACCGATGATCTTTCAGAGCTCGCCAGCCCCGATAGGCTGGACAAGCTTAACCGGCTTTTTGTGGCCCGATCTGATCTTGCAAGCCCTGCGGTCACTGCCACGGCTCCGGTCATAGGGCTGTTTTCAGCCCCCGCATCCGCCAATTCGATCTTGGTCACCCTGAGCCAGCGCGTCTAGCGCCCTGGGCAACATCACCACATAGATCGGATATTCAGCGATGCAGGCGCCCGCCCCCCGCAGGGCGCGCCATGCCAGCGCCATGATGCCCCCCTGCAGGCCGATGCGCGCCCGCTCCAGGGCCTGCATGTCCTGGCAATGTCACCGGGCGTTCAGGTTTGCTTGGCCTATCAGGGCGTTCGGGCAAATCAGGGCGATCTCCCCCGTTTGGTGGACGCACCACAACCACATCGCGGTCGTAATCATTATAATAGGGCCACCAACCGCCCCAGCCATAGGACACACCGCCGCTCACACTCGTGCCGCCGCTCGGCGCGCAGCCTGCTAAGGCAAGCCCCAGCACGGCCCAAAGGGCCCCCGTTGTCTTGCTCACTTCGTCACAACTCCGCCAATATATCCGCGACCACCAATGGTGATGCTGGGTCCGGTGCTGCCCGGCGCACGGGCCGCAGATGCGCTGTCTTCTTTTGGCGCGGGCGGTTGCGGCGGGCCATCAAGACCGCAGCCCGCCAGCAAAGCGCCAAACCCGATGATCCATGCAACAGCGCGGATCACCAGCCCAGCCTCCAACCATTGCGACCAAATCCAACCCGGATCCCATTGCCGACCCCAACCGAAGCCGACGCCCCATGAGTGCCAATCCGCGCATCCACATCCACCGGCCCAGCCTTGACCACATCGGCGCGCGCATGGGCCCCGCCAGTGCCAACACCCGCAGAAACCCGATCCGTTTCCACAACATCCACGCTGCCATGGGCACCGCTGGTGCCTACGCCCGCATGCACTGGCCCTGCATTCACACCGACATTGGCCGACGCATCTCCGTTTTGATGAATGCTGCCGCTGCTATGCACACCCGGGGTGCTGCAAGCGGCCAAAAGCCCCGCAAAAAGGCTGGCAAATAAAATGCGTGTCACTCTAACCGTTCCTTCCAAATCGCTATTTGCGAGCGTACTTGGTCTGGCGCGGTGCCGCCATAGCTCTGGCGGCTAGCCACGGAATTATGCACACCGAGCACCTCAAACACCGCATCATTGATGCCAGAATGCACAGATTGCATCTCGGAAAGCGGCAATTCGGGCAGATCACAGCCCGCAGCTTCGGCCTTGGCCACGATGGAGCCGGTCACGTGATGGGCTTCGCGGAACGGCAGGCCCAGCACCCGCACCAGCCAATCGGCCAAATCCGTGGCAGTGGAGAACCCGCTGGCGGCGGCCGCTTCCAGGGCAGGCTGATTGGCGGTCATATCCCGCACCATCCCTTCCATCGCCGCCAGCGCCAGCATCAGGTTATCTGCCGCGTCAAAGACCTGTTCTTTGTCTTCTTGCATATCTTTGGAATAGGCCAAGGGCAGGCCTTTCATCACCGTCAGCAGCGCCACTTGCGCCCCCAAGATCCGGCCGATTTTCGCCCGGATCAGCTCTGCCGCGTCAGGGTTTTTCTTTTGCGGCATGATCGAAGAGCCCGTGGAAAACCGATCGCTGAGCACCACAAAACGAAACTGCGCCGAAGACCAGATCACCAATTCTTCGGCCATGCGCGACAGATGCATCGCGCAGATCGTGGCGCTGGAGAGAAATTCCAGTGCGAAATCGCGATCGCTCACCGCATCAAGCGAATTGCCCATGGGCCGGTCAAAACCCAGCGCTTGGGCGGTGGCGGCCCGATCAATGGGAAACGACGTGCCCGCAAGCGCCGCCGCCCCCAGAGGGCATTCATTCATTCGCGCGCGCGCGTCCTCAAGGCGGGATTTATCCCGGGCAAACATTTCCACATAGGCCAGCATGTGATGGCCCCAAGTCACTGGCTGCGCCGTTTGCAAATGGGTAAAGCCCGGCATCACCCAATCCGCCCCCGCCTCGGCCTGGGCCAGCAGCGCAGCGATCAGCGCTTCAAGCCCGGCAATCGCCGCATCGCATTGCCCGCGCACCCAAAGCCGGAAATCTGTGGCCACCTGATCATTGCGCGACCGGGCGGTGTGCAGACGCCCGGCGGGATCTCCGATGATCTCTTTCAGCCGGGCTTCCACATTCATATGAATGTCTTCCAGCGCTGCGGAAAAGGCGAACTGACCTTGGGCGATCTCACCGCGCACCTGTTCAAGCCCTTGGCCAATCGCTTCGGCATCTTGGGCGGTGACAATGCCTTGTTTGGCCAGCATCGCCACATGGGCCAAGCTGCCATCGATGTCTTGATCGGCCAGGCGCTGATCATAGCTGATCGATGCATTGATCGCTTCCATGATCGCATCAGGACCGCTGGCAAAGCGCCCGCCCCACATCTGATTGCTTGCTGTTTTGGCCATGTCTCGCTCCGCCGCCCGCATCTATGCTGTGATCAACATGCGGGCCATACACCGCGCCGCGCCCAGCCGCCAGGCCCATCACAGTTGCGCCAGCGGCATTCCCACGTCTTGACCCGGCAGCCTCGCGGGCTTTGTTAGATCCAACCGCCATCCCGTTTCGGAGCCCCGCCCATGCTGCGCGCCCTGCTGATCGCCCTTACTCTTATGCTGCCGTTTTCGGCCTTCGCTCAAAGCGCCGCGCCAGATAACTTGGACGCTCTGGCCCAAGGCGATATGAAAAAGCTGGTCTTTCACAGCGCGCCCAAACCAGTGCCCGAGATCGCTTTTGACAATCTCGATGGCGCGCCCAGCAGCTTTGCCGCCTATCAAGGCAAGATCGTGCTGTTGAATTTCTGGGCCACCTGGTGCGCCCCCTGCCGCAAAGAAATGCCCGGGCTCGACCGGCTGAATGGGGAAATGGGCAGCGAGGATTTCACCGTGCTGACCTTGGCCACTGGGCGCAACAGCCCCCAAGCCATGCGCCGGTTCTTCGCGCAAGAGGGGATCGAAACCCTGCCCCTTTACAAAGATCCGAACAAAGCGATTGGCAGCCAAATGGCGGTGCTGGGCCTGCCGATCACAGTGATCTTGGATCGCCAAGGGCGCGAGATCGCCCGGCTGCAAGGGGATGCCGAATGGGATAGCGACAGCGCCAAAGCGATTTTGCAGGCGCTGATCAAAGCGGATGGCTGATCAGCCCAGCTCTAGGCTCGCCACCCCGCGATAGGGCAGCGCCAGCCCCTGGGGCGGCGCACCCAGATACATGCGGGCGGTTTCAAAAACCGGCTCAAACCCCTGGCTTGTCAGCAGCTCCGCCAAAGGCTGCGCGTGATCAGGCACATCTACGAAAACCGGCAGCTCCTTTTCGCCCCCATGGCTTAGCTCGTTTGCAAGCGCGGTGATCAAGGCCCAAGCGGCCGCCCCATCTGGGGCCGTGAGCGGGCCGATTTTGATCCCCTCGCCGCAGCGCCGCCCAGTGGCCATGGCCAAACCTTCGCCCCCTTCCACAACCACGCTGCGCCGGGTGTCCGTCTGGGCCAGCCAAGCGCGTAGAAAATCCCGCCGCTCATAGCCCTCGATCTCCCGATCCAATTGCTCGATGGGCGGCATGTCCGCCGCTTGCAGCGGGCGCGCAACACTGGCCGAGGCCGCCTTGACCCGGCCGCCATAGCGGGTGGTCGCCCCAGCGCGTTGAAAGCCCGAGCGCTCATAATTTTCCTGCTGCGCAGGCACCCCATCCAAACCGACGCAGCGCCCCCCCGCATGGGCGAGCCCGGCCCGCCAAATATCGATCCCATGGCCTTGAGCGCGATATTCAGGACGCACGAGATAGAGCCCCAGAAAGGCCAGCTCCGGGCTGTGATTGACCACAGAGATCGCCGCCACCGGCTGCTCCCCCACCCGTTTGAGCAAAAACCCCTCAGTATCAGCCGCTAGAAACGCCGCCGCATCCTCGATCCCAGGGTTCCAGCCCTCTTGCGCGGCCCAGCCCAGCACCATCTCCAGTTCGGCCAACCCCATGGGCTCAATCATCTCCAAGCAAAATCTCCTTCAGCTTTGGCGCGCTCTCGGCCCGCTCGCTCAGATCCAGCGCCCCGGCCAAATCCGCCAAATGGGTGATCATAAGCTCTTCGGCCCGCGCCCCATCATGGGCGGCCAATGCCTCCACCAAGGACAGATGCGCATTGCATTCGCATACCGCGCTTTGACGTTTGGCATAAAGCGCGATCACCAAAGACGAGCGCATCACCAATGCTTCGACAAACCCGGCCAAGATCTGCTGATCGGCAATCCGGGCGATCTCCATATGAAACAGCCCCGATAGGCGCAGCGCTTCACCCGCTTCCTGGGCGGCAAGGGCTGCGTTTTCCGCCTCCATATGCGCATGTAGCCGGGCGATATCATGGGCACTGGCCCGCTCTGCAGCGGCACGGGCCAGGCTTGGCTCGAGCATTGCGCGCGCCTCAAACACTTCGCGCGCCTCGCGCGGGGTGGGCTGAGAGACAAACGCGCCTTTATTCGGCTTCATCTCCACTAGGCCCTGATGGGCCAATTGCTGCAATGCCGCCCGCACCACGGTGCGCGAAACACTATAGATCTCGCCGATCTCATCCTCGCCCAGCTTCGCCCCAGGTGCCAAACGCCGCCCATGGATGGCCCGCGCCAAACCAAGCGCGATCTCAGAACTGCGGGGCATGTCGCTGCGGGCACTCGCGCTCATAAATACAATCCATTGCTTGCTATGACACAGGTCAAAGGCTGGTGTTCCAGCATAAAGCGCCCGCGCGCAGATGCAGCCCCTTCCGCAGGTCACAAGCCGATTGTATACGATCATGCTAAAGGATTGAGCACAGACCTGTCTACTTCCGATGATAATTTAGGCAGCAACCGTCTTTGCCCCTCGCACCTTTCAAGAAACTTTGCGCCGAGCCCACAAAACCCGCCCTATGTCTCAAACACCCATAGGGAGCAGCCATGCAAACGGCCGATCTGGAACTGGTCAAACTCACCAAACGCTATGGCGACACCTTAGCGGTGGACGCGATCGACCGGCGCATTCCCGGCGGTACATATGTTTGCTTGCTAGGGCCTTCGGGTTGCGGCAAATCTTCGACCCTGCGGATGATCGCGGGCCATGAATTTGCCAGCGATGGCGCAATTTTGCTCGACAATCGCGATGTGACCCATCTGGCCCCGGCCAAGCGCGGCACCGCGATGATGTTCCAAAACTACGCGCTCTTCCCCCATCTCAGCGTCGTGGATAACGTCGCCTTTAGCCTCAAGATGAAAGGCGTGGCCGCGCCCGAGCGGCGCAAGCAAGCGGCAGAGATGCTCGAACTGGTGGATATGACCGCCTTTTTGGACCGTATGCCCGAGCAGCTTTCCGGCGGGCAGCAACAGCGCGTGGCCCTGGCCCGCGCTTTGATCACCCGGCCCCAAGTGCTGCTATTGGACGAGCCGCTTTCTGCGCTGGACCCGTTTTTGCGCATCCGTATGCGGGCCGAGCTGCGCCGTTTGCAGCGCGAATTGGGCATCACCTTTCTTCACGTCACCCATGGCCAAGACGAAGCCTTGGCCCTGGCCGATGAGATCATCGTGATGAATGCGGCCAAGATCGAACAAGCGGGCCCGCCCCGGGATGTGTTTAACACCCCGCGCACCGCTTTTGTGGCCCGCTTTATCGGTGGGCATAATGTGATCACCCTGCCCGATGGCCCGATATCCTTGCGCAGTGATGCTTTGCGCCTGACCGCGCCCGGCAGCGCCCGGCTCTCGGGGAAGGTCACCGGGGTGGAGTTCCAAGGCATGCATGTGGCGGTCTCGGCCTTGATGCCTGGGGATATGGAAATCACCGCTTTGGTGCCAGAGGCTGCGTTTTTCAGCGCCCCCAAAGCACCGGGCGAGGCCATTGGCCTGGATTGGGCCGATAGCGATGCCCATCGGCTCGAAGCCTAAACATAGCGACTAGAACCAAACCGTCTTCAGCACAGGGGAAACCGAATGACCAAAAGCACCATCAGCCGCCGCAATGTCCTAAAAGGGGCCGCTGCGGGCGTCGCCGCAAGCACCCTGCCCGCGCCGATGATCTGGGCCCAGAACATCAAAGACATCACCCTGCGCCAGTTCGGCACCGGCGTGTCCAACCTCAATGAGGTGGCAAGCAAGGTCAAAGAAGATCTGGGCTTCAATCTGGAAATGACCGCGCTGGATTCCGACAGCGTCACCCAGCGTGCGGCCACCCAGCCCGACAGTTTCGACATCGCTGATATCGAATATTGGATCTGCAAAAAGGTCTGGCCCACCGGCAATCTGCAAGCCATGGATGTGAGCAAGATCAAAAATTACGACAAGATCGTCGGCATCTTCCGTTCGGGCAAGCTCACCCCGGAAAGCACCATCGCCCAAGGCACCGCGCCCCATAGCGTCGGCTTTGTGGATGGCCCCGATGGCAAAAGCTTTGCCAGCAGCGAAACCGGCTGGATGACGCTGATCCCCACCATCTATAACGCCGATACCCTGGGCATTCGCCCTGATCTGATTGGTCGCCCGATCAATAATTGGCACGAGCTGCTGAACCCCGAGTTCAAAGGCAAAGCCTCGATCCTGGATATTTCCTCCATCGGGATCATGGATATGGCCATGGTCTGCGAATCCATGGGCGAGATCACCTATGCCGACAAAGGCAATATGACCCGCGAAGAGATCGACAAAACCTTCGCGATCTTTACAGAGGCCAAGAAAAACGGCCAGTTCCGCGCCTTCTGGAAAAGCTTCGATGAAAGCGTGAACCTGATGGCTTCGGGCGAAGTGGTGATCCAATCCATGTGGTCGCCCGCGATCACCGCCGTGAAATCCCGCGGCATTCCTTGTGTCTATCAGCCCCTTGAAGAAGGCTATCGCAGCTGGGGCGGCGGCATTGGCCTGTCGAAATCCCTGAGCGGGCTCGAGCTGGACGCCGCTTATGAATATATCAACTGGTATCTCTCGGGCTGGGTTGGCGGCTTCTTGATGCGTCAGGGCTATTACTCGGCGGTTCCGGAAACCTCCAAAGAGTTCATGAGCGAGAATGAATGGGGCTATTGGTTCGAGGGCAAAGAAGCCACCGATGTGATCACCAGCCCATTTGGTGATGAGCTGGCCAAAGCGGGCGAGACCCGTGATGGTGGATCCTTCTATGACCGTATGGGGGCTGTGGCCTGCTGGAACGCGGTGATGGATGAGAACCAATATATGGTCCGCAAATGGAATGAGTTCATCGCGGCCTAAGCGCTGATCGCATCCCGGCCCCGCGCCGGGATGCGCTTTGATGGGAAAGACCATGACCGCATCTTCGACAACCCCACCCAAACCGCGCCGCGCCCCCGGCCTGTCGCGTCATCTTTTGGGCTGGCTTTTGGCCTCGCCCCTGGCGGTGGTTTTGGCCGCTTTTCTGGTGGTGCCCATCGCCACCATTGCGGTGGTCAGTTTTTGGGGCGCGACGGAATTTTCCATCTACCCGGCCTTTCAATTCGACAATTACGAATTTTTGTTTTCTTCACCGGTGACTTACACGGTGTTCTTCAACACCTTTAAATACGCCGCCATCACCTGGATCTGCACCTTGCTGATCGGCTTTACCGTCGCCTATTTCCTGGCCTTTCATATCCGCAATCAAAATCTGCAAATCGGGCTGTTTTTGCTCTGCACCATCCCGTTTTGGACCTCCAATATCATCCGTATGATTTCATGGATCCCGTTTTTGGGCCGCAACGGGATCGGCAACACCGCCTTGATCCAAATGGGTCTGATCGATCAGCCGCTGGAATGGCTGCTCTATTCTGATTTCGCCGTAATCTTGGCCTTTGTGCATCTTTACACGCTGTTCATGGTGGTGCCGATTTTTAACACCATGATGCGCATTGATCCCTCGCT
The DNA here is from genome assembly GCA_025800345.1 of Mangrovicoccus sp. Classification (GTDB taxonomy): domain Bacteria; phylum Pseudomonadota; class Alphaproteobacteria; order Rhodobacterales; family Rhodobacteraceae; genus JANSYP01. The sequence goes on along the minus strand of JAOXSB010000281.1, from coordinate 4,155 downwards.
GCTGGAAGCGGCCCGGGACAATGGTGCCAGCGGCTGGCAAACCCTTTGGAATGTGATCATTCCCCTGTGCAAACCCGGCATCATGATCGGCACGATCTTTGTGGTCACTTTGGTGATGGGGGATTTCATCACCGTGCGTTTCATGTCGGGCAGCCAATCGGCCAATGTGGGGCGGCTCATCTCGAATGACATCGCCTTGCTGCAATATCCCTCGGCGGCGGCCACAGCGGTGGTTTTGCTCTGCACCGTCTTGCTGATGATCGCGGTCATGCTGCGCTTTGTTGATATCCGAAAGGAGCTTTGAGCCATGCCGCCGCGCTCCAAAAGCTTTTATGCACTCGCTGCGTTCTTCGCGCTGTTCATCCTGTTTCTTTATGGGCCGATCATCACCATCGGGATTTTGAGCTTTCAAGGCCCCCAAGGCGGGCTGACCTTCCCCATGAACGGGGTCTCCTTCCATTGGTTCTTTGATCTTTTCCAAGAACAAGCGGTGGGCGATATTTGGGGCAGTTTCCGGCGCTCTTTCCTGCTGGGGCTGATGGTGATGATCACCACCGTGGTGGTGTCTGTGGCCGCGGGCCTGGCCTTTCGCCACCACTTCGCTGGCTCGGGGATATTGTTTTACCTCACCGTGGCCTCGCTGGTGATCCCTTCGATCCTGATCTCGCTTGGGGTCGGTCTGATCTTTAACCAGCTGGGGCTGAAAGTGCATTGGAGCACCTCTGGCTTTGGCGCGCAGCTCACCTGGACCTTGCCCTTTGGCCTATTGATCATGTTCGCGGTCTTCAACCGTTTCGATAAATCCTATGAAGAGGCCGCCCGCGATCAAGGGGCCAGCGCCTGGCAAAGCTTTGTCCATGTGGTGCTGCCCATCATTATGCCTTCGCTGATCGGGGTGGCGCTGTTTGGCTTTACGCTTTCCTATGATGAATTTGCCCGCACCTTGCTGACCTCGGGCAGCTATAACACCTTGCCGCTCGAGATTTTCGGCATGACCACCAATGTGACCACGCCTGTGATCTATGCCCTGGGCACCCTGACCACTTTGTTCAGCTTCATCATGATCGGAGTGTTTTTCCTGGTGGTTTGGATCACCGGGCGGCGCAAGGCCAAAGCCGGATCCGATGCGGGCAATGGGATGATCTAATGAGCGTTGTTATCATCAACCCCAATAGAACCGCCTCCATGACCGTCTCTGCCCTGGCAGCGGCCGAACGCGCCGCCCCTGGCGTCAATTTTGCCGGCTGGACATCGCGCCTGGCCCCGGCCTCGATCCAAGGGCCCGCAGATGGGGCCGCAGCCCTGCCCCCATTGTTGGAATTGGTCAAACAGGCCGATGCCCAAGGGGCCAGCGGCATTATCATCGCCTGTTTTGATGATACCGGCCTGTCCGAGGCACGCGAGATCGCCCGCTGCCCGGTGATCGGGATCGGTCAAGCGGCCTATCATATGGCCAGCTTGATCGGGGATCGCTTTTCCGTTGTCACCACCGTGGCCGAGGCCGTGCCAGTGATCACCGAGAATATCCGCGCAGGCGGGTTTGACGAGCAATTGCTCGAAGTGCTCGCCGCGGATCTGCCGGTGCTCGATCTCGACCCACCGCGCCCTCATGCTTATGAACGGCTCGCCTATGGCATCGAACAGGCGCTGGAAAGCGACCCCGAGGTGATCATTCTGGGCTGCTCGGGCATGGTTTCGGTGATCGACGCCCTGCGCCCCGATTGCCCCGTGCCGCTGATCGACGGGGTGAGCGCGGCGGCGCTGCTGATGGCCTGCATCATCCAGCTGCGCCACGCCCCAGAAGAGCTGATGCCCCTGCCGAAATAGGCCCTGGCGGGTCTTTAGCTGCTTTTGCGGATCTCGTTGATCTCTTCCCAGGCCCGGTTGATGGCGATCAAACGCGCCTCGGCCATGCGCATGGCCTCTTCTGGAACGCCCCGGGCCAGCATCCGATCAGGATGGGTCTCGCGCACCAATTCGCGCCAAAGCTGGCGGATTTCCTGCATTTCCATGGCCGGGTCCGCGCCGAGCACCTCGTAAGGGTTGGGATCAGCGCCAGGAACAAACCGGGCTTTGAGCCCGCGAAACTCCCCCTCGCCCAGGCCAAAGATCTCCGACACCCGGCGCAAAAACGCGTCTTCGCCCGGATGATAGGTGCCATCGGCCATGGCGATATGGAACAGCCCCTCCATCAAATCGCAGAGCGATCCATGGCCCTGGCCAAACATGCTGCGCACCCGCTGGGCGTAATCTTCAAAACCGGCCACATCTTGACGCGCCAGGTTAAAGACCCGCGCCGCCGCAGCCTCTTCATCAGGGGGGATGTGGAACACTTCGCGAAAGGCGGCCACTTCATCGCGGGTGACCTGACCATCGGCTTTGGCCATTTTCGCGCCCAGGGCGATCACCGCAATGGTGAAACCCACCGTGCGTTCCGGCGGTGTACGGAGCCGATCAAACACATGGGCCAAGGGTTCCCCCTTGGCCAATGCAGAAACTGCCTCGGTGATGCGCGTCCAGATTGACATGGGATCAGCCTATCCCCTGTCGCCGCCCGCGCAAAACACCTGATTACTCGGCTGCGTCAGGCAAGCGCACCTCGCGGATGATGCCCAGGATCTTACGCGCGGCTTCGGGGATATTGGTGCCCGGGCCAAAAATCGCTTTCACACCAGCACCATAGAGGAAGTCGTAATCCTGCTGCGGGATCACGCCGCCGCAAATCACGATGATGTCCTCAGCCCCTTGGGCTTTGAGCTCTTGGATCAATTGCGGTGCCAGGGTTTTGTGCCCCGCCGCCTGCGAAGAGATCCCCACCACATGCACATCATTGTCGATGGCATCCTGAGCGGCCTCTGCCGGGGTTTGGAACAACGGGCCCACATCCACATCGAAACCGATATCGGCAAAGGCGGTGGCGATGACCTTGGCCCCGCGATCATGACCGTCTTGGCCCATTTTCACCACCAGCATCCGCGGGCGGCGGCCTTCGACCTCGGCAAATTCTTCGATGTCTTTTTGGATGGCGGCGAAACCATCATCGCCCTCATAGGCCGCGCCATAAACCCCGGCGAGGGTTTTCACCTCGGCCCGGTGACGGCCAAATTCTTTTTCCATCGCCATGGAGATCTCTCCCACAGAGGCCCGCGCACGCGCTGCTTCCACCGCCGCTTCGAGCAGATTGCCGCCCTCTTGCGCCCGGCGGGTCAGCTCATCCAGGGCCGCCTGGCAAGCGGCCTCATCGCGGCTGGCGCGGATCTCGTTGAGACGGTTGATCTGCGATTCCCGCACGGCCACGTTATCCACATCCAAGATGTCGATGGGGTCTTCTTCGGGCAGGCGGTATTTATTCACGCCCACGATGACCTCTTCGCCGCGGTCGATCATGGCCTGACGGCGCGCCGCAGTTTCCTCGATGCGCAATTTGGGCATGCCCGAGGCCACCGCCTTGGTCATCCCGCCCATTTCCTCGACCTCTTCGATCAGCTTCCAAGCCTGCTCTGCCAACTCAGAGGTCAGGCTTTCCACATAGTAAGAGCCCGCCAGCGGATCGACCACATTGGTCACACCGGTTTCCTCTTGCAAGATGATCTGAGTGTTCCGGGCGATCCGTGCCGAGAATTCCGTGGGCAGCGCGATGGCTTCGTCCAAGGCGTTGGTGTGCAGCGATTGGGTGCCGCCCAGAACCGCCGACATCGCCTCATAAGCGGTGCGGATCACGTTGTTATAAGGGTCTTGCTCTTGCAGCGACACGCCCGAAGTTTGGCAATGGGTCCGCAGCATTTTGGAACGTTCAGATTTCGCGCCAAACTCATCCATGATGCGATACCACAGCATCCGCGCCGCCCGCAGCTTGGCCGCTTCCATGAAGAAATTCATGCCGATGGCAAAGAAGAAGCTGAGGCGCCCGGCGAATTTATCCACATCCATCCCGGCATTAATCGCCGCGCGCACATATTCGCGCCCATCGGCCAGGGTATAGGCAAGCTCCTGCACCAGGTTCGCGCCCGCTTCCTGCATGTGATAGCCGGAGATCGAGATCGAGTTGAATTTCGGCATCTCATTCGAAGTGTATTCGATGATATCCGAGATGATCCGCATGGAAGGCTCAGGCGGATAGATATAGGTGTTGCGCACCATGAACTCTTTCAGAAT
>JAOXSB010000266.1 GCA_025800345.1 Mangrovicoccus sp. | reverse complement strand
ATTTGAAACCCTTCGGCCAGGGCTTGAAACCGGGCAAGCGTCGTCAGGGCGCGGGCCTTGCCTTTGGGGTTGAGCTGGCCAGTTTCGGCCATGCCTGCGCCAAGCCCGCAGAGCACTTTTTCATTGTAAAAATAAGCCGGTGAGCGCGCCGCCCCGTCAAAGATCACCAAACGGATGGAGTTGGAGCCGATATCGACCACCCCAACGCGCGAAAGATGGCGCGCGCTAGGATCCTCGAAAAGAGGCCGAGCGAATAGATCCCAATCCTCGGCAGATCCTTCTGGGGCTCCGTCCATCATTCTCAAGCGTCCCATTTTTTGGGCATTTTGACGGGGTGGCGAGGTTAGGTCAACTGGCGGCAAGACGCGGTGCCAGCGGCCTTTTGGCAAGCCGGGGCACATCTTCGGCCCCAGCCGAGCCGCGGCCAGACAGCGAAGGGTTTTCCATAAAGAATGTATGGCAGTTAAACGCGGTTTCAGTGCTCTCAGGCAGGATGCGGGCATAGCGCCCATCGGGCTGCAAGACCCAGCTTTGGGCGGTATCGGCCAGATTGGCGCTCATGATCTGCCCCACGATCTGCTCTTTGACCGTGGGGTTTCCCACCTCTACCAGGGTTTCCACGCGGCGGTTCAGATTGCGCCCCATCCAATCGGCCGAAGATATAAACACCCGCGCTTCGGGCGATGGCAGGCCGTGACCTGCTCCAAAGCACAAGATGCGGGAATGTTCCAAGAAACGTCCCACAATGGATTTTACGCGAATATTATCGCTTAAGCCTTTGATTCCAGGGCGAACGCCGCAGATGCCTCGGATCACCAGGTCAATTTGCACCCCCGCTTGGCTGGCCGCATAAAGCGCGTCGATCACTTCCGGCTCGATCAGGGAATTCATCTTGGCCCAGACCATGGCGGGGCGGCCCGCCCGGGCGTGCTTGGCCTCATCAGCCAACCCGTCCAGCAGCCGTTGTTTCAGGTTCAGCGGCGAGATCGACAGCTTTTCCAGCCCTTCTGGCGGGGCATAGCCCGACAGGTAATTGAACACTTTGGTGGCGTCGCGCCCCAAAGCCGCATCGCAGGTAAAAAGTGACAGATCGGTGTAAATCTTAGCAGTGATAGGGTGATAATTGCCGGTGCCATAATGGGTATAGGTCACCAGCTTATCGCCCTCGCGGCGCACCACCGAGCTGATCTTGGCGTGGGTTTTGTAATTCATGAAGCCATAGACCACATGGGCCCCGGAACGCTCCAGCCGCCGGGATTGGCGGATATTGGCCGCCTCATCAAAGCGCGCTTTCAACTCCACCAGGGCGGTGACCGATTTGCCATCTTCCGCCGCTTCGCACAGGGCCGAGACAATCGGGCTGTCCGTAGAGGTGCGATAGAGCGTTTGCTTGATCGCCAACACATTGGGATCGCGGGCCGCCTGCTGCAGGAAGCGCACCACCATATCAAAGCTCTCATAAGGGTGGTGCAGCAACATGTCCTTTTGTCGAATGGCATTGAACATATTGCCATCATGATCTTGCACCCGTTCGGGCACCCGCGGGGTGTAATGGGGCCAAAGCAGATCCGGGCGGCTGTCTAGCACCAGCTCTTTTAGATCAACAACGCCGATCATCCCATTGATTTCGATCACTTCATCTGGGCGCAGCTCAAGCTGGTCAGTGACCACTTGTTGCAGATCCACAGGCGCCCCTGCAGAGATTTTCATGCGCACCACTTCGCCCCGGCGGCGCCGTTTCAAAGCCACTTCAAATTCGCGCACCAGATCTTCGGCTTCTTCTTCGACCTCTAGATCGCTGTCACGCAGCACCCGAAAGGTGCAGCTTCCGATCAAGCTATAGCCGGGGAAAAGACTGTCCAAATGGATCAGCAACAGCTCTTCCAGGGGCAAGAACCGGTGTTGGCCTTGGGTGCTGGGCAGGCGAATAAACCGGTCCACCTGATGGGGAATGGGCAGCAGCGCGGAAAGCGCGCGATCATCCTTATCCCGGTGCAAATGCAGCGCCAGGGCAAACCCGTTATTGGGGATGAAGGGAAAGGGATGGGCCGGATCAATGGCCAGGGGCGAGAGCACCGGAAACACCTGGGCCATGAACAGGTCGGACAGATGTTTGCGATCGGCTTTGCTCAGCTTGCTGCGCGGCACGATATGGATATCTTCTGCGGCCATCTCTTGGCGCAATTGGGTCCAGACCTTTTGCTGGGTCTGCATCAAGCGCCGTGCATCCGCATCGATCAGCACCAATTGCTCCGCCGGGGATAGCCCATCGGCGGCCGGGGTGGTGCTGCCAGCTTTGGCCAATTCGCGCAGGCCAGCCACGCGCACGGTGTAAAACTCATCCAGATTGGCCGCTGAGATCGAGACAAAGCGCAACCGCTCCAGCAGCGGCACCGCTGGGTTCTCCGCCTCTTCCAGCACCCGCCAGTTGAACGCCAGCCAAGACAGCTCGCGATTGAAAAATCGCTGCGGGCTGTCCGGGGAAAAGCCATCCAGGCTCACCGGATCAGGGTGGGGGGCATTGAGGAAATCGGCCATGCTCATGGCGGCGTCTCCTATATCATGTCAGAAGATCGCAAGATTATGCGCGGGTTTTGCCAAATTCCGCAAGCACTTCTGCCGCTAGAGCACGCGAGGGTTTGCGCCGCGACGCAAGGGCAGCCCGGTCAATGGCCGCCACAAGATCTCGCGCCGCATCCAAGGACCGCTCCATCCGCCGCAGCAGATAGTCCAGCAATTCGGGATCTGGGCTGAGCTGGCGGTCATCAAAAAGCTTGGCCAAGACCATGGTCAGCAACATGTCATCGGGCGGGGCCAATTGGGTGACAGCGCAGGCGGCCAGGCGGCTGGCCAGGTCCGGCAGTTCGATCCCCCAAGTGCCCGGCAGATCCGGCCCGATCAGCAAAAGCGGCGCGCCGCGGGCGGCGGTGGCGTTATAAAGGTGAAACAGCGCCTCTTCGCCCACCGGATCCCCCGCCAGCACCGAGGCATCATCCAGGGCCACCGCTGGGGCTTCGGTCAGGGCATGGGTGCCGTGCAGGCTGCGCCCATGGAACAGCACCCCGCCTGTGGCTTCTAGAAACACATGGGCCAAATGGGTGCGCCCAGACCCCTTGGGCCCGGCCAGGATCATCCGTGGCACTGGCCAGCTTGTGGGATTGGCCATCGCGGCCAAGCCTTGGGCATTGCATGGGGCCTCGAAAAAATCGGCCCGCCCCATGGCGGTGACCGGGGGCAGATCAAGCGGCAATTGGCGAAGGCTCATTCGGCAGCGTCTTGATTGTCTGTGCTGGTATTTTGCCCGGCCATCCCCTGATAGAGGCGGCCATTCAGGTAATGATCGGTCAAAAAGCGGATGATCACATTGATCGTGGCCGAGACCGGCACAGCGATCAGCATCCCGACAAAGCCGAACAGCGCGCCAAAGATCGACAGCGAGAGCAGCAGCCAAACCGGGTGCATCCCCACTGAGGAACCCACCAGTTTCGGGGTCAGGAAATTGCCTTCGACGATTTGGCCGAAAAAGAAGATCCCGGCGATTAGGGCGATTTGCAGCCAATCGCCCCAGAATTGGAACGCGGCCAGGCCTATGGCCAGAACCCCGCCCACGATCGAGCCCACATAAGGGATAAAAGACAGCAGCCCGCCCAAGAACCCGACCACCAGCCCGTAATTGAGCCCCGCCAGCATAAGCGCCACAGCGTAAAAACTGCCCTGGATCAGACAAACCGTGCCTTGGCCGCGCAGGAAAGACCCCAGGACCAGGTCCATTTCACTGGCCAGGCGGCGGATGGTGGGGGCGTGATCGCGGGGCAGCAAGTCATCGATTCGCGCCACCAGCTTGTCCCAATCGATCAGCAGATACACCGCCACCACTGGGACGATGAAAAACAGCATCACCACACTGACAATGCTCATGGCCGAGCTCAGCAGCCCATTGAGCAGCTCAGTGCCTTTTTCTTGGATATTCTGTCCAATGCTGGCCAGGGCCTCACTGGCCGGAGAGCCAGGGGAAAACCCGCCAGGTACCCGGGCATTGACGAAATCATGCAAATTGCGCAGCAATTCCGGCGCTGCATTGACCAATTCGATGGCCTGGCGGGCCAAAGCGGGCAAAAGCAGGATCGCAACGATGACGAAACCTAGCAAGAAACCCACGGAAATCACGGCCACAGCCATGCCCCGCGACAGGCCCCATTCCTCAAGCCGGTCAGCCAAGGGGTCCAGCAAATAAGCGATGGCCGCCCCTAAAACAAAGGGCAGGATTTGATCGCCCAGGAACCACAGCGCGGCAAAGAACACCACCGCGGCGATGCCCCAATATCTCATTTGTGTTTCGACAGGTAAGGCCATGCCCCTTCCTAGCCCGGCTTGCGCGATCCTACCAGGCGCTTGATGCCAGACGCTAGATGCCAGGCGCTTGATGCTTGTCGCGCTGCGATGGATGGCCTAGCACCGCTAAAACTCTCTTACTGAGGTGAAGCCATGCGCCTGTCCCGTTATTTTCTGCCCGTGCTCAAGGAAAACCCCTCGGAGGCGCAGATTGTCAGCCACCGATTGATGCTGCGCGCTGGCATGATCCAGCAATCCAGCGCCGGGATCTATTCCTGGTTGCCCATGGGGTTCAAAGTGCTCAAGCGGATCGAACAGATCGTGCATGAGGAACAGGCCCGTGCCGGCCATATCCCCATGCTCATGCCGACCTTGCAATCGGCGGATCTGTGGCGCGAAAGCGGGCGCTATGAGGATTACGGCCAGGAAATGCTGCGGGTCACCGACCGCCATGATCGCGATATGCTCTATGGTCCCACCAATGAAGAGCTGATCACCGATATTTTCCGCTCGCATGTGCGCAGCTATAAAGACCTGCCTCTGACGCTCTATCATATCCAGTGGAAATTCCGCGACGAGATCCGCCCGCGCTTTGGCGTGATGCGGGGCCGGGAATTCCTGATGAAAGACGGCTATAATTTCGATCTGACCAAAGAAGACGCGCTGCACGCCTATAACCGCCATTTGGTGAGCTATCTGCGCAGCTATGAACGCATGGGTTTGCAAGCGATCCCCATGCGCGCTGATGGCGGGCCCATCGGCGGCGATTACACCCATGAATTCCTGGTGCTGGCCGAAACGGGCGAATCTGAGGTGTTTTATGACAGCGAAGTCACCGATCTGACCTTTGGCGATCGCGAGATCGATTATGATGATGTGGCCCAGTGTCAGAGCATCTTGGAGGAATTCACCTCCCGCTATGCCCGCACCGATGAAACCCATGACGAGGCGGCCTTTAACGAGATCCCCGAAGCGCGCCGGCGTTCGGCCCGCGGCATCGAAGTGGGCCAGATCTTCTATTTCGGCACCAAATATTCCGACGCCATGAAAGCCGTGGTCCAAGGCCCGGATGGGGCGCAAGTGCCGGTGCATATGGGCAGCCATGGCATCGGGGTCAGCCGCCTTTTGGGCGCGATCATCGAGGCCAGCCATGATGACAAAGGCATTATCTGGCCCGAAGGCGTCACGCCGTTCCATTGCGGGATTGTGAACCTCAAACAGGGCGATGCGGCGGCCGATGGGGCCTGCGCGGATCTTTACAAAGCGCTCACCGCCAAAGGGCTGGAGCCGCTCTATGATGACCGCAATGAACGGGCCGGGGCGAAATTCGCCACTATGGATCTGATCGGTCTGCCTTGGCGCATCACCGTGGGGCCGCGCGGGCTCAAAGCCGGGGTGGTGGAGCTCACCAGCCGCCGCACTGGCGAGAGCGAGGAACTGACCCCAGAAGCGGCAGTGGCCCGGGTCGCTGAAATCTACGCAGGGTCATAAGTAAACTGACTAAAAATTAGGATTTACGCCTTTACCTTGGCGTAAATCTAAGCATTTTGAAAACCCAACCCATCGCGCATAAGCGTCTATTTTGAAGGGACAATAGGGATGATGAATAAGCTGCTGGCCGAGTTTTTCGGTACATTCTGGCTAGTTCTAGGGGGCTGTGGCGCGGCGGTATTGGCCGCGGGCGTGGCCGATGTGGGCATTGGCTGGCTCGGCGTCAGCTTTGCCTTTGGGTTGACCGTGCTGACCATGGCCTATGCGGTGGGCGGCATTTCCGGTGGGCATTTCAACCCGGCGGTGACTTTGGGTCTGGCGGTTGCGGGCCGTTTTGAAGTGCGCGAGATCGCCCCTTACTGGATCGCACAAACCCTGGGGGCTATGGGCGCCGCTGGCGTGCTGTTCTTGATCGTTTCGGGCCAAGCGGATTTCGCCGGTGTCGGCGGCTTTGCCACCAATGGCTATGGCGAAGCCTCGCCCATGGGCTATTCGCTGGTCTCGGCGGCGGTGATCGAAGTGGTCCTGACCGCGTTTTTCCTGATCATCATCCTGGGCGCGACCTCGGAAAAAGCCCCGGCAGGCTTTGCCCCCATCGCCATCGGCCTGGGCCTGACCTTGATCCACTTGATTTCGATCCCAGTGACCAACACTTCGGTGAACCCGGCGCGCTCCACCGGCGTGGCGCTCTTTGCCGAAGGCCCGGCGCTGGAACAGCTTTGGCTGTTCTGGGTGGCTCCGCTGGCTGGCGGCGTGCTGGGCGCGCTGATCTGGAACTGGATGGAACCTGATCTTTAAGGCGCTCATCTGACCCCGAATTATGACCCCGCGCGGCCCTTGGCTGGCGCGGGGTTTTCTATTGTAAGGGCAAGTGTCAGGGCAGGGCGCTTTGCCGTTGACGGCGCGGGCGCGGCTGGTCATGCAATGGCGATCAAGGGAGTCCTCCATGCCCAAAGCACCGCCGCCATTTTCCCGCTATGAGCGCATGATCGCTTGGCGCTATTTGCGCGCCACCCGCGCCGAAGGCGGCATCAGCGTCATGACATGGATCTCGCTTATCGGCATCACCCTGGCGGTATTCGCGCTGATCGCCACTTTGGCGGTGCGGGCCGGGTTTCGCGCGGAATTTGTTGATACCATCGTCGGCGCCAATGCCCATATCACCTATTACAACAACACTTATGTGGATGATCAGGGCCGCGTGACCCGGCTGATCTCGGATTTTGACGCCAAAGCGCAAGCCATCGGCGCGCAGCCGGGGGTGATCCGCGCCGCGCCGCTGGTCAAAGGCCAGGTGATGCTCAGCCAGAACAGCCGGGCTGCCGCGGCTCAGGTCTATGGGATGCGGGCGCAGGATCTGGCGGATCTGCCTCGGATTGTGCAATCGGACGAGGGTTGGGGCGATCCGGCCCGCTATGGCGACGGGATCGCTGTGGGCTCTGGCATCGCGCGCAATCTGGGGTTGCAACCGGGCAATACATTGAAAATCATCGCGCCTGATGGGGTGAAAACTCCCTTTGGCACCAAGCCCCGCGTGGCCAGCTACGAGGTGGCGTTTATCTTTTCCGCCGGGCGCTATGACATCGACAATACCCGGATCTATATGCCCTTCGAAATGGCCCAGGCCTATTTCAATCGCGATGGCACCGCCGATGAGATCGAGATCATGGTGCAAGATCCCGAAACCGTCGAGGCCGTGGCCAAAACCCTGCGCACAGAGCTGGGCGAGCAAGGGTTTTTCATGACCTGGCAAGAAGCTTCGGGGAATTTCCTGCGCGCGCTTGAGGTCGAAGATAACGTGATGTTCGTGATCCTTTCGGTGCTGGTGCTAATCGCGGCGATGAATATCGTCTCGGGGTTGATCATGCTGGTAAAGAACAAACAGGCCGATATTGGCATCTTGCGCACGTTGGGCCTGTCCGAAGGCGCGGTGCTGCGGGTGTTTTTTCTTTGCGGGGTCAGCACGGGGGTGGTGGGCACCTTTGCCGGGGTCATTCTGGGCTGTGTGTTTGCGATCTATATCGACCCGATTTTTGCCATGGTGGATGCGCTGTCGGGCGGCGGGGTCTGGGATGCCTCGGTGCGCGGGATCTATCATTTGCCCGCGAAATTGCAGCTTGGCGATGTGCTCACAGCGATGGGGCTGTCCCTTGGCCTGGCCTGCGTGGTGACCTATTTTCCCGCCCGCCGCGCGGCGCGGCTGAACCCAGTGGAGGCTTTGCGCCATGGCTGATGCGGTTTTGCGCCTAAGCGGTATTACTCGGGTCTATAATGCCGGGGCGCCCAATGCGGTGCAGGTTTTGCGCGGGGCGGATCTGGCGCTTTACCCCGGCCAGCTTACCGCGCTCATGGCCCCGTCCGGGGCGGGCAAATCCACTTTGCTGCATATATGCGGGCTGCTGGATCACCCTGACGCGGGCGAGGTTGCCGTGGCCGGGCAAAGCGCCATAGGGCTCAGCGATCGGGCGCGCACGCGTCTGCGCCGGGAAAAGCTTGGCTTTGTCTATCAGTTCCACCATTTGCTGCCCGAATTCACCGCCGCCGAAAATGTGATCTTGCCGCAGTTGGCCGCTGGCTATGGCCAGGCAGAGGCCGCGGCGCGGGCCGCTGATTTACTGGGCCGGGTAGGCCTGGCTGGGCGCGCAGATCACCGGCCAGCGGCGCTGTCGGGTGGCGAGGCTCAGCGGGTGGCGCTTTGCCGGGCTTTGGCCAATCGCCCAGCGGTGCTGCTGGCCGATGAGCCCACGGGAAATCTTGATCCCGCCACCGCCGAGACGGTCTTTGCCACTTTGCTGGATCTGGTGCGCGGCACTGGGCTGGCCGCGCTTGTGGCCACCCATAACCCAGAGCTTGCGGCGCGGATGGACCGGCAATTGCGCCTTGAAGACGGGCAGTTGGTCGAAGCGGCCACAGGGGCGGCGGCTTAATCTGGCTGAAAGCTGCTGATCAAATGGCGCAGCCCGATCAGCGCCCCGGCCAGGATGGCGGCCAAGGTCACCGGGGCGGAATAGGCCAGAGTGGCAAAGGCGCTCAGCCCTTGGCCCACAGAGCATCCCGCCGCGATCACCCCGCCCAGCCCCATCAGCGCCGCACCGCCGAATTGACGGCCCAGCTCGCGCGGGTCATCGCAGGCCTCCCAGCGAAACTCCCTGCGCCAAAGCGATGCCGCGCCCGCCCCGGCGAGCACGCCAAAGACTGCGCCAGTGCCAAAGCCAAAACCTTGAGGCGGGGCGGTCATGAGATAGAGCAAGCTTTCCCCCAAAGGGGCGATGAAACTATAAGCTTCCACGGGCGCGGCCCCGAAACTGGCCTGGTTCAGCCGCGCCATGGCCCAAAGCGCCCAGGTGATCGCCAAGCCCACAGCGGCGGCCCAGAACATATGGCGGCGCGAGCGGCGAAAGCCGGAATGGGCGAGGGCCCAAGCGATCAGCGCCAGGGCGATGGCCAAAGATACGGCAAAATGTGGCAGGTCCAGCAAATTGCCCAAGCTCATGGAAATTGACTGAACCCCGGCGCTTGGCGCCACCGGAAACAGCGTCGCCCGCAGCGGGGCGAGGGGGCCGTTCAGGGTCATATAGCCGGTAATCGCGATGCAGACCGTCACCGCCAGAGCCCGCAAATCCCCTCCGGACACACGGGCCAAAGCGCCATAGCCGCAATTGCCCGCCAGAGCCATGCCATAGCCAAAAAGCAGCCCGCCGCAGATGCTGGCGGCGGGGTTCCAAGCGACCCGGTGATAACGGGTTTCCATCAGATCAATCTGGCCCATGGCAATCAAAGCGCCGCAAAGGCCAATGGCCAGGCCAAGCGCCAGGCCCCACATGCGCAATTGCCGCTGATCGCCGCCATAGACTGCAGATTCAATCGCGCCCAATGTGCAAAACCGGCCCAGCCGCGCCGCCAGGCCAAGGACAATCCCACCAAGCGCGCCGATCAGGGCCGCAATATGCCCCTCTGAAAAAATCTCCAAAACAATTCCCCCTCCCTGGATCGCGTCTCACCGGGGCCGGGGCCCAGATGCAGTGCAATCGCCATGCCTTTTGGCTTTTCCCCAATTACAGAGCAAAGCGGCGGGTAGGTCTAGGCTGTAATGTAATAGGGCGGGCTACGCGCCAGGATTACTCCGGATCGGCCGCCTCATCGCCGCAAAACATATCGTAAAGCAGCGCGATGGTGCGTTGGGCTTTGCCATCGGCCAGGGAATAATAGATGGCTTTGCCTTCGCGGCGGAAATTCACCAGCCCTTCCATGCGCAGCCGGGCCAATTGCTGGCTTACTGCGGCTTGGCGCGAGGACAGCAATTCTTCGAGCTCAGTGACCGATTTTTCGCCGGTATTGAGATGGCACAGGATCATCAAACGGCCTTCATGGGCCATGGCTTTGAGAAACCCGGCAGCAGAACGGGCATTCTCGGTCATCCCATCGGGGATTTCCACAGGGCTCCAATCGCTCTCATCGACGCTGCTTGGCGCTGATCCGTCCACCATGAATCCTCATATCCGGGCCGGTCCCGGTCTTGCTATCTGTGTTTCGCCAGCACTGGGGCACGTCCTGGCATCTTATCAATGCGCCCTTTCGCAAATGGGCGCGGAGAGGTCAAAGGCCTAGACGTGAATTTTGCGCGATGGCATCGGCTTATCCGCTGGTGATTAGCATAAATGAACCGTTGTCGCGACCCTGCAGGCACCTAAGGGCCGTAAGGTCGTTTTGCAGATCCAATAGTGATGCTGAATAGTTACAGCGAAAACATCACTCATTCACTCAGGTTTGGTCTTAAGACGATACCGTTTGCCTGTAGGGGCTTATTGCAGCGCTGCCTGCTCGGGGGGCAATTTATCGAGCATCGCGCCGAGCAAGGGCCAAAAGAAATCCTCGCCCGGATAGCCTTCGAGCCGGGCAATCTCGGCCCCGTCCTGCAACAGAACAAATGTCGGAGTATAAGTCGCACGGCTGGTCAAGGTGACCCCGTCGGGCAGGGGGGCGCCAAGATCCTGGCGCAGCAAAGGCGCGCGCTGGCCCTCGGCGGTTTTGGGATATTCCGGCCCCACATCCTTGTGCCATTGCACGCACCAATGACAGCCCGATTGCTCGACCATCATCAGCCGGGTTTCCGCCAGCGCAGGCCCGGCCAAGAAAGCCGCAGCCCCGACTAAGAAAGATGCAAAGCGCGCCATTGACCGCCTCATATTACATATGAAAAACCTAATATGTAATCCGAATTCTCGCAAGAGGCGTTTTCGTGCCAGAGATCACCCTTGGGGCCGCGGTGTTTGCCGGGCTGTTATCCTTTCTCTCCCCCTGCATTCTGCCCATGGTGCCGTTTTATCTGTGCTACCTGGCGGGCCAATCGGTGGATGATCTGCGCAATGGCGCGCCGCAACGGGCATTGATTGGCCGGGCAGTGGCCTTTGCCTTGGGGGTGACCACGATTTTCGTGATTTTGGGGCTTGGGGCCAGCGTCGCGGGGCAGGTGCTGCGCGCTTGGCACCGAGAGCTGTCTTGGGTCTCTGCCGCAGTGCTGCTGATCTTTGGCTTGCATTTCCTAGGGCTGCTGCGCTTGCCGTTTTTGATGCGCGAAGCGCGGATTGAGGGGCCAAGCGCGGCCCAAGGGATTGTGCCCGCCTATGTGCTGGGCCTGGCCTTTGGGTTTGGCTGGACCCCATGCGTTGGCCCGACGCTCAGCGCGATTTTGCTGCTGGCCTCGGGCTTGGGTGATCCGCTGCAAGGGGGGATGCTCTTGGCCGCTTATGGGCTGGCCATGACCTTTCCCTTTGTGCTGGCCGCAGGCTTTGCCGGGCCGTTTTTGCAATGGCTGCAAGGCCATAAAGGCTGGTTTTCCAAGGTGGAACAGATCACTGGCGCGGTTTTAATCCTGTTTGCTGTGCTGATCGCCAGCGGCGGGCTTGCCCCAATGGCGGCGGGAATTATCGAGCTATTTCCAGCGCTTGCCCGGCTTGGTTGAGCCTTGAGACGCAGCGTTTTGCCAGCCGCGACGATTTGACGACACATATACGCATTCAAGAATAAAGATTTAATATTGCCCGAACTCGATTGTGTGCCGTAGTATTCCAAAAGGGAGATATGACTCGGGGAGGAGTTCATCACATGAAGCAAGCTGTGGTAGGCGCGATTGCGCTCATGGCCAGCACCGTGACCGTTCAAGCCGCCGAAACGGTGCCAGGCGATGTTGACTATGGAGAATATGGTGAGGTTCAGCAGAGCCTAACCGGCGCTCCGGGGGATTCCGAAGCTGGCCGTGAGGTCGTTTCCAACAGAGCGCTTGGCAATTGCGTGGCCTGTCACGCGGCCGAAGCTTTGGTCGATGTGCCTTGGCATGGGGAAATTGGCCCGGTGCTGGATGGGGCAGGCTCCCGTTGGAGCGAGGCCGAACTGCGCGGCATCGTGGCCAATGCCAAGATGATGTTCGAGGGCACGATGATGCCCGCTTTCTACAAAACCGAAGGCTTTACCCGGGCCGGGGACGCTTACACTGGCGATCCTGCGCCTGAAGATCTGCCGCCGATCCTCACGGCGCAGCAGGTCGAAGATGTGGTCGCCTATCTGATGACCCTGACCGACGAGTAACGCGCCCTGGCGCTGACATCTCATAAGGAGAATTTCCATGAATATGACACGACGCACTGCTTTGGCTTTGGGCGCCGGTGCCCTGGCTGTTACCTTGCTGCCCCTGAGCGCCCATGCGGCCGCAGATGATGCGATTGCCACCTTTACCGGCGGCGCAGAAATCGGGGAGGGCGGTTTGACCCTGACCACCCCTGAGATTGCGGAAAACGGCAACACGGTGCCGGTGAGCGTGGATGCCCCCGGTGCGGTGGCGATCGCGGTTTTCGCCACGGGCAACCCCACCCCGGAAGTGATCACCGCCAAATTCGGCCCCCTGGCCGCGGCGCAATCGGTGGCCACGCGGATTCGTTTGGCCGGCACCCAAGATGTGGTGGCTGTGGCGCAGATGGCTGATGGCAGTTTCGTGCGCGCGGCCAACACTGTGAAAGTCACCATTGGCGGTTGCGGCGGCTGAATTCGGGCAGAGGAGAATAGACAATGGCAAAAGGTGTTAAACCTCGCGTGAAAGTGCCCAAAACGGCGGCGGCCGGTGAGGCGATCACGATCAAAACCCTGATTTCCCACAAGATGGAATCCGGGCAGCGTAAAGACAGCGACGGCAATCTGATCCCGCGCTCGATCATCAACCGTTTCACCACCTCGTTTAACGGCCAAGAAGTGCTGGATGTGGTTGTGGAACCTGCGGTCTCGACCAACCCGTATTTCGAGTTCGAAGCGTTGGTGCCCGAGGCCGGTGAATTCACCTTCACTTGGTATGATGATGACGGCTCGGTCTATGAGGCCAAAAAAGCCGTGGCCATCGCGTAAGCGCGGCGAAATGTAGGGAGGAGGAACCATATGGGCATTTCGCTGAGAGGCACTTTGGGTTTGGCGAGCGCGGTTGCGGCGCTGACCCTGGGCACCGGAACAGCTATTGCGGATGAAGAAGCAGAGCTGGTGGTGAATGAAGAGATCGAGATGGTGGTGCGCGCGGAGGCGCCCGACCATCTCGCCGATACGCTGGATACGATCTATTCGGGCTGGGTGTTCCGGTCTGATGAAACCCAAGCGCTGCAAGCGGATGATTTCGACAATCCGGGCTTTGTCTTTGTCGATGTGGCCATGGATGCGTGGAACGCGGCCGATGGCGCGGCGGGCAAATCCTGCGCTGATTGCCATAATGATCCTATGGACAGCATGGTGGGCGTGCGCGCGGTCTATCCTAAATGGAATGACGAGGCGGGCGAGCTGCGCACTTTGGAGATGCAGATCAACGCTTGCCGCACGGGCCAGATGGAAGCCGAGGAATGGAAATATGATGGCAGCGATATGGTCAATATGACCGCGCTGATTTCCGTTCCATCCCGGGGCCTGCCGGTGAATGTGGCCTATGACGGTCCGGCCCAAGAATATTGGGAAATGGGCAAAGAGCTTTACTATACCCGCACCGGGCAGCTCGAATTGGCCTGCGCCAATTGCCATGAGGACCATTATGGCGACATGATCCGCGCCGATCATCTGAGCCAGGGCCAGATCAATGGCTTTCCGGTTTACCGGCTGAAAAACGCTAAGCTGAATTCGGCCCATGCCCGGTTCAAAGGCTGCATCCGTGACACTCGCGCCCATACCTATAAGCCCGGCAGCGCGGAATTCGTGGCGCTGGAGCTTTACGTGGCCACCCGCGGCAATGGGTTGAGCGTCGAAGCACCTTCGGTGCGCAACTAATACCCAAATCACGGGGCCGCCCGGCAGTGTCGGGCGCGCCTGGGAATTTCTTGGATCTGCAACGGACCGGCTGAGAGGAGCTTTCTTCTGAGCACAGGGAAGCTGCGTGTGTGAGCAGGAGAGAGACGCTTATGATCTCGCGCCGCGATTTTTTACAGGCCAGTGTGGCCGCTTCCGCCATTTACGGCGCATCGGGGATTGGCAATTGGGCGCGTCTGGCCGCGCAGCAAGCGCTGACCCAAGATCAGCTGCTTGAATTCGACACGATGGGCAATGTCACGTTGATCCATATCACCGATATTCATGCCCAGCTTAAACCCATCTGGTTCCGCGAGCCCGAGATCAATCTGGGTGTGGGCGATGTGAATGGCTTGCCGCCCCATGTGACCGGCCAAGATTTCCTAAAGCTTTTCAACATGACCCCGGGCACGCCCGAGGCCTATGCGCTGACCTATGTGGATTTTGCCTCTCTGGCCAAAGGCTATGGCAAAATGGGCGGCATGGATCGGGTGGCCACGGTGGTCAAATCGATCCGGGCCGAACGCCCGGACGCCTTGCTGCTGGATGGCGGCGATACGTGGCAGGGCAGCTATACCGCCCAGATGACCCATGGCCAGGATATGGTGAATGTGCTGAACGCGCTGAACCCTGATGCCATGACCGCCCATTGGGAATTTACCCTCGGCATCGATCGGGTGACCGAGATCATCGACAATCACCTGAGCTTTCCTTTCCTGGGCGCCAATATCTATGACGCGGAATGGGATGAGCCCGCTTATGAGCCTTATAAGATCTTTGAGCGCGGCGGCGCCAAGATCGCGGTGATCGGCCAAGCCTTCCCCTATATGCCCATCGCCAATCCCGGCTGGATGTTCCCGGGGCTCAGCTTTGGGGTGCGCGAAGACCGCATGCGCGAAGTGGTGCAAGAGGTGCGCGACGCGGGCGCCGATGCGGTGGTGGTGCTGTCCCATAACGGGTTTGATGTGGACCGCAAATTGGCCAGCCGGGTCGAGGGCATTGATCTGATCCTCACCGGCCATACCCATGATGCGCTGCCCGAGCCGGTGAAAGTGGGCAAGACGCTGTTGATCGCCAGCGGCTCGAACGGGAAATTCGTCAGCCGGGTGGATCTGGATGTGCGCGATGGCGGCGTGCAAGGCGTGCGCCATAAGCTGATCCCGATCTTTTCCGATGTGATCACCCCGGATGCAGAGATGACCGCCCTGATTGATGAGCAGCGCGCGCCTTATACCGAGGCGCTGGCCGAAGAGCTGGGCAGCACCGATAGCCTTCTTTACCGCCGGGGCAATTTCAACGGCACTTGGGATGATCTGATCTGCAATGCGCTGATCGAAGAGCGCGAGGCCGATATTGCCCTGAGCCCGGGTTTCCGTTGGGGGCCAAGCTTGCTGCCCGGCGATAAAATCACCCGCGAGGATGTGTTTAACGCCACCGGCATGAGCTATCCCGAAGCCTATCGGTCAGAAATGACCGGCGAGATGCTCCATGTGATCATGGAAGATGTGGCCGATAACCTCTTTAACCCGGACCCTTATTACCAGCAGGGCGGGGATATGGTTCGGGTGGGCGGCATGGGGTACCGCATTGATGTGACCAAGCCCCAAGGCAGCCGCATCACCGAGATGACCTTGCTGAAAACCGGCGAAGCGATTGATCCGGCCAAGACCTATGTGGTGTCCGGCTGGGCCAGCGTGAATGAAGGCACCGAAGGCCCAGCGATCTGGGATGTGGTGGAAAGCTATATCAAGCGCCATGGCACGGTTTCTGTAGATCCCAACAATTCCGTTCAAGTTGTGGGGGCCTAAGCCATGGGTAAGACAGCCAAAAAGGAGGACGTGATGCACCAGTCCGATGGTTCCGGGGCCTCGCGCCGCGGGTTCTTGAAAGGCAGCGTGGCTGCGGTGGGCGCTTTGGCGGCGGCCGGTGCGGCCCGCGCCAATGGGGCCGATCCGCTGATCACCGAAGTGCAACCTTGGGCCAGTGGTCTGGGCGATGGGGTGGATGCCACGCCCTATGGGCTGCCGATCCGGTTTGAAACCGATGTGGTGCGCCGCAATGTGGAATGGCTTACCGCCGATACGATCAGCTCGATCAATTTTACGCCGATCCACGCGCTTGATGGCACGATCACGCCCCAGGGCTGCGCCTTCGAGCGCCATCATTCCGGGGCGATTGAACTGGCCAAGGAAGATTACCGGCTGATGATCAACGGCTTGGTGGAAACGCCCTTGGTCTTTACCTATGAGGATCTGGAACGTTTCCCCCGGGAGCAGCGCACGTTTTTCCTAGAATGCGCGGCCAATACCGGGATGGAATGGGCCGGCGCGCAGCTGAATGGGGCGCAATTCACCCACGGTATGATCCATAACATGGAATATACCGGCGTGACCCTGCGTACGCTGCTGTCCGAGGCCGGGATCAAGCCTGAAGGCAAATGGATCTATGTGGAAGGCGCGGATGCCTCTTCAAACGGGCGCTCTATCCCCATGGAAAAGGCGCTGGATGATTGCATGATCGCCTTTAAAGCCAATGGCGAGGCGCTGCGCAAAGAACATGGCTATCCCGTGCGCTTGGTGGTGCCCGGCTGGGAAGGCAATATGTGGGTGAAATGGCTGCGCCGGATCGAGGTCATGGATGGCCCGGTGGAAAGCCGCGAGGAAACCTCGAAATACACCGATACGTTGGAAGATGGCACCAGCCGGAAATGGACCTGGGTGATGGATGCGAAATCCGTCATCACCAGCCCCAGCCCGCAAGCGCCGATCAAACATGGTCATGGCCCGCTGGTGATCACTGGTTTGGCCTGGTCCGGGCGCGGCGCGATCGAGCGGGTGGATGTCTCACGCGATGGCGGCATCACCTGGGAGACCGCGCGTCTGGCCGAGCCGGGCAAGCCCATGGCGCTGACCCGATTCTATCTGGATGTGGATTGGCAGGGCGAAGAGATGTTGCTGCAATCGCGCGCCATCGACAGCACCGGTTATGTGCAGCCCTCGAAAGCGCAGCTGCGCGAGACCCGCGGGCTGAACTCGATCTATCACAATAACTGCATTCAGACCTGGTGGGTGAATTCCGACGGGGAGGCCGAAAATGTCGAAACCTCTTAAGCTGCTCACAGCCAGCGCTCTGGCAATCTGTGTCACCGCGCCTGCCTTTGCCGAGAAACTCGGGCTTGGGCGGCCTGCGCTGCCCGAAGAGATCGCCGCTTGGGATCTTGATATTCGCCCGGATGGCACTGGCCTGCCCGAAGGTTCTGGTGATGTGTGGACCGGGGAAGAGGTCTTCGCGGATAATTGCGCGGTGTGCCACGGGGATTTCGCTGAAGGTGTGGATAATTGGCCCAAGCTTGCGGGCGGGGCGGACACATTGGATCATGAAGATCCGCTGAAAACCGTTGGGTCTTATTGGCCCTATCTTTCCACCACTTGGGATTATGTGAACCGGTCTATGCCCTTTGGGGATGCGCAATCGCTCAGCGCCGATGAGGTCTATGCGATTGTGGCTTATATCCTGTATTCCAACGATCTGGTGGAGGATGATTTCGTCCTGTCCAAAGAGACGTTTTTGGATGTGGAAATGCCCAATGCGGCGGGTTTCATCGAAGATGATCGCGACGCATCCGAGGCGCATTTTTGGAATGACGCCCCGTGCATGGAAAACTGTAAGGACAGCGTTGAGATCACCATGCGCGCGCGGGTGCTGGATGTGACCCCAGAGGAAGAAGGGGCAGAGGAAGAAGCCTCTGCTGCCCCAGCTCCGGCAGAGGCCGAAGTGATCCCGGCTGCGGCCGAGCCTGCGGCGGAACCGGCGCCCGAACCCGTGGCCGCGGTAGAGATTGATCCGGAACTGGCCGCTGCCGGTGAGAAGGTTTTCAAGAAATGCAAATCCTGCCACCAGCTGGGCGATGGCGCGAAAAACCGGACCGGCCCGATCTTGACCGGCATTGTGGGCGCGCCCGCAGGTCAGGTGGATGGGTTCAAATATTCCAAACCGCTGATGGCCATGGCCGAGGATGGGTTGGTTTGGGATGAAGCCAGCCTGCATGCGTTCCTGGAAAAGCCCAAAAGCTTCATCAAGAAAACCAAGATGTCCTTTGCCGGGCTGAAAAAAGAAGCCGATCGCGATGCGGTGATTGCGTATTTGCAGGCCCCACCCGAGTAAGGGCTCTGCAAAGGCTCCCCTCCCGAGCCATTGCCGCGCAGCTTCGGCTGCGCGGCTTTAATTTTTCATGGCCACGTTTTTTATGGGGGTTGTCGCAGCACTCTAGCGTGCTGACACCTCAAGTGTTGCCTCGCCGGGGCCGGGCTTTGCCTGTTTCTCGCGGGGATCTACCAAAGCCCTGTGGCGGGCGCTTTTAACCCGCGCCGCCGGTAAGCGGGTAGCGGTGGATCAGGTGGAAGAACCCCTCGCTATCCTGACCCACCAGGCTGAGCGCATCGATCATCAGCGGGCGGGGCAGCAGATCGTCTAGCACTGGGGTCAGGGTTTCTTTCACCGCCTTGGCCAGCGCTGGTTTCATGGAGCCGGTCAGGGTGATGTGAAAGCCAAACTCATCCATCACATAAGGATAGCCCCAGGCCATGAGATTGGCTTCTTGCCGCTCGGACAGATGGCGCAGGCGCCGCCGGGCCAATTCCACCGCCCCTGCCGGGGCGCGAAACTCATCCAGCCCGCGCACCACCTCTGCGGCCAGGGCGTTCAGCGCGGTAACATCCCCTTGGGGGATAAGCGCTGCGCACCCGCCCATGGTGGACAGGGTCAGCCCATCGATTTGCACCGGGGCCAACCGGGTGCAGAGCCCGGCCAAAGAGGCATCAAGCCCATCGGGGCTGCAGCCTTCGGCCAGGTGAAACGGGGCTTTGATCGTGGCGTGAAACCCATAACGGCGCGGTTTTTGGGTCAGGGTCGCAATGGGTTTGGGCAAGCCCGGCAGATCTGGATGGGGGCAGGGCGCGCCAGCAACCATATCCCAGCCCAGCCAAGCGGCGCCAAAATCCGCAAAATCCCCTTCGGGGGGCAGGTAATACACAGCAAAACGTTCGTAGCGCGCCATAATCACATCCAAGCGGCGATGAGGGTCACAAATTCCTGCCCGCAACCGCTTGGCTCTGCAATGGCAAAGCCGCGCGGGCGGGCGCGAACCGGCGGTTACCTTGTGCCAGCGAAGCGGGTTTGCCATTCCTCGCGCTGATCGTCGCTGATTTTGGCAAATAGCACATCTGGCACGGTAAAGGCGGCCCCTGCTACCAGGGGCGTGTCCTCGGCGCTGCCCGGCCATTGCGCGCCCTCAAGCCCCATGGCTTTGGCCATGGCATCGGCCGCATCGGGGATAAAAGGGGCCGAGAGCCCGGCATAAAGCGGGATCAGGTTCAGCGCGAACCGGGTGATGGCCGCGGCGGCTTCGGGATCGGTTTTAAACGCCGTCCAGGGCGCGGCCGATTGTAGATATTCATTGCCCACAACCCAGATCGCGCGCAGCTCGCTGGCGGCCTTGCGGATCTCGATAGCTTCCATATGAGCTTCATAGGCTTTGATGCGCCCGGTGAGTTCCTCGATCGCTGCGGCCTCTGCCGGGCCATAGCTGCCGCCCTCGGGCACCTGTTCGCCGAATTTGGAGCGGCAGAATTTGGTCACCCGGCTGACGAAATTGCCCAGCACATCGGCCAGATCCTTATTCACCGAAGCTTGGAAATTCTCCCAGGTGAATTCGCTGTCGGAGTTTTCCGGCGCATGGCTGAGCAGCCACCAACGCCAGTAATCGGCGGGCAGGATCGACAGCGCCTGATCCATGAACACGCCGCGCCCTTGCGAGGTCGAGAATTGGCCGCCATCATAATTGAGGTAGTTGAAGGATTTGATGTAATCCACCAACTTCCATGGCTCGCCCGAGCCCATGATCGTGGCCGGGAAGCTGAGCGTGTGGAAAGGCACGTTATCCTTGCCCATGAACTGGACATAGCGCACATCCTCGGCGCCTTTATCGGTGCGCCACCAGCGTTCCCAATCGCTGCCTTTGCCCGCATCCACCCATTCGGCGGCGCAAGCGATATATTCGATGGGCGCGTCGAACCAGACATAGAAGACCTTGCCTTCCATGCCGGGCCAATCCGCGCCTCCCTTTTTCACCGGCACGCCCCAATCGAGATCACGGGTGATGCCCCGATCTTGCAGCCCGTCCCCATCATGGAGCCATTTTTTCGCAATCGAAGTGGTCAGCACCGGCCAATCGGCTTTGCTGTCGATCCAGGCGTCGAGCTGGTCGCGCATTTGCGATTGGCGCAGATACAGGTGCTTGGTCTCGCGCACTTCAAGATCGGTGGAGCCGGAAATGGCGCTGCGCGGCTCGATCAGATCGGTGGGGTCGAGCTGTTTGGTGCAGTTCTCGCATTGATCGCCGCGAGCCCGGTCATAGCCGCAATTGGGGCAGGTGCCCTCGATATAGCGATCGGGCAGAAACCGCCCATCCGCATGGGAATAGACCTGGCGTTCAGAAACCTCGGCGATCAGACCGGCCTCGGCCAGCCTGCCCGCGAAATGCTGGGTGAGCGCGTGGTTTTGCGGGCTCGAAGAGCGGCCAAAATGATCGAATGACAGGCGGAACCCATCGGCGATCTCTGATTGCACCTCATGCATTTCGGCGCAGTAATCCGCCACCGGCTTGCCCGCTTTGGCTGCGGCCAGTTCCGCCGGCGTGCCATGTTCATCGGTGGCGCAGAGAAACATCACCTCATTGCCACGGGCCCGGTGATAGCGTGCGAACAGATCCGCCGGAAGCTGGCTGCCCACAAGGTTGCCCAAATGCTTGATCCCATTGATATAGGGGATCGCCGAGGTGATGAGGATCCGCGCCATCAAACCGCTCCGTCTTGGTGTTGTTGCGCCAAAGCTTACCCGCGCCGGGGCGGCTTACTCTGCTGCGCCGGGATTGGCCAGCCTTCAGGCGCTTAGGGGGGATCCAAAAGCCCTTCTTCATAGAGCAGCGCCAGCAGATCGATCACATTTTGCGATTGCAGATCTACGGTGCCTTGGATGACAAATCCCAGCTCGCCATCGCCAAAATCCCGAAACCCGCCCCGTTCCACCCGGGTGTTCAGCACTTGCAACGCCTCGGGCATTTCCAGGCAGTTTTCTTCGGAATTCAGGATCTCGTTCAGTTCAGTGCGCACGGTTTCTTGAATGCGGCGGGTCAGTCCGGTGATATTGAGCACGCCGCCCACCAGTCCGCTGGGGTTCAGTTCAAGCTCGTCCAAACGGGCATCGAGGCAATCATTGGCAATGCCCCCCACCAGCAGCAGATCGACGGTGGTGACATGGTTAAAGATCCGCACTCGGCTGTCGAAATCACTTTCGCGATTGCACAGAAATTGCTGGATCTGCACCCGGCCTCTGGCGCGGATCCCACCGCCTTGGGCAACGGCGTGATCGGTTTGCACCGCGATCCGGGTGGTGCAATCATCTTGGGCCACATCGCTGAGAAGCGCGGGCAGATGGCGCTGAAGCTGCGCTAGATTGCCCGCCACTTTGGCATGGATCACCGTTTGCGAGCGGGGGGTGAGATAAAGCTCCATGGGCACTGGGATGTTTAGATCGTCGATCTCTAGCACATGGTTAAAGCGCAGCGGGTCGGGATCGGCCCCCAGCGGCAGGGCGCTGAGAAACAAAGCAGCGCAGAAAGAACGGATTGGCAGTCGTGTCATGGAACCCCGGAGCTTGATCGGCGGTATTCTAAGCCATGACGCGCAAATGTGGAGAGCGGTTTTGCAGCGACCAGCTATCTTGAGTTATGTTATAACATAGGGTATCGAGGCGGCCCGATAGGGTCAGTCTTGATGGTCTTTTGATGGTAATTTGTGACAGCCCGTTGCGGCATAGAGATCTCAGGCGCGCGAGGATCGCCGGGGCGATGGCCCAGGGCGGGGCGGTTCGCTGATGGCGCGCAATCAAGGAAATACCAGCCTCAGACAGCGCCGCCGCCAGGGCGATCCCATGCGCGAATTCGATGGCCTGCCCCCGGAATTGCGAGGTTGGATCAGCACAGCCATTCTGCCGTGGAGCCCTAGCTCTGTGCGCCGGGCCTATCGCAAAGCCATGGCCAAACATCGCGATATGGCGAGTGCTTTGGCGGAATTGGACCGGATGGAAGCGCGGCTTGTGTCCCGTGACACCCGCGTGGTTTGGGGCGAGGATCACCCGTTTCGCGGGCTCGACAAAGCCCATAAACCCTATCGTTCTGCCAGATTAGAGGCCGCAAAATCCGCAGCTGCAATGCGAGGGTAACATGCGGTTTTTGGCGGGCGGGCTTAACCCGTCACCCGGGTCAGCCTTGCGGTGATGCGCAGATCCACCAAGGGGCCCACAAGATCCCCATAACCATCTGCGCCAAAGGCCCGGCGATCGACTTGCCCGGTCAGCACCACGCTCAATCGGCTATGATCCCCCGCCGCGCTGCCTTGGGGGCGGTAGATTTTCGCGGCTAAGGTCAAGGGCTGGGTCACGCCGCGAATGGTGACATCCCCGATCATCGTGGCCCCGCCCGCGGTGGCCCAGATTTTCCGGCTTTCAAAGCGGATCTGTGGATGACGTTCTGTATGTAGCACCTCGGCGCTTTTCAGCGCTTGGGTGGCCAGAACCAAGCCGGTTTTCACCCCTTTGGGATTGAGCACCACCAGCGCGCTGGAACGCGCGGCTTGATCGAAATCGAGCACCAAATCCGCTTGGGCGATGGGCATGGTGCCAGAGCTGTCTTGGCCAGAGATCTTATAGGTGAATTCCACTTGGGAATTGGCTTGGTCCAACCGATAGCGGGCAGGGTCGGCCAAAGCCGCGAGCGGGGCGCAGATCACGATCAGAAGGAAAACCAAGTGTTTCATAAGGACACCCTAGCAGAGGATTCCCTTGATGCGCCCAACAGTTGATCCCATTTGCGTGATTATGCGTTAAAATCACCAGCTTTGTCGCTTTTTGCCGCCTTTTGCGGGGAAATCAGCCATTGGGCCGCAAGAAATGCAAAGCGTGAAGGGCTCAGCGCATCTTTCCGCGATCATAAATGACCTGCTGGGCGATCCCCGCCAGCAGCAAATACAGCGAGGTTGCGGCCACCACCCCAGTCACCAGCGCATTCGCGGTGAAATCATACCAAGCGGAATAGGCAATCGCGCCGGTCCAGATCAGAGCGAGCGGCAGCGTGACCGCCCGCCAGCGCGCGGTGCGCACCGGGTGGACAAAGCGCAGGGCCAGGAACTGGGCTGCGGATAGCAAGACAATCACGCTAAGGATTACCGCCCAACTTGGCTCGATCACCAAAAACGCCAGCACCACCATATTCCAACAGCCGGGAAAGCCGCGAAAGGAGGCATCGGCGGTCTTCATGCGAGTGTCGGCGAAATAAAGCGATGAGGCAAAGGGGATCAGCAGCACCGCGAACCAGCCCGTCCATCCGGGCAGCAGCCCCGATCCATAAAGCGCATAGGCCGGGATCATCACATAGGTGAGAAAATCAATGATCAGATCCAGCAGCACCCCATCAATCGCCGGAGCATTGTTGCGCACATCATAGCGCCGGGCCAAGGGCCCATCGATGCCATCAACGATCAGGGCAATAGCCAGCCAGATCGCCATCATCGACCAATTTTGCTGCGCCGCTTCCAGCAAAGCAAGCATGGCAAGCGAGGCGCCGATAGCAGTGAAGAAGTGAACGGAGTAAGCTCGAAGACGCATCCGGCAGCCTCTGCCTGTTCGCGCGGGCGGATGCAAGCAGGTCGGATCTGTTTCGGCGGCGGGCCGGTGGCGGGCCGGTGGCGGGCCGGTGGCGGGGCTGCGCGGGCAGCTTGGAAGATCGTTCAAGCGCGGCGCACATTTGGCGAGGCATCACCGTCGGCTGACCCCGGCCTTGAGAAGGTTTTGTAAGTCACGTGTTCGTTGCGGATTGGTGTTTCTTCGGTGACTTAACCCGTCGAAGCAAGTGTCTGGCATTAAGCTTTGATATTGCTATAAACTTTTGGATTAATGGGTTTGCGCTGGCTGGAGAGCCTACTGGCTCCACATCAGAGTCTTTGTCATCGCGGCTTGCCCGCCATTGCAGTTGCGCTCTGAGATGTTAGCTCAAGGGTTAAGATCTGAATGAGGACGCCTTTATGAAGTTTAACCCACTGGGCCATAGCGAGTTGATGGTCAGCGATCTGTGCTTGGGCACGATGACCTGGGGCAGCAAAAACACCGAGGCCGAAGGCCATGCGCAGATTGACCGCGCGTTGGAATATGGCCTGAATTTCATGGATACCGCCGAGATGTATCCGGTTTTGCCGGTGCAGGCGGAAACCGTGGGCCATACCGAAGCGATCGTCGGCAATTGGTTTGCCAAAACCGGGCAGCGCGACAAATGGATTTTGGCCAGCAAAATCGCGGGCGTGAATGATGGTTGGTGCCGGGGCGGGGCGGCGATTTCCTCGGGCGAGATCGTCAAAGCGCTGGAAGGCTCGCTCAAGCGGTTGAAAACCGATGTGATCGATCTCTATCAACTCCATTGGCCCAATCGCGGCTCTTATGCGTTCCGCCAGAACTGGGAATATGATCCCAGCGGTCAGGACCGCGCGGCCAATATCGCCCATATGGAAGACGTGATCGGCGCGCTGCAAGAACAGATCAAAGCCGGCAAGATCCGCCATTTTGGTCTGTCCAATGAAAGCGCTTGGGGCACGGTGCGTTGGTGCGATGTGGCCGAGCGCATGGGCGGGCCGCGCCCGGTTTCGATCCAGAATGAATATTCTCTGATGCATCGGCTTTATGACACCGATCTTGCGGAGGTCAGCGCCAATGAAGGCGTCGGGCTACTGGCTTATTCACCGCTGGCTTTTGGGATCCTTACGGGCAAATATCGCGGCGGCGTGGTGCCCGATGGCTCGCGGGCGCAAGATGGCGATAGCACATTGCATGGGCGCTTGACCGAGCGCGCCGTGGCTGCCGCGGATGCCTATGGGGATGTGGCTGCCAAACATGGGCTGAACCAAACGCAGATGGTTCTGGCCTGGTGCCGCACCCGCCCCTTTGTGACCTCGTCCATCTTCGGGGCCACCAGTGTGGCGCAGCTCGAAGAGATCCTGCCCGCCAGCGAATTGGAACTGTCGGAAGAGGTGATGAGCGATATCGCCGCTGTGGCGCGGCAATACCCGCTGCCCTATTAAATTCGCGCTGGGGGGGCTGGTGATGTCACCGGGCCCCGCAGCCCGCCTCTCTTAGAACCGGTCTAGCGGGCTTTTGCCCTGCAGGTTCTGAAACAGCACCTCTTCGTCTTGGGCGTGGAAATATGGCAACCGCTCGGGCGGCTCTGAATGGGTCAAAAGCCCGGGCAATTCCGCCAGAACCACTTGGGTGATGAAGGGCAGGTTGAACTGGCGCAATTGATCCAGCGGGATCCATTGCAGATTGGACAGCTCGCCATCGCCGCCGATCTCGCCGCTGGCATGGTGTCCCTCCACCACAAAGAACCGCGCGTCAAAGCGCCGGGGTCGTCCGGGTGGGGTCACCGCGCGAAACATAAAGCGCAGGCCTGAGGCATCGGGGCGATAGCCCGCATGGGCGAAACTGGCCCATTCCCCTGGGGGCGCTATGGGCCAATCGCCTTTCTGGCCCAGCATCAAACCGGTTTCTTCCCATAGCTCGCGGATCGCGGCGGCCATGATGGCTGTGGCGCTGGGGCCTGCGTTCTCCGCGATGAGCCGCTCTTGGCACAGGCGGTTGGGCAGCCCTGCCAGGGGCACCTGTTCATCCTCGGGCGAAAGCGCGCCGCCGGGAAAGACGAATTTGTCGGGCATAAACGCAGCGCCTGCGCCGCGCTGACCCATAAGCACTTCGGGCGGCCCGCCGCTTTGGCCTGGGCGGTGCAGGATCAGCGTTGCCGCATCACGGATCGGGGGATTTGGGGCCGCGTGCGTCACCCTTGATCAAACCCATGCATGCGCCGGGCCCATTGGATCGCCAGCATCATGCCTTTGAACCGGGGCAGCAGCGCAAGAGACAGCCCGACACAGCCGATGGAAAACACGGTGATCGTCACCCAAGGTTCGGGGCGATAGAGCGTGTAAACCGAGAGCAGGATCGGCGCCATGAGATGGCCCACCACCAAGATGGTCAGATAGGCCGGACCATCATCGGTACGCTGATGGCTGAGATCTTCGTGGCAGACCGGACAGGCCGGGCGTAGTTTCAGATATCCCTGCAACACCCGCCCTTTGCCGCAATTGGGGCAGCGGCACATCAG
Organism: Mangrovicoccus sp.; assembly: GCA_025800345.1. Taxonomy (GTDB): domain Bacteria; phylum Pseudomonadota; class Alphaproteobacteria; order Rhodobacterales; family Rhodobacteraceae; genus JANSYP01. The sequence continues at coordinate 3,396 of JAOXSB010000266.1, read as the reverse complement.
CCCGCGCCGAATGGCAGGGCCCATGGGCCGATCATCTGGGGCCGTATCAATAATGCTCATTTCGGTCTCCTCCAGGTCCTTATCTAGCTTTTGGCCGGGCTGCGATCCAGGTGGATTTGGTCGCGCCAGGGCCTGGCAGTCTGGGGCGCGGAAAAAACTGCGACGGAAACCGGCAGGGGCTGCGTTTGAAAGATATCACATGCGGCAGAGCCGCTCATGAGGAGAAATATGATGATGTCGCGTATTTTGATCCCGGCGAGTTTGATGATCGCTTTGGCGATGCCTGCATTGGCGCAAGAGGCCGAAGCGCCAGCACAGACGAATGCGTTCAAGCGCCCCGATTTCGCCACATTGGATGCTGATGGGGATGGCAAAATCACCCAAGCCGAAGCACAGGCCCAGGGGGATAAACGGTTTGCCGCCGCAGATGCCAATGGCGATGGGATGCTCAGCCGCGAGGAATTGGTCACCCAAGTGAAGCGCAAGGATGAGGCGCGGGTGGAGCGGATGGCGGATCACATGATCGAGCGGATGGATGCCGATGGGGATGGTGCATTGTCTCGCGCTGAGATGGCTGAAGGGCGCGCCGGGCGCATGTTTGACCGGGTCGATCGCGACAATGACGGGGTGATCTCTGAAGATGAATTCGCCCAGGCCAAGAAATATCGCTATGGTCGCAAATCCGGCGAAGGGCGTGGGCCGCATCACAAGGGCGGCGCCCATGGCGGCCAGTATGGCGGTTCCGAGGGCACAATGCGCAACTAAACCGGGCTGGCGTGGTGCTGGGGCAGGGCTCTGGCACTGGCTTGCCGTGGGGCAGGCACATGCCTAGGGATGGGATATGAGCATGGCCTTTGATGATGCCGCCGCGGATTTGCCCGATGATGTGCTATTGGCGCGCTATGCGGCGGGAGACCGCCAGGCGGCGCGGATCTTGGTGCTGCGTTTGAGCCCCCGGGTTTTTGCGGTGGCGCGGCGCATGCTTGGGCGCGAGGCTGAGGCGGAGGAAGTCACCCAAGAGGCGCTGCTGCGTTTGTGGAAAGCCGCCCCTGGCTGGCGCAGTGGCGAGGCCCAGATCAGCACTTGGCTGTATCGCGTGGTGGTCAATCTTTGCACGGATCATTTGCGCAAACGCCGTGATGTTCCGCTGGAGCCTGACGCGGAATTTGCCGATGAAACCCCAAGCGCTCAGGCGCAATTGGAACGTTCGGACCGTTTGGCCGCGCTGGATCAGGCCTTGGCACAATTGCCCGAGAGACAGCGCCAAGCGGTGGTGCTGCGGCATCTGGAAGGCTTGGCCAATCCTGAGATCGCCGAGATTTTGGACCTCTCAGTAGAGGCGGTGGAAAGTTTAACGGCGCGGGGCAAGCGTAAGCTGAAATCGCTTTTGGCGGGGCAACGGGAGAATTTGGGCTATGACAGGTGATAAGCAGGAACCACTGATGGATGATCGCGCGTTAGATGATCTTTTCGCGGCTGCGCGCGCCACCCCGCCAGAACCAAGCGCCCGGCTCACGGCGCAGCTGTTTGAGGAGGCTTTCGCACAGCAGCCCGAGGCGCCGCCTGTCCCAAGCGCTGCTCGTCGCCCGCGCGGCCGATTTGCGCGTTTCTTTGATGCCCCGCTCTGGCGCGGCGCGATGCCCGCCGGCCTGGCGATGGTGGCGCTGATCGGGATTTGGATCGGGCTGTCGGCTGGCGACGCATTGGCGCTTGAGGCCTCGGCGATGATGGAGACGGAATTCGGCTTAGAGCTTGCCTATCGTTTTCCAACGATTGGCGGTTGGATGGGAGATATTTGAGCCATGGCAGAACCTGATACGGATATGCCAGAGCCGCCGCGGGCGCAGCGCCCGAAATCGCGATTGTTCTGGCGGGTTTTGGTGGCGCTGTCGCTGGCGCTGAATGTTCTGGTGCTGGGGGCGGCGCTCGGGCTGTTTCTCTCTGGCGGACCCGAGCGCGGCGAGCGGCCCGGGGCGGAGCTGCGCGCGGCTGGGCGTCTGCCCACTGCGATGATGTTGCCCCAAGACGCGCGGCAAGATCTGCGGGCGCGTTTGCGCGACGGGCCAGCGGATTTTGCCCAAAGCCGGGGGGAAGAACGGGATCTATTGCGCCAGATCGACCGGGTATTGCGGGCAGATCCTTTGGATCGTGACGCCTTGACGGGGCTTTTTGAGACCCGACGCGCGCTGCGCCAAACCCGTGCTGAGGCGGTGGACCAGGCATTGATCGAGACTTTGGCCGCAATGCCCCAAGCCCAGCGAGAGGCTTTTGCCGACCGCATGGCCAAACGAAAGCTGCGCAAGGAAGGGCGCGGGCATGATCGCAAATATCCAGAGCACAAGCATCGTGATGGAGATAAGCAGCGCGCGCCTTATGATTAGGCGGCGGGGCGGGCGAAGCTGACCATATCGCGGCCTTTGGATTTCGACAGATAGAGTGCCTTATCCGCCTCTTGGATCAGTTCTGCCACCGGGGGCGGGGCGGGCGGTTTGGGTGCTGGGATGCGTCTTGGATCGGTGACAAAAACCCCGATGGAGCAGGTGAGCGATATTTTCTGTGTCACATCGGGCAAACAAACCGGATGCAACCGGATCACATCGCGCAGCCGTTCGGCGGCTTCGCCCGCAGCGTTTTCGCCGCTGCCGGGCATTGCGATCAAAAATTCTTCGCCGCCGATCCGTGCGAGCAAATCATTGGCCCGCAGGTTTTTCTTTAGCCGGGCCGCGATATTCATCAAGACTTGATCGCCTGCGGCGTGGCCAAAATTGTCATTGATGGATTTGAAGCGATCAATATCCAGAACCATGGTGGCGAACGGGGTGTTTTGGGCCCATGCGGCGGTGCTGATCCGGGCCAATTGAGGCAGGGCATAGCGGCGGTTATAAAGACCGGTCAAAGGATCGGTGATTGCCATTTCCAAGCCATTGCGCAGGGTTTGCCGCCGGAAATCCGCTTGCTTTTTATGGGCCAATTGCCGGATCATCCGCAGGGCGAGCTCTTGCGGCTCAAAGCCTGCCACCATGACATCTGCCGCGCCGATGTCCAGTGCCATCGCCGCGCGGTCCCGCCGGGCGCAGCGGATCGCTTCTGGGGGGGTAATCACCGCGATCAGCGCCGCATGATGGCTTTCCCGGCGGCTGCGCAGCTCTGAGATCAGTTGAATGCCGGGGTCGCGATGGTCGGTTCCGCAAGTTATCGCGAAAACATCGGGGGCGTTTCCAGCGCGCATGCCCGAGAGGGCCGCTTGCACAGTTGTGGGGTGAATGAGAGCGGGCAGGTGTTGGCGCAATTGCTCGGCCCAATGCTCGGTTTGTTGCGCGCTGGCCCCGGCCAGCACCACTTGGCCTGTGGGGTCAAAGCGGCGGGGGGCTTCGGCCAGAGCCAATTGCTGCGCCT
>JAOXSB010000263.1 GCA_025800345.1 Mangrovicoccus sp. | reverse complement strand
GGGGATTTGGCCCGCGCTCAGGGTGGTTTGGTGATCGACCGGCGCGATTTCCAAGTGGGCACCACCAGCTATAATGACGAGGCCACGGTGGGCTTTGCGGTGAGCGTGACTGTGGATCTGCTGGCGCAGCGGGCTCAATAGGCCGCCTAGCTGGGTTTGCGGCGGGCCCACAGCCAAGCGCCGCCATTGCTAAGCGCAAAAGCCAATGCGGCGGCGCAGACAATGGTGGGCGCGGTGGGGGTGTCCATGGCAAAGGATAGCCAGACGCCCGAAATCACCGAGCCTGCCGCCAGCAATGTGGCAATCCTTGCCATGCCTTCCGGGGTATGGGCCAAAGGGCGCGCGGCAGCGGCGGGGATCACCAGCATGGCGGCGATCAGCAACACCCCCACAACTTTGATCGCCAGCGCCACCACCAGGGCCAGGGCGATGGTCAAAAACAGCCGCTCGCGATCTGGATTGATCCCAGCGGCCTGGGCCAGCTCGGGCGAAAGCGTCGCGGTCAATAGCGGTGACCAGCGCCAGCTGAGCAGCGCCAGAACCGCCGCCGCGCCCAGCCAGATCAAGGCCACATCGCCTTGGCTGACCGCCAGGATATCGCCAAAAAGATAGGCCATTAGATCCAGCCGCACACCGGGGATGAAGGTCATGGCCACCACCCCAAAGGCCAGCGAGGCATGGGCCATCACCCCAAGGGCTGTATCCACGGCAATGCCGCGCTCTCCCAAACGGGCCACCACCAGGGCCATCAACAGCGCCACGCTGAGCGTGCCGGCCAAAAGCGGTGCGGAAAAGGCCAAAGACAGGGCGATGCCCAACATTGCCGCATGGGCGGTGGCATCGCCAAAATACGCCATGCGCCGCCAGACCACGAAACAGCCCATGGGGGCGGCGGCCAGCGCCACCCCGAGCCCGGCCAGCAAGGCGCGCAGCAAAAATCCATCCAGTATCATCTTAGATTACTCCGCAGCGGTGGAGTTCAACTCATCATGGCTATGGCCGTGATGATCATGGCGATAGAGCGCCAAGGCGCCTTTGGTGCCAGTGCCGAAAAGCGCGCGATAGGCGGGCGCGGCCGAGACGGTGGCGGGGGTGCCTTCACAGCACACATGGCCATTGAGGCAAATCACCCGATCCGAGGCGCTCATCACCACATGTAGCTCATGGCTGACCATCAACACCGCGCAGCCCAGATCTTCGCGCACCGCTTCGATCTGTTGATAGAATGCGGCAGATCCCGGCTGATCAAGCCCTTGGGTGGCCTCATCGAGAATCAGCAAATTCGGCTCTTCGAGCAGAGCGCGGGCCAGCAGAACTCGCTGCATCTGACCGCCCGACAGCGCGGCCATCTGGCGATCGCCCAGATCCTCTAGCCCGGCTTTGGCCAGGGCCGCGGCAGCTTTGGCGCGGGCCACCCGGCGGGGCAGGCCCAAAAACCGCGCCACAGTGATGGGCAGGGTCGGGTCGATATGCAGTTTTTGCGGCACATAGCCGATCCGCAGACCCGGGCTGCGCATCACCCGGCCCTCGGTGACCGGCACAGCCCCGATCAACGCTCGCAGCAGGGTGGATTTGCCCGAGCCATTGGGGCCGACAATGGTGACGATCTCGCCTTTGTCGATCTGCAAATCCACATGATGCAGAGCTTGGGTTTTGCCAAAACGCACGCCCAGCCCGGCGCAATCGATCAATCGCATGGGGCTTCCTCGGCATCGGTGCAGCTGGGGCAGGTGCCTTCGGCCTCGATCACCGTGCGCTTGATGGCAAAGCCGCTGGCTTTGGCCGCTTGGGCCAAGCTGTCGCTTTGGCTGTTGCTGAGCGCCTCGGCCACGGTGCCGCAGGAGGAGCAGATCAAAAAGGCCGGGTCATGGCGCTGACCAGGCAGGCCACAAGCGATAAAGGCGTTCAGCTTTTCCACCCGATGGGCAAAGCCATGGCTGACTAAGAAATCCAGCGCCCGATAGGCCACAGGGGGCTGTTTGCCCAAGCCCTCGCCGCGCAGCCGGTCGAGGATCTCATAAGCGCCCAAAGCGCGATGCTCGCCCAGCAAATATTCCAGCACCCGCCGTCGCACTGGGGTCAGTTGCAATCCGCGCTCTGCGCAGATGCGTTCGGCCACTTGCAGCCCATCGCGGATACAGGTGGCGTGATTATGCTGTTCAAAGCCATGGGCGGCGGTCATTTCGGCTCTCCGGCAAGCAAAGTCTTGCGATGATATATCATTCGGTTTAGGGGGCCAAGCTGGATGTTATACAATAACAGGTGTATCATGGCTGTGATCCGGAAAATTCCTGCAATCTTTGGGGCGATGGGGCTTGGCCTCACAAGCGCATATGCGGATGTGCCTGCGGTGGCGGTGGATATCGCGCCGCTACATGGATTGACCGCCCAGGTGATGGGGGATCTGGGGGAGCCGGCATTGATCCTGCCACAGGGCGCTTCGCCCCATGCCTATTCCATGCGCCCGACCGAAGCGCGGGCATTGCACAAAGCGGATCTGGTGTTTTGGACCTCTGGCGAGCTGACCCCCTGGCTAGCGCGGGTGCTAGAGCGTTTGCCCGCTGATCACGTGACCGCGCCCATGATGACCCGTGAGGGCATTGCGACCTTTGAGTTCCGCGATAATGCGCTGTTCGAAGAAGAGCCCCATGATGATCATGATGGCCATGGGGAAGACCATGAGGATCACCATGGAGAGCACACGGATCATCACGGGGATCACCATGAAGATCATGCAGAACATCACGACGATGGCCATGAGGCGCATCACGACGAAGATCACACTGCGCATCACGATGAGCATGCGGATCATCACGAAGACGCCCATGACGATCACGACGAGCACCATGGCGAAGAAGACGCCCATCACCATGATCACGACCATGCGGAAGGGGCGATTGATCCCCATGGTTGGCTCTCTCCTGAAAACGCGCAAATCTGGCTGAGCGCGATCGCCGAGGATCTGACTGCCGCAGATCCCGAAAATGCCCAAACCTATCGCGCCAATGCTGCCGCAGGTCAGGCAGAGATCGCAGCTGCCGCGGCAGAGGTGGCGGCGCAGCTCGCAGAGCTTGGCGATCTGCGCTATGTGGTGTTCCACGACGCTTATCAATATTTCGAGGCGCATTTCGGTATCCAGCCTTTGGGCGCGGTCAGCCTGTCTGATGCTTCTGGTCCGGGCCCGGCCCATCTTCAGGCCCTGCGCGAACGCCTGGGCGGTGCGGGTACCGTTTGCGTCTTTGCAGAGCCGCAATTTAACCCCGGCCTGGTGGAGAGCATCGCAGAAGGTACTGGCGCAAAAATCGCTATGCTCGACCCGCTGGGCCAAGGCATCGCGCCAGGGGCAGAGTTTTACCCGGCCTTGTTGCGGGCTTTGGGCGATGCGATTGCGGGCTGCGGCGCTTAAGTCGCTATGGTTTCGGGCAGGGGCCGCAATGTGCCCCGCTCGATGATCTGGCAGGGAAAAAGCCGTTGCTCCGGGGCGCGTTCCGGGGCTTCTAGTAACGCGGTGATCACCTCGATCGCCCCGGCAACGATATCGGGCAGGGGCTGGTGAATGGTGGTGAGGTTGATGTTCTCCCAGCGCGCCATTTCCATATCATCCAGGCCAAGTAGGCCGAGATCATCGGGCACGGTCAGCCCCGCGGATTGCGCGGCGCTCAGCGCGCCGATGGCCAGCACATCTTCGGCGCAGAAATAAGCCTCTGATGGGCCTGCCAGCAATTCCTTGCTCATGGTCACCCGCCCAGCATCAAAGGAATAGGCGCTGGCAAAACAATGGGTGATCTCCAGATCGCTCGCGCCACTGGCCCCTTGCAGAAAACCGGTAAAGCGATCCTGGGTCGCGCTGGCGTTTTCTGGCCCGCCCAGAAATCCGATGCGCCGATAGCCACGGGCCCGCAGGGTTTTGGCCGCAAGCCAGCCACAAGCGATATTGTCGATCCCCACCATGGGCACTTCGGGATGGGTAGAATAGCGCCCGAAGGCATGGACCACAGGCATGCCCGCTTGGCGAAAGGCGCTGGCAAAACCGGGGGGTAGGCTCGGCGAGGCAACAATCACCCCATCGACGGAGTATTGCCGCAGCATGCTCAGGGTGTTCTGCGGGTTGGTCTCCTGGGACAGATTGACCAGCAAAGGACGCAGCTCTGCCTGTTGCAGCCCGCGGGTGAATTGATCGAACACTTCCAAGAACACCGGATTGTGGAAATTGTTGGACACCAGCCCGATCAATTTGCTGCGCCCGGTGGAGAGCGCCGAGGCCAAAGCCGATGGGGAATAGCCCAGTTCCCGCGCCGCTTTCATCACCTTGGCGCGGGTGCGCTCTGACACCGAGGCGCCTTTGGTAAAGCTGCGCGACACCGCCGAGCGAGACACCCCCGCCCGCGCTGCCACTTCTTTCAATGTGACCGCCATAGCGCCCCTCTTGGATCACTTTGGACGATCATAGGGGGTTTGCAACCGGTTGCAAAGGCCGACGGCCTTCGCCTTTCTATCTTGGAAACAGGCATGTATGACTGCACCTGGCTCAAGCACTGAGAGCCTGGCACCAATTGGGAGAGAGCATTGAAACGGATCGTGACCTGGGGATTGGCGCTAAGCGCGATGACGGCGTTGCCTGTGATGGGGCCGCAAATGGCGCAAGCGGATGATGATTTGACCTATGTTTTGGTCAGCCATGCGCCCGATAGCGACAGTTGGTGGAACACGATCAAAAACGGCATCGCTTTGGCAGGTGATCAGATGGGGGTGCGCGTTGACTATCGCAACCCGCCCACTGGCGATCTGGCGGATATGGCGCGGATCATTGACCAAGCCGCGGCGGCAGGGCCCGATGGGATCATCACCACCTTGGCCGATTTTGATGTGCTTTCCGGCCCGATCCAGGCGGCGGTGGATGCGGGGGTGGATGTGATCATCATGAATTCCGGCACGCCAGAGCAAGCCCGCGATCTGGGTGCGCTGATGTATGTGGGCCAGCCCGAATATGATGCTGGGCTTGCCGCGGGGCAGCGGGCCAAATCCGATGGGGTGGGCTCGTTTCTGTGCGTGAACCATTATATTGCCTCGCCCTCCTCCACCGAGCGCTGCCAAGGCTTTGCCGATGGGCTTGGGGTGGATCTGGGCGATCAGATGATCGATAGCGGCCAAGACCCGGCCGAGATCAAAAACAAAGTGCTGGCCTATCTTTCGGCCCATCCAGAAACAGATGCGATCCTGACCCTAGGCCCCACCAGCGCCAATCCCACGCTTCTTGCGTTGGAGGAAAACGGGCTGGGCGGCGAGATCTATTTCGGAACCTTTGATCTGGGGGCCGAAATCGTCAAAGGCATCAAATCCGGGGTGATCGCTTGGGGGATCGACCAGCAGCCGTTTTTGCAGGCCTATCTGCCAGTGGTGGTGATGGCCAATTACCACCGTTTCGGGGTGCTGCCGGGCAATAACATCAATTCTGGCCCGGGCTTTGTCACCGCCGATGGGCTTGGCAAAGTGGAGCAATTCGCAGGCGAATATCGCTAGGCTTGTTGCGGCGCGCAGATCAAGGGCGCAACCGCCGCGGGGCGTGCCCCGCGGCGCGGCCCAACGGGACCCGCGCCTGTTAAGGCGCGGAGGACGGGCGGGAGCCTTCCTTTGTCCCAAATCCCAAGGACAGCAAAATGCCCCAGATCCGAAGCGCCGATGACGAGCGTCTCAAACCCATCCCCCCCTGGCGGCGGGCACTGATCCGGCCTGAATTGGGCGGGATCTGCGGCACAATCGCGGTCTTCACGTTTTTCCTGCTTTTGGCCCATGACAGCGGCATGTTCAGCGCCTCGGGGGTGCTCAACTGGTCTGTGGTCTCGGCGCAATTTATGATCATCGCTGTGGGCGCCTGCCTTTTGATGATCGCCGGAGAATTTGATCTCTCCGTGGGCTCTATGATCGGCTTTGCGGGCATGTGTATCGCGATTTTCGCGGTCTCTTTGGCCTGGCCGGTTTGGCTGGCGATCTTGACCAGCTTTGCCCTTTGTATGGCCATTGGTGCGCTCACCGGCTTTATCGTGATCCGCACTGGCCTGCCCAGTTTTATCGTCTCCTTGGCTTTTCTCTTTATCCTGCGGGGTTTCACCATCTATTTCCCCCAGCTGATTGAACGCAAAACCATCATTGGCGGGGTGAAAGAGGCCGCCCAAGGCGATTGGCTCGCGCCGCTTTTTGGCGGGAAAATCGGCACTGGGCTGTTTCAATGGCTCGGGGATGCGGGGCTGATCGCGGTGTTTGAGCGGGGCAGCCGCGCAGGCCAGCCGGTGGTGGATGGCATCCCTATGCTGATCATCTGGGCCTTGGCCTTGGTGCTTTTTGGCCATTTGCTGCTGACCCGCACCCGCTTTGGCAATTGGATTTTCGCCGCCGGGGGGGATGCCCAAGCCGCCCGTTACCAAGGAGTGCCGGTCAATCGGGTGAAAATCTTGATGTTCATCTTCACCGCTTTTTGCGCCTGCGTTTTTGCCACGTGCCAAGTGATGGAGTTTGGCTCCGCCGGGGCCGATCGCGGGGTGCTCAAAGAATTTGAGGCGATCATTGCTGTGGTGATTGGCGGGGCTTTGCTGACCGGAGGCTATGGCTCGGTGATCGGCGCCGCGCTCGGTGCGCTGATTTTCGGCGTGGTCCAGCAGGGGCTGTTTTTCGCCGGGGTGGAAAGCGCGCTGTTTCGGGTGTTTCTCGGGGTGATCTTGCTGCTGGCAGTGATCTTGAACACCTATATCCGCCGCATCATCACCGGAGACTCCTAACATGCCCGTGCCGCACGCCCCTTTGTTGCAACTGCAAGGGATCGAAAAGCATTTCGGTGCGGTCATCGCCCTGGCCGGGGTGTCGGTGGATATCTATCCTGGGGAATGCCATTGCCTGCTGGGGGATAATGGGGCGGGCAAATCCACCTTTATCAAAATCATGTCCGGGGTGCATCGCCCGAGCAAAGGCAGGCTTGTGCTCAACGGGCAGCCTGTGCATTTCAATCACCCAAGCGAGGCGATCAATGCCGGGATTGCCACGGTCTACCAAGATCTGGCGATGATCCCGCTCATGAGCGTGGCGCGCAATTTTTTCCTGGGCAATGAGCCGGTCAAACGCCGCTTTGGCCTGCGTGTTTTCGATAGCGCCACAGCGGATCGGATCACCATGGAGGAAATGCGCAAGCTGGGTATTTCTCTACGCGGCCCGGATCAGGCGGTGGGCACGCTCTCGGGGGGCGAACGGCAGATCGTGGCCATCGCGCGGGCGGTTTATTTCGGCGCAAAGCTGTTGATCTTGGACGAGCCGACCTCGGCCCTGGGGGTGCGGCAAACAGCCAATGTTCTAGCCACCATCGACAAGGTTCGGGCCCAAGGGGTCGCAGTGGTCTTCATCACCCATAATGTGCGCCATGCTTTGGCGGTGGGGGATCGCTTCACAGTGCTCAATCGCGGCAAAACCCTCGGCACCGCTCGGCGCGGCGAGATCACTGCCCAGACGCTGCAAGATATGATGGCAGGGGGGCAAGATCTGGCCGCGCTCGAAGGCTCCTTGGGCGGCATGGTCTAAGGGCGCAGGCGCATAGCGCCTGCCCGGCCCAACGGGAAGAGCCCTGATAGGGGCGATGACGGGCGGGAGCCTGCCCCGCCCCGCGCTGCACCCGCGTTTAGTGAGGATGAGCTTTGGCCGCAGGGGTCACGGTCAGACCTGGGGCAGGGTGGTCCAAATCCCGGCGGCTTTGGCCTTCGGCAGGGATCTCCACCCAAGGGTTCGCGTCCTCTGTGCTGGTCTGAACCACCGGAAAATAGATCACATCCCCTGGCGTAAAACTGTCGGTGATCCGGGCGCGAAAGATGAACTCATCATAATGCCCATCCTCTAAAACCCCGGTCCAAGTGATTTCGGTCACCCCTTCGGATTTCGGCCCATGATACTCATAGGTTTTCGCGTAAGCCGCGGTCTTGCTGCTTAGCTCCCAGCCTGCTTTCGGCATGGGTTTTACCGAGATCACCCCTTCGGGAATGGACAGGCTCACCGATTTTGTCGGCGCACCGTCACAGCCATGGGAGATGCGGATCACCGCCTTGTAATTTTTATTCACAGGGGCCTCTTTCACCTCCAGCGTGGCATGGGCAAATGCCGGGGTGGTGATCAGGCCAGCAAAAAGGCCGGTGGACAGGCAGGTGGCGGCCATTGCCGCGGATTGCAGGATTTTCATAGCTCGTAACCTTATGGCGCGATGCCTCCAGGGCCCGCGCGTTGTTTCAGAATTGGGTTTGGTTATGCGCCAGAAGGGGGCGGGCGATTGCCGGGCCCACCTGTGCCGCTGCGATCGGGGGGGGGCAAGGCCAAGGCCAGCGTCATCCGCTCAAGATATTGGCAATAGCCTGGATCTTTGGGCGCTCTGGCAACAGCGCCAATTGTGCCAGTACGCAAAGCGGGCAGTGCTCTGCCATAGGCAGGCTGTCGCCAGGCGCGGGACAAAGATCGCTAAAGCTGCCGCCTGCTTCTAGATAGGCAAGGATCTCGGCATTTTGCGCAGGGGCGCGCCAAAAAGATGGGGCGAGGGTGAGCCCCGCAGCAAGGCTCGCCCAGAGCAGTCCAACGCTGATCCAGCGCAGGGCGGCGGCCGCCATGGGCTTAAAGCCCGAGCTTGGCCGCCACGATCTCGTTCACCGCTTTGGGATTGGCTTTGCCGCCAGTGGCTTTCATCACCTGCCCCACGAACCAGCCCGCCAGTTTCGGGTTCTGCTTGGCTTTTTCCACCTGAGCGGGATTGGCCGCGATCACCTCATCCACCGCCGCTTCAATCGCGCCGGTATCGGTGACTTGTTTCATGCCGCGGGCTTCGACGATCTCCGCCGGCTCGCCGCCTTCGGTATAAACAATCTCAAAGAGATCCTTGGCGATCTTGCCGGAAATATCACCTTTGGTGATCAGATCCACGATGCCGCCAAGCTGGGCGGCGCTCACCGGGCTTTCGGTGATGGTGTGATCTTCTTTTTTAAGCCGTCCGAACAGCTCATTGATCACCCAATTGGCGGCAAGCTTGCCGTCACGGCCCTCGGCCACGGCCTCAAAATAGGCGGCATTGTCCACATCGGCGGTCAATACGCTGGCGTCATAGTCTGTCAGCCCAAAATCACCCATAAACCGGGCCTTCTTGGCATCGGGCAGTTCGGGCAGAGAACCCGCGATATCATCCACCCAAGCTTGCTCGATCTCGAGCGGCAGCAGATCGGGGCAGGGGAAATAGCGGTAATCATGGGCTTCTTCTTTCGAGCGCATGGAGCGCGTCTCGCCCTTATCGGGATCATAAAGCCGGGTTTCCTGCACCACCGCGCCGCCATCTTCCAAGATCGCGATCTGGCGCTTGGCCTCATAATCAATCGCCGCCTGGATAAAGCGCATGGAGTTCATGTTCTTGATCTCGCAGCGGGTGCCCAGATGGCCGAAATCTTGGCTTTCTTGATAGCGCTCATAATCGCCAGTGCGGCAGACCGAAACATTCACATCGGCGCGCAGATTGCCGTTTTGCATATTGCCATCGCAGGTGCCCAGATAGCGCAGGATCTGGCGCAGTTTGCTCACATAGGCCGCGGCTTCTTCGGGGCCGCGAATATCCGGGCGCGAGACGATCTCCATCAGCGCCACGCCCGTGCGGTTGAGATCCACAAAGGACATATGCGGGTCCATATCATGGATGGATTTGCCTGCATCCTGTTCCAGATGGATCCGCTCGATGCGCACCAAACGGGCCAGACCTTCGCCCATTTCCACCAGAACTTCGCCCTCGCCCACAATCGGGTGGTAAAGCTGGCTGATCTGATAGCCCTGGGGCAGATCCGGGTAGAAATAGTTTTTCCGGTCAAAAGCGCTGGTCAGGTTGATCTCGGCTTTCAACCCGAGCCCGGTGCGCACCGCTTGGGCGACGCAATATTCATTGATCACCGGCAGCATGCCGGGCATGGCCGCATCCACAAAGGCCACATTGGCATTGGGCTCTGCGCCAAACCTGGTGGAGGCCCCGGAGAATAATTTCGCCTGGGAAGATACCTGGGCGTGGATTTCCATCCCGATCACCAATTCCCAATCGCCAGTGGCCCCAGCGATGATTTTGGGTTTCGGGGTGTCATAGGTCAGATCAAGCATGCGGCGGCCTCCGTCAGCGACAGCGGCTGGTGTAGGCAAGGGCGCAGGCAGGGGCAAGGGGCTAGCGCGCCCGGAGGGCGTTTGGAACGGCTTTTGCAGCCTGTCGTGGCGCGTGGGCAATTGACCTGAGCGTTTTGACAGCGCTAGCTTTGCGCGCTGAGTCTTTTTGGAAGGGGCAAGCCATGGGTTTGGGGGCATGGGCGCGCCGCAGCGCCTGGATGATCGCGGCGCTTGCGCTGGCGGGTTGCGCCGCTGAGGTGAGCCGCGCGCCGAGCGAGCCGGAATTGCCCGCGCTGCGCTGGGACCATTTGGACCGGGGCGAGGATTGGACCCGGGCCAGCCTTGTGGCGCTTGATACCCATGGTGCGCCATTGGTGACCATCACCCCGCGCGATATTGCCGAGTATTGCCCGGCCTATCCCGATGCTTCGGAGGAAGATCGCGCGGCGTTTTGGGCCGGGCTGCTCTCGGCGCTGTCTTATCATGAAAGCACTTGGCGCGAGACCGCAGTGGGCGGCGGCGGGCGCTGGTATGGGCTGACCCAGATCTTACCGGGCACTGCCCGCGGCTATGGCTGCGAGGCACAAAGCGGCGCGGCGCTGAAAAATGGCGAGAAAAACCTCTCTTGCGCGGTGCGGATCATGGCTGTGACCGTGCCCCGCGATGGGGTGGTCAGCCAAGGCATGGGCGGTGTGGCCGCCGATTGGGGGCCGTTCCATTCCAGCCGCAAACGCAATGATATGAAGGCTTGGACACGCGCGCAGCCTTTTTGCCAGGGCTGAAGCACCCCGGTTAATCCAGGGCGGGTTTGGCCCAGCTGGGCAAACGTGAATTTTGTACCAGCGAGACCGAAGGCGCATAGCGCCCGCCCAGATCCAAGGTGGCCTGGCGCAGCATCTCGATCCCATCTTCTGACCGCGTTGGCAGCGCCGAGGGCGAGATCGGCTCGCCAATGGTGACGCGATAGGGCTGGCGATGCTTGTTCAGGGTCTCATGGAACAAGGTGATGTCGCGCAAGCTCGGATGCAGCAGATCAAACAGATAAAACAGCACCGAATTGCGCGCCCGCATATTCACAGGGATCACCGGCAGATCGAATTTGCGGGCAATCATCGCCGCTGAGGCCATCCAAGGACGTTCATAAAGCTTGAGCCCGCGGCGCTTGGCCAGGCGGCCCGAGGGGAAGATCACCCCAAGCCGTCCATCGGTCACGGCCCGGCGGGTATAGGCCATGGTTTCGCGGGTTTTCCCGTGCGAGCGCTTTTCCTGGCGCCATTCAACCGGCGCGATCAAGCTGTCAAGCTGAGGCAGCACCCGCAAAATATCGCTATTGGCATAGAAATAGCTGTCATCGCGCACTTTTTTGATGACGTGATGGAGGATGATGCCATCGGCAATGCCCGTGGGATGATTGGCCACGATCAGCGCTGGCCCTTGGCGGGGCAGGTTATCCAAACCGGTGGCTTTGACATCCTTGGCCAGCATCTGGCCCATATGGGCCATGATCTGCTGCATCGGCATATCGCGAAAATGCTCGCCCAAGGCCACAGTGCGATGATAGCCGAGCATCCGGTTCAGCGCTGCGCGCGATGGGGCGGACCACGGGCGATCAGAAAATAGCCACGGGGCGCGTTCTTCGATGAGGGGATCGATTCTTTCCTGCATCCCGGTCTCAGATCATGCGCATACGAAATTCCTGTGACAAAACTACCGCAAAATGCGCGATGTCACAATGTTGCCCTAACTTAACTAGCTGGCTTTGGTCAATCACCCAGAATGCGTGTAACCATTTCGCTGCTATCCCGTGACAGGCCCGGCAAGGCCCGCAGCCGTTCTAGCGCGCCGCGCATTTGTGCTTGCCGATCGGGGCTATAACGGCGCCAGGTTTCAAACAGGGTGGTCATGCGCGCAGTGGTTTGCGGATTGACCGGGTCCAGTTTGATCAACCAATCCATAACAAAATCATAGCCCGCGCCGCTTGGGTCGTGAAAGCCTGCTTGGTTCATGGCCAAGCCTGCGATCAAAGCGCGAAAACGGTTGGGGTTCTTCCAGTCAAAATCCGGGCGCGCGGCCAAGCGCTCCGCAATTTCTGCCGCTTCCGCTGGCGGAGCGAGGGAGACCTGAAGCGCGAACCATTTATCCATCACCAGACGGTCGGATTTCCAGCGCGCCTCAAATGCGGCGAGCTCCTCGGTGGCCAGCCCCTGCCGGGTGAGCGCGCCTAAGGCCGCCATGGATTGGGTCATGTTATCGGCGCTGGCAAACTGTGCTTTGGCGGTGGCCCCACCATCGCGGCGGGTGATCAGGCTCAGCAGCGCGGCTTGCAATGCGCGTTTGCCCGCAGATGTGGCATCAGGGCAGAAGGGGCCAGGCACAGTGAGCTGGCTGTAAAGCGTTGCTGCGATGGGTTCGAGCGTGGCGGCCAGCGCCTCGGCCATCGCCTCGCGGGCGGTGTGAATGGCGATGGGATCAGGGGTTTGCCCGGCCTCAAACAGGGCTGCGGCAAGATCCTCTTCGCTGGGCAATTGCAAGCATAGCGCGCGGAAGGCGGGATCAAGCGATGCGTCTTCTACCAGCTTGGCCAAAGCATCCAGATACGCGCGATCAGGCGCGGCCCCGATTTGGATCATCGCCAGTAGGGCAGCGCGTGCCATGTCCCGCCCCGCTTCCCAGCGGTTAAACGGGTCCGTGTCATTGGCCAGCAAAAAGGCGCGATCTGAGGCGGAAATTTCGTGCTCGAGAATCACCGGCGCGGAAAAGCCCCGCAGGATCGAGGCCACTGGGCGGCCTGAGAGGCCGGAAAACTCGAAACTCTGCTCGGCCTCGGTCAGCTCTAGCATGGTGGTGGCCAGGGTTTCCGAGCCGTCCGGGGCCAGAAGGCCCAAAGCCACGGGGATCACTTGGGGCTGTTTGTCATCCTGGCCGGGGCTGGGCGGGGTGTGCTGGGCCAGGGTGAGCGTATAGGTGCCGGAGGGATCCCAATCTTCGCTCACTTTCACCCGCGGCGTGCCCGCCTGGGAATACCAACGCTTGAATTGGCTTAGATCTC
>JAOXSB010000260.1 GCA_025800345.1 Mangrovicoccus sp. | reverse complement strand
TGCCCGTCGATCGAAGATAAGATCGTGCGCTTTGCCGATAAAAGCTCGCATCAGATATTTTTGGAGCCCGAAGGGCTCAGCGATAACACGGTCTATCCGAATGGAATTTCAACCTCGCTTCCGGTCGATGTGCAGCATGATTATATCGCCTCCATCCCGGGTCTTGAGGCGTGCAAGATTTTGCAGCCCGGCTATGCGATTGAATATGATTATGTGGACCCGCGCAGCCTGCGTTTGGACCTGTCGGTGAAAGATCTTTCAGGGCTATATTTTGCGGGTCAGATCAATGGAACCACAGGATATGAGGAGGCTGCAGCGCAAGGGCTGGTGGCTGGCCTGAATGCGGCCCGCTTTGCACGGAGTGAAGATCCGGCGCATTTTAGTCGCTCTGACAGCTATATCGGTGTGATGATCGATGATCTGACCTCGCGCGGCGCGTCGGAGCCCTATCGCATGTTCACCAGTCGCGCTGAATTTCGCCTATCGTTGCGTGCGGACAATGCCGATCAGCGGCTCACGCCGCGAGGGATTGCCCTTGGATGCGTCGGAGAGGCGCGCAAATCTCAGTTTGAAGCGAAGATGGACAGGCTGACGGCAGGGACCAAACAGTTGCAAGAGCTGAATTGGACACCCCGCGCTCTGCGCGAGGCCGG
>JAOXSB010000174.1 GCA_025800345.1 Mangrovicoccus sp. | reverse complement strand
GCTGAATGGTCCCAAAGGTTTCGACGATTTTGAGTTGAAACTTGGGGATATTATGCGCGGGGAGCGGGCCACGCTGGGCAAATCCTTGCTGGATGCGCAGCGTGAGATCAAAATCAAGGCCAATTATCTGGCGGCGATCGAGGAAACCGATCTGGGCGCCTTCGAAAGTCCTGGCTTTATTCCGGGTTATATTCGCTCTTATGCACGTTATCTGGGTCTGGATCCCGATTGGGCGCATCAGACCTTTATGGAAGAATGCGGCTCTGATCATCGCGATGGGGTGTCGGGCCAGATCAAAAAAGCTCCAAAACCTAAAACTGGCGAGAACTCGGAGAGCGCTGAGAAAGGCTCGAAGGCCGAGGACCCTTTTGCACGCAGCCCAATTTATGCCGCGCCCAAAGAAAGCATGTGGGTGGGGGTAAACCCCGGCATGATCGGCTCTTTTGCGGTGTTGGTCAGTTTGATCTTTGGCTTGGGCTATGGCGGCTGGTCGGTGCTGCGCGAGATCCAGAAAGTGGATATTGCGCCGGTGGAGACCGCCCTGGGAACGGCCGCGCCGGATGCTTCCGAAGCCCAAGGGCC
>JAOXSB010000150.1 GCA_025800345.1 Mangrovicoccus sp. | reverse complement strand
CGATTTCACCGTCGGTCTGGGCATCGGCTATGTGATGCCGAAAGACGACAACGGCTCTTTGGTCGGCGGCACCATCGGTGTTGATGTGGGCGACAGCGTGCGCCCGACCCTGACCGGTGAATATTTCGTCTATGAAAATCTGGGCATCGAATTGCTGGCCGCATGGCCGTTCAAGCATTCGATCAGCCTTGATGGGATCGGCAAAGTGGCCGACACCACCCATCTGCCCCCCACCTTGTCGCTGGTCTATCACTTCACCAATAGCAGCGCGATCACCCCCTATGTGGGTGTTGGTGTGAACTACACCAATTTCTATGACACTGATCTGACCACCTATGGCCAAATCGCTCTGGGTGCAGGCAAGAATGCTCTGGACCTGAGCAATTCTTGGGGCGTTGCCGGGATGGCCGGTCTGGATTACGCCGTCAGCGATAGCGGCGCGATCCGCGGTGAAATCCGCTATATCGATATCGACACGGATGTGACTCTGAACGGTACCAAAATCGGCACCGTTGCGGTCGATCCTTGGGTCTTCAACGTGGCCTATGTGTTCAAATTCTGATCCCAAACGGATCTAAAATGAGAAACGCCGCCCTTTTGGGGCGGCGTTTTACGTTCAAAGCTGGGTTATTCGGTGCCTTCAAGCGGAGGCATACGCCCCATCACATCGAAATCGCGCACGGTGATCACCCCAGAGAGGATCACCCCAGCAATCACCACCCACAGCCCTAAAGCCCAAAAGGTGGTGATTTTGGCTTTGCGTTTGATCTGAGCGTCGCTGGGCGCGGAAACCGGGGTGCCAGGCACCACATCGCCCGCCTCGCCCTGAGTCGTCAGCCGCAGGGGCAACACGATGAAAAACACCATGAACCATATCACGGCAAAGAGCACCAAGGCCGAGGTGATGGACATGTCAGACCTGTTCGAGTTCCACGAGGCAGCCGTTGAAATCTTTGGGGTGCAAGAACAGCACCGGCTTGCCATGGGCACCGATTTTCGGATCGCCCGAGCCCAGAACCCGCGCCCCTTCGGATTTCAGGTGATCGCGCGCGGCAAGGATGTCTTCGACCTCATAGCACACATGGTGGATGCCGCCGGAGGGGTTCTTATCAAGGAAGCCTTGGATCGGGCTGTTTTCCCCTAGCGGGTAGAGCAGTTCGATCTTGGTATTGGGCAGCTCGATAAAGACAACGGTGACGCCGTGATCGGGCTCGTCCTGAGGCGCGCCGACATTGGCGCCCAAAGTGCTGGCATATTGTTTTGAAGCCGCTTCCAGATCTGGCACGGCGATAGCGACATGGTTCAAGCGTCCGATCATCGGGGAGCTCCTTTATTGGTTTTCACGGTTATGTCTCAGCACTGCCAGCGCGGCAAGAGCAGCCGCAGCGGCGGGGGGCTCCCGCCCCTTTACCATGCCCTATCGGGCAAGGCGCAGGGTTGGGCCCGGCAGGCGCTGACGCGCCTGCGCCCGCAATCTGTCCCCAGGCCAGAGGCGATTTTGCCTCAGGGCATTAACGCCGCCTTCACCACGCTTGGCGCTTACTGGCCGAAGTAACCCGGCTAGGGGATGAAAGATGAGCGATACGATTCACGATATTTTGCAGCGGCCCCTGGCCACCTCGGCACGGCCCTTGCTGGGCCTGACAGTATTACTGGTGGAAGATAGCCGCCTGGCCTCAGAAGCTATGCGGCTGTTTTGTTTGCGCTCGGGCGCGCGGTTGCGCCGGGCCAATAGTTTGTTGGCCGCCCGGCGCCATCTTGGGGCTTATCGCCCCTCGGTGGTGGTGGTGGATCTGGGCCTGCCCGATGGATCGGGCAGCGAATTGATCGAGGATCTGAGCGATCATGATCCAGAGCTGCCAATTTTGGCGGTCAGTGGTGATGAGGCCCGCGCCCAAGATGCCAAAGATGCCGGTGCGGGCAGTTTCCTGGCCAAACCTGTGCCCAATCTCGGAGCGTTCCAAACGGCGATTCTCTCGGTATTGCCATCAGCCATTCACCCCAAAGGGCCGCGCAAACTGTCCGGTGAAACGGTGGAGCCTGACGCCACTGCCTTGCAAGATGATCTGGCCCATGCGGCGGAATTGCTGGCCGGTCCCGAAGATCCCTGTGCCCGGGCCTATGTGGCGCAATTTCTCACGGATGTGGCACGCAATGCAGGCGATGATGCTCTGGAACGGGCCGCCACCACCCTGCGCTATCGCGCGGAGACCACGCCGCAATTGCTGGCCATGCTAGAGGCGCGCTTGGCCGATCGGCCTGTAATCTAAGACACGCAAACCGGATACGGCCTGGGCCAGCGCCCGATCAAAAAGGCGCCGATAGCATGGCCGCGCAGCCCATATCGGGGTGCTGGTCGAGAAGCGCCGCGCTTCTAAGCCCGGGCGGGACACAGGATAAAGATGCGAAAGGGCCGGAAGGACCGGCCCAAACCATGCAAGATTATTCTTGCTCCACCACCCGAAGGGAAAGCTCGCGCAATTGCTCATTGCTGGGAGCTGAGGGCGCATCCATCATCAGATCTTCGCCGCGCTGGTTCATGGGGAACATGATGACTTCGCGGATGTTCTGCTCATCGGCAAGAAGCATCACGATCCGGTCGATCCCCGCAGCACAGCCCCCGTGGGGCGGCGCGCCATAACGGAAAGCGGTGGCCAGCCCGCCAAAGCGGCGATCCACCTCTTCCTTATCATAGCCCGCGATTTCAAAGGCTTTATACATGATCTCAGGCTGGTGGTTCCGGATCGCACCGCTGACCAGTTCATAGCCGTTACAGGCCAGATCATATTGGAAACCTTTGACCGCCAGCGGATCGCCTTGCAGCGCTTCCATCCCGCCTTGGGGCATGGAGAAGGGGTTATGCTCGAAATCGACCTTACCGGTTTCCTCGTCGCGCTCGTAAAGCGGGAAATCCACGATCCAGGCAAAGGCAAAGCGGTCTTCTTCGGTCAGGCTTAGAGCGTTGCCGATCTCGACCCGGGCTTTGCCCGCAACGGCTTGAAACGCTTGCGGCTTGCCGCCCAAGAAGAACGCCGCATCGCCGACACCCAAACCAAGCTGCTGGCGGATCGCCTCGGTGCGCTCGAGGCCGATATTCTTGGCCAAAGGCCCAGCCGCTTCCATCTCATCGCCTTTGGCGCGCCAGAAGATATAACCCATGCCGGGCAGACCTTCTTTTTGGGCGAAGGCGTTCATACGGTCACAGAATTTCCGGCTGCCGCCACCCGGCGCAGGAATCGCCCGGATCTCTGTGCCCTCTTGCTCCAAGAGCTTGGCGAAAATGGCAAAGCCGGAGCCGCGGAAATGCTCGGACACGATCTGCATTTTGATCGGGTTGCGCAAATCGGGCTTGTCGGTGCCATACCAGAGCGCGGCATCCGCATAAGAAATCTGCGGCCAGTCCTGATCCACTTTGCGCCCACCGCCAAACTCTTCGAACACCCCTGCCAGAACCGGCTGAATTGTGTCGAACACGTCTTGCTGGGTGACAAAGCTCATTTCCATATCGAGCTGGTAGAAATCCGTGGGCGAACGGTCAGCCCGGGGATCTTCATCGCGGAAACAGGGCGCGATTTGGAAATATTTGTCAAAGCCCGCCACCATGGTGAGCTGTTTGAACTGCTGCGGCGCTTGCGGCAGGGCGTAGAATTTGCCCGGGTGCAGACGGGAGGGCACCAAGAAATCCCGCGCGCCTTCGGGGCTAGAGGCAGTGATGATCGGGGTTTGGAATTCGGTGAAGCCGCTGGTCCACATGCGCTGACGGATCGAGGCCACCACTTTGGAGCGCATCATGATATTGTCGTGCAACCCGTCCCGACGCAGGTCGAGATAGCGATAGCGCAGCCGGGTTTCCTCGGGATAATCTTGATCGCCAAACACCATCAGGGGCAGCTCTTCGGCCGCGCCCAGAACCTCAATATCGCGGATGAACACTTCGATCTCGCCGGTGGGGATCTTGGCGTTGATCAGGCTTTCATCGCGGGCCTTCACCTCGCCATCAATGCGGATACACCATTCCGACCGCACTTGTTCCACTTGCGAGAATACCGGGCTGTCAGGATCGGCCAGCACCTGTGTCATGCCGTAATGGTCGCGCAAATCGATAAACAGCACGCCGCCATGATCGCGCACGCGATGCACCCAACCGGCCAGACGCACGGTCTGGCCCACATTTTCTTTGCTCAATTGCGCGCAGGTATGGCTGCGATAGGCGTGCATGGGCGGGTCCCCCGGGGGCTAGAATGAATCCGAGCCGATACACTCTGCATGAGCAGTCATGTCAACCCGCGCCAGTTGATTTGGCATAAGGGCAATGGCTCAAAAGGGCCGCGTGACATTGCCAGAATAGAAAAACACGCCCAAACCCACCGCAAAAAGGATCACCCCGGCCACAGCATGCAACGCCAGCGCCAAGGCAAAGCTGTGCCGGACCCGATACGCCCAGGCAAAGACCAGCCCCCCGGCCAAGGTCATGATCAGCACCAGCCAGCTCCAATACATCAGATGCGCTAGGGAAAAGACCGCCCCGTTGAGCCAGAGCCCCGCCGCGCCTTGGGGCAGAATCGCCTCATAGCGGCGAAAATAAAGCGCGCGATAGATGATCTCTTGCGGCAAGGCCGAGACCAGCGGGTAGAGCACCGCAATCATCAGCATCAGGCGCGGATTTTCGCGGATCAGGAAAAACCCCGCCTCAGGAGCAAAGGCGCGCATCACCAGATAACAGAGCAAGAACACGCCCAGGGCAAAGCTCAATAGCAGCCAAGGATGGGCCGCCGCCCGCGCCCCTTGGGTCAGCTCACCCCAGGAAAACCCCGGGGTCAGGCTCAGCAAGATCAGCCCCAGAAGCATCATGCCAAAGAGCATAGCGAACATATAATTGGCGGGCAGCAGCACCGCACCCAGCACTGGCGCGAGCACAAAGAACAGGGTAAATTCCCATTTCAATCGGCGCGCCGGGGCAACGCTTTGGCAGATATCCGTCATTCTTCAGGCCTTGCTGGAGCCAGACACAATTTGCAGCACCACAACCCCGCCAACGATCATGGCAATGCCAAGCACCGCGGCGAGATCAAGTTTCTGGTCAAATAGAACCCAGCTGATCAAAGTCACCGCCGCCACGCCCACGCCGGACCAAATCGCATAGGCAATGCCCACGGGGATGGTTTGCAACACGATGGCCAAAAGAAAGAACGCCACCCCATAAAACAGCAGCGCCGCGCCGCCAAAAAGCCATTGGCTGAACCCATCAGAGGCCTTGAGCAGCAAGGTCCCCATAATCTCGGCAAGAATAGCAATGATCAGCAACAGCCAGGGCATGAGCGGTCTTTCTTTTGGGTCCCAAAATCGGGCGTGAAACATCCTCTCCTAGACCGGGCAGATAAGGTCGGGCCAGTCTTTTGCCCACTCCCCCCTGGCGGCTTCGGCGCATTTCCGCAGATCATTGCGGAATCCCGCTTGCTCTGCGCAGCCCGATGCCTATAACGCGAGCGATTTGCCGACCGTACGCTGAAGGACGCGCCATGCCCAAACGCACCGATATTTCCTCGATCATGATCATCGGCGCTGGCCCGATCGTCATCGGACAGGCATGCGAATTTGATTATTCCGGGGCTCAGGCCTGCAAAGCGCTGCGCGAAGAAGGCTACCGGGTGATTCTGGTCAATTCCAACCCGGCCACGATCATGACCGATCCCGGCATGGCTGACGCCACCTATATCGAGCCCATCACCCCCGAAGTGGTTGCCAAGATCATCGAGAAAGAACGCCCTGATGCGCTGCTGCCCACTATGGGCGGTCAGACCGGGTTGAACACCTCTCTGGCGCTCGAAGAAATGGGCGTGCTGGAGAAATTCGGCGTCGAGATGATCGGTGCCAAGCGCGAGGCCATTGAAATGGCCGAAGACCGCAAACTGTTTCGCGAAGCCATGGACAGGATCGGGCTGGAAAACCCCCGCGCCACCATCGCCAACACTATGGATGAATGCATGTCCGCCCTGGATGACATCGGCCTGCCCGCGATCATCCGGCCTGCCTTTACCCTGGGCGGCACTGGCGGCGGCGTGGCGTATAATCGTGAAGAGTTTGAATATTACTGCCGCACCGGGCTTGATGCCTCGCCAGTGAACCAGATCTTGATCGATGAAAGCCTGCTGGGCTGGAAAGAATACGAGATGGAGGTGGTGCGCGACAAAGCCGATAACGCCATCATCGTCTGCTCGATTGAGAATGTGGATCCGATGGGGGTGCATACGGGCGATTCGATCACCGTGGCCCCGGCGCTGACCCTGACGGACAAAGAATACCAGGTGATGCGGAACGCCTCGATTGCGGTGCTGCGCGAGATCGGCGTGGAAACTGGCGGCTCCAATGTGCAATGGGCAGTAAACCCTGCTGATGGGCGCATGGTGGTGATCGAGATGAACCCGCGGGTGTCGCGCTCATCGGCGCTGGCATCCAAAGCCACCGGGTTCCCGATTGCCAAAATCGCCGCGAAACTGGCCGTGGGCTACACCCTGGACGAGCTGGACAATGACATCACCAAGGTGACCCCCGCCAGCTTTGAGCCCAGCATCGATTATGTGGTCACCAAGATCCCCCGCTTTGCCTTTGAGAAATTCCCCGGCTCCAAGCCCGAATTGACCACGGCGATGAAATCCGTGGGCGAGGCCATGGCCATTGGCCGGACCATCCATGAAAGCTTGCAAAAAGCGCTGGCCTCTATGGAGACAGGGCTAACGGGCTTTGACGAGGTGGAGATCCCCGGCGCGCCGGACCAGGCCGCCATCATCAAAGCGCTGACGCTGAAAACCCCCGACCGGCTGCGCACCATCGCCCAGGCGATGCGCCACGGGCTGAGCAATGAGCAGATCCAGACCATCACAGCGTTTGACCCTTGGTTCCTGGACCGTATCCGCGAGATCATCGAGGCCGAAGAAAAACTGCGCCGCGATGGGCTGCCGCTGGAGGCTGATGGGCTGCGTGCCGTGAAAATGCTGGGCTTCTCTGATGCCCGCCTGGCCAAGCTGACCGGCCGGGACGAGGCCAATATCCGCCGGGCGCGCCATAATCTGGGCGTGAACGCGGTGTTCAAGCGGATCGATACCTGTGCCGCCGAATTCGAGGCTCAGACCCCTTACATGTATTCCACCTATGAAGCCCCGATCATGGGCGAGGTGGAATGCGAAAGCCGTCCCTCGGATCAAAAGAAAGTCGTTATCCTGGGCGGCGGTCCGAACCGGATCGGCCAAGGGATCGAGTTTGACTATTGCTGCTGTCACGCCTGCTTTGCTCTGACCGATGCGGGTTACGAGACCGTCATGGTCAATTGTAACCCCGAGACCGTCAGCACCGATTACGACACGTCTGACCGGCTGTATTTCGAACCGCTCACTTTTGAACATGTGATGGAGATCCTGCGCACAGAACAAGCCAATGGCAGCTTGCATGGGGTGATTGTGCAATTTGGCGGGCAAACCCCGCTGAAACTGGCCAATGCGCTTGAGGCCGAGGGTATCCCGATCTTGGGCACCACCCCGGACGCCATCGATCTGGCCGAAGACCGCGAGCGGTTCCAACAGCTGGTGCATCGCCTGGAGCTGCGCCAGCCCGAAAACGCCATTGCCTCCACCGATGCCGAAGCTCTGGCCGCTGGTCAGAAAATCGGCTTCCCCCTGGTGATCCGCCCGTCTTATGTGCTGGGTGGCCGGGCCATGGAGATCGTCCGCGATCAAGCCCAGCTTGAACGCTATATCTCCGAAGCCGTAGTGGTGTCGGGCGACAGCCCGGTTCTGCTAGATCGTTACCTTGATGGTGCGATTGAGGTGGATGTGGATGCGCTTTGCGATGGCGAAGATGTCCATGTGGCGGGCATCATGCAGCATATCGAAGAGGCCGGGGTGCATTCGGGCGATAGCGCCTGTGCCCTGCCCCCGTATTCCCTGAGCGCCGAGATCGTGGCCGAGCTAGAGCGCCAGACTGTGGCCCTGGCCCAAGCGCTGAAAGTCGTGGGGCTGATGAATATTCAGTTCGCGGTCAAAGATGGGGATATCTATCTGATCGAAGTGAACCCACGCGCCTCGCGCACAGTGCCTTTCGTGGCCAAAGCCGTGGGCAGCCCGATCGCCTCGATCGCGGCGCGGGTCATGGCGGGTGAAAAGCTTGCCGGCTTTGATCTGGTCAGCCCCAATATCGATAGTTTTGCGGTGAAAGAAGCGGTGCTGCCCTTTGCCCGTTTCCCAGGCGTCGATACGCTGCTTGGCCCTGAGATGCGCTCCACCGGCGAGGTGATGGGCGCGGATGCGGATTTCCACATGGCGTTTCTAAAGGCGCAGATGGGGGCGAATAACGATCTGCCTCGCGAGGGCAAAGTGTTCTTGTCCATCAAAGAAGCGGACAAAACCCCAGTTCTGGAAGAAACCGCGCGGGCGCTGGTGGATCTTGGCTTTGAGATCCTGGCCACCCGTGGCACGGCGCAATTCCTCGCCGAACGCGACATCCCGGCCAGCATCGTCAACAAGGTCTATGAGGGCCAGCCTCATATCGTGGATATGATGAAAAACGGCGGGGTCAGCTTGGTGATGAACACCACCGAAGGGGCGCAAGCGGTGGAAGACAGCCGGTCCATGCGCAGCGTCGCGCTGATGGATCGCATCCCCTATTTCACCACTCTGGCGGCCTCGCATGCGGCAGCTTTGGCCATGAAAGCCCGCCGCGAGCGCGAGATCGACGTGCGCCCGCTGCAAGATTTCTGATCACAGACTTTAAGGCTTGCCCGGCATCCGCGCCGGGCAGGTCTCAGCCTTTTGAGATTTTGCTTTTTTCCGCCTTAGAATAATGGCTGAAATGCCCCTCGCGGGCAGCGGCGGCCCGGCCCTGGGCAATGATGCCCGCAGATTTCCCCGGCGGAGCGGTGCGCGACAAAAGCTGTTTGACCTCGCTGCCACCGCATTCGGGGCATTGGGCCGAAGAT
>JAOXSB010000147.1 GCA_025800345.1 Mangrovicoccus sp. | reverse complement strand
TTTTGAGATCATCATCGTGGATGATGGCTCTCAAGATGCCACCCCCGAAATCGCCCGATCTTGCCCAACCAATTCAAAGCTTCGGCTGATCCGCCAGGCAAATCGCGGCCTGGCCGGGGCGCGCAACACAGGCATTGCCGCGGCCCGCGGGGATTATGTGGGATTTTGCGATGCAGATGATCTGTGGCTTCCGGAAAAACTGGCCAGCCATATTCATCATTTGGATGCCGAGCCGGATGTGGGGCTGAGCTATTCCGGCAGCCGCCTGATTGACGAGGCAGGCCGCTCCATGGGGATCACCCAAAGCCCAAAGCTGCGCGGGGTGAGTGCGGCCCATGTGCTAAACCGCAACCCGCTGGGCAATGGCTCTGCCGCGGTCATGCGCAGATCTGTTTTGGCAGAGCTGGCCTGGCGCCCGGAGTTTGAAACAGGGCGCGATTGGGTTTTTGACGAAGCCTTCCGGCAATCGGAAGATATCGAATTTGTGATGCGCCTGATGCTGACCACCGATTGGCAAATCGAAGGTGTGCGGGGCCTCTTGACCCAATACCGGATCCACGCTGGTGGGCTATCGGCTGCTTTGGATCGCCAATTGGCCGCTTGGGAAGGGATGGTTGCGAAACTGCGCCCCCTGAACCCCGATTTCTTCGCCCGCCACGAAGCCTCGGCACGGGCCTATCAATTGCGGTATCTGGCGCGCCGGGCAGTGGCCAATCGAGATGCCCGCAACGCCTGGGATCTTACCCTGCGCAGCTTTTGCGAAAGTCGCCGCCCCTTTGTCGCCGAACCGGTCAAATCGCTCACCACATTCGCGGCGGCAGCGGCGCTGAAAACGCTTGGACCCAGCCCGGTTGCGTGGGTGGGGCAATTCATGACCGGACCTTCTTCAAATTAAGCCGAGATACTCAATGAAAAAGAAATCCATTCTGCATCTTGTGGACGACACCACCCCTGGCGGGGTCATGCGCATACTCGATCATCTGATCACGCAGCCACAGCT
>JAOXSB010000135.1 GCA_025800345.1 Mangrovicoccus sp. | reverse complement strand
GCGGCTGGCGCGGCGATAGAGCTCTTCCACATCCGGGTGATCCTCGGCGTCATCCAAGACTTTGGCCACAGTGCGGCGCTGATCGGTCATACGCAGCCCGCGGGCGGTGCAACGGTCGAGAATGGTGGCGGTCATGTGGCTTTGGCTCCTTGCGGGGCTGCTCTAAGCGATCTGGTGGCGGGGCTCCAGTGGGAAACTGCGAATGCCTGCGATTATAGCAAGAATTATGCCGCAATCACTTAGAGGCTTTGCGCAAGGTGTTGGTGCAAAGCTCTGGGGCTTGGAGCCGGGGCCGCGCAGGTGATGCAAGGGCCAGCGTCTCGCCTGTTGCGCCGGAGGGCAGGGTGCAAGGGCGAGGGCTTTTGGGGAAAGGCCGGTCGCAATGGGGATCCGCCAGCGATTGCCCGCTGGCGGGGATGGTATTGCCGGGCGATTAGGCCAGGCCCATGGATTTATGGATGCCGGTGCGGATCTCCTCGCTCAGGCCCAGAGCTTGGGCCAGCCCGTCAAGATAGGCTTTCTCCGCATCGCTATCGACGCGGATCGCCATCAGCGACATGCCATAGACTTGGGCTTTCATCTGCTCTGAAGTGTCTTGGGCCAGGGCTGCGAAATCCACCGGCGCGGCGAGCTGTTCTTTGACAAAGGCGATTTCCTCGGGGCTGGCATCGCCCAGATGCTCCATGATTTTCGCTTGTTCTTCGGCGTCGATCTCACCATCGGATTTGGCCGCTTGGATCATGGCGCGCAGCATCAGCTTGGCATTGTCTTCGACCATGGGGTTGAGCGGGTTTTGCTCGGCCATGGCTTCGAACATTTGCGTGGCCGGGGCCGCGGTGGTGGCGGCGGCGCCGCCCATGGCAGCCATCAGCCCGCCCAGGCCCGCCATGCCAGCTTGATCGCCGCCCGCATCGGTGCCGATGCCGAATTTCGACATCATCTCGCTGATGCCTTGCTTGCCCCCGGGGATGCCGAATTTCTCGGCCATCTGGCCCAGATTATCCACCATATCTGCGCCGCCCTGGCCGGCCATGCTGGCTTGGATCCCTGCCATGCCGCCCATTTTTTGATATTGGCTGACGCCTTTGGCGGCGGCAAAGCCGATGGCGACTTTGGTCAATGTACCCATAAAGCTCATGATAGATCCTCTCCCCGTTGAAAATGAACAAAGCTACGTTAGGGCAGATTTTGTAACGTTTTCAAAACAAAATTTTGCTTGCGCGGGGAATTGCTGCATGGGGCGAGGCTATGGCGCGATATCTTTGGCCATTGGATGATGGTAAAGGGGGGCTCCCGCCCGTCTTTGGCCCTTGCGGGCCGCATCCCGTTGGGCCGGGCAGGCGCGCGAGCGCGCCTGCGGTTGCGCAATTGCTCTGACCTCCAGCAATTTGTCTTAGGTGCCGCAAAATGTCTGAGCGATGGTTTGCTCGGGCCGCGGCGGGGTTTGGAATTTGGGGTCTTGAGGCGGCTCGAAGGGCCGTGTGATTACCGAAAGCAGGGTCTGGAAAGGCGCGTAATCGCCGTTTTGGGCGGCTTGGATAGCCTCTTCCACCAGGTGATTGCGCGGGATGATTTTCGGATTAACCTGGGCCATGCTGGCCAGATCGGCCCCGCCCTGGCGGGCCAATCGGGCCTGGTACGCGGGCAGCCAATCGCGCCAGGGGGCTGGATCGGCAAAGCTGGCCTCGGCGCTCTCCTCGGAAAGCCCGGCAAAGCAATTGGTGAAATCCGCCTGGCCGTCTTCCATAGCATCAAGCAGCCCATCGATCAGAGCCTCGTCCCCGTCCCCGTCCTCGTCCTCTGCGCCGGTCAGTCCCAGCTTGGCGCGGAACCTGGCAAGCCAGGCCTGCGTATATTGCGCCGGAAAGCTATGGACCGCCTCAGTGGCCAGTTTCGCCGCGGTTTCGCGATCCTTATGGATGAGCGGCAGCAGGCAGGTGGCGAATTGGGCCAGGTTCCAAACGGCGATATTGGGCTGATTGACATAGGCATAGCGCCCGTAATGGTCGATGGAGCTAAAGACCTTGCTGGCTTGATACACATCCATAAAGGCGCAGGGCCCGTAATCGATGGTCTCGCCAGCCACTTGGGCATTATCGGTATTCATCACCCCATGTATAAAGCCCAGCCCCATCCAGCCCGCGATGAGATTGGCTTGGCGGGTGATCACCGCGCGCAGCAGGGCCAGGGCATCTTCCGCCTCTGGGTAATGGCGCGCCATGGTGTGCTCAGTGAGCAATTGCAGCGCTTCTTCATCGCCCCGGGCGGCGAAATACTGAAATGTGCCGACGCGGATATGCGAACTGGCCACGCGGGTGAGCACCGCACCTGGGAGCACCTGTTCACGGATCACAGGCTCGCCGGTGCTGATCGCGGCCAAAGCGCGGGTGGTGGGAATGCCCATGGCGTGCATGGCCTCGGATACCAGATATTCGCGGATCACCGGGCCGATCCCGGCGCGGCCATCGCCCATGCGCGAAAACGGGGTGGGGCCCGAGCCTTTGAGTTGGATATCCCGGCGGGTGCCAAAACGGTCGATCACCTCGCCCAGCAAAAGCGCACGCCCATCGCCCAATTGCGGTGACCAGCCGCCGAATTGATGGCCTGCATAGGCTTGGGCCAGGGGATCGGCGCCATCGGGCAGCGCATTGCCCGCCAGGGCGGCAATACCCTTGGGGCTTTCCAGGGCGTCAGGGTCTATGCCGAGATCTTGGGCGAGGCTGTGATTGACGGCGATCAAACCGGGTTTGGCCACAGCGCTGGCAGGTTGGCGGTGATAAAACCGCTCGGGCAGGCGGGCATAGGAATTGTCGAATGGGATATGCAGGCTCATGGGGCTCTCCTGGGCTTGCCCATCACATAGGGCGAGCGGGCCGAAAGAACGAGGGGGAGGCTCCCGCCCAGCTTCGTCTTCTGGCGAAGACTTTGCTGGTTGGGCCCGGCAGCGCGCATGGCGCGCTGCCGGGCCCAACCCCTGAGGTCGCAGACCGCAAGGGGGCGGGAGCCTCCCTTTGCTGCCAGAGCGGGTTTATGAGCTTGGGCGCGGCGCTGCGGCGCGGCGGAGCCGGTCATTGAGCGCTTGGCCAAGACCCCGCTCTGGGATCGGGGCCACGGCGATTGCTTCCACGCCCTGGGCATCCAGCCGATGCAGCATGGCGAATAGCTGGGCGGCGGCCTCTGCCAGATCGCCACTGGCTGATAGGGTCGCGTTCCCCGGCGCGGTGGGGCCAAAGCCTAAATAGACCTCGCCTGGTTCTGCGGCTTTGGCGTTCAAACGCAGCCGGGCGCGCGGCGCGTAATGGCTGGACATTTGCCCGGGCGCATTGGGCTGGGCGTTGTCTTGGATTTGCGCTTGATTGATCACGGGCCGCCCGAGCGCGGCTTCCAGCGCCGCCTGGCTGATCCCGCCTGCCCGCAGCAGCTCCGGGGCGCCGCCGCTGAGATCCAATATGCTCGATTCCACCCCAACCGCGCATGGCCCGCCATCCACCACCGCCGCGATCCGGCCAGATAGCCCTGAGAGCACATGGGCCGCAGTGGTGGGGCTGATGCGTCCGGACGGATTGGCCGAAGGTGCCGCCACCGGCCCGTCAAACGCGGTCAAAAGCGCGCGGGCCACCGGCGCTGCGGGCACCCGCAATCCAACCGTGCCGAGCCCCGCAGTCACCCGATCCGACAGCCCATGGCCAGGGCGCAAAGGCAGCACCAATGTGAGGGGGCCGGGCCAAAAAGCTTGCGCAGCGCAGCGGGCCAAATCGGAAAAAATGGCCAGGTTTTCGGCCTGTTCGATGGCTGGGATATGGACGATCAGCGGGTTGACCGATGGGCGTCCCTTGGCCTGGTAGATCCCTTGGACCGCCGCGTCATTGCGCGCATCCGCGCCCAAACCATAGACTGTCTCGGTGGGAAATGCCACAAGCTTCCCCGCTGCGAGCAGTTCAGCGGCTTGGACGATTCCCTCTTTACCGGGGGTGATTTCTGCGGTGAATTGCTTCATGGACCGTGACGCGGCGTTCTGGTTGTGACGTGAGGATAGGCGGCTAGGTAAATCACACGCCGCGGGTCATAACGCCAACAATAGAAACTGCCAAGGCGTGCAAGAGGAGAGTTTTCATGCCATTCCAGTCGCCTGTCGCCGAGTACCTTTTCGTTTTGGATCACGTGGTCGGCTATGATCAAGTGATGGGAACGGAACGCTTTTCCGGCGCTGACCGTGATACTGCCGCTGCGGTTCTAACCGAAGCGGGCCGCTTGTGCGATGATATTATGGCGCCGCTGCGCCGGGATGGAGATTTGCATCCCGCCCGTCTGGAAAATGGCGTCACCCGCACCAGCCCCGGTTTTGCCGAAGGGTATAAGGCCATTGCTGAAGGCGGCTGGGTTGGCGCGGCCGCCACGCCAGATCACGGTGGTTTGGGCCTGCCCATGTCGGTTGTGACCGGCATCAATGAAATGATGGCTGGAGCCAACTTGTCGCTGCAGCTCGCGCCGCTGCTGACCCAAGGTCAGATCGAAGCGCTAGAGCATCACGCCAGCGAAGAGCTCAAAGAACAATATCTGCCCAAGCTGATCTCGGGCGAATGGACTGGCACCATGAACCTGACCGAGCCTCAGGCCGGTTCGGATGTGGGCGCGCTGCGTTCCACCGCGGTGGAGAATGGCGATGGCAGCTATGCGATCTCGGGCCAGAAGATCTATATCTCTTGGGGCGATCACGACGTGGCAGAAAATATCTGCCACTTGGTGCTGGCGCGTCTGCCCGATGGCGGCCCTGGCACCAAAGGCATCAGCCTTTTCCTCGTGCCCAAATTCATCCCCGATGAGCAAAACCGCCCTGGCGTGGCCAATGGGGTGAAAACCGTCAGCCTTGAGCATAAGCTGGGCATCCATGGCTCGCCCACCGCGGTGCTGCAATATGAAGGCGCCACCGGTTGGCTTGTGGGCAAACCCCATGGCGGCATGGCGGCCATGTTCACCATGATGAACAATGCCCGTCTGGGTGTGGGCGGCCAAGGTATCGGCATCGCCGAAGGGGCCTATCAGCACGCGCTGGCCTATGCCATCGATCGCCAACAAGGCCCGACCCCGACCGGCACCGCCGGGATTGTGGATCACGCCGATGTGCGCCGCATGTTGACCACCATGAAAGCGGATATTTTCGCGGCCCGCTGCATGGCGCTCGATTGTGCTGTGGCCATCGATATGAGCACCGCCACTGGCGATGCGGGCTGGAAAGCGCGCGCGGCGCTGCTGACGCCTTTGGCGAAATCCTTTGGCACTGATATCGGCATGGATGTGGCCCGCGAGGGCGTGCAGGTGCATGGCGGTATGGGCGTGATCGAAGAAACCGGCGCGGCCCAGTTCAGCCGCGATGTGCGCGTGACTGCGATCTATGAAGGCACCAATGGGATCCAAGCGATGGATCTGGTGGCCCGGAAAATGGCCGATGGGGGCGATGCGGCCTTTGCACTGATCGATGAGATCGTGGCCCATGCCGAAACCGCACGGGCGCGTTTCCCGAAAATGGCCGAAGCCGTGTGGAGCGCTGCCGAGACCCTGCGGGAGACCACCGAATGGGTGCTGGCGCAAAAAGATCTCAACGAGCGTTTCGCAGGGGCTGTGGCCTATCAGCGTGGTTTTGCCCGCGTGCTCGGGGCTCATTACCATCTGCGCGCGGCCATGGTCGAAGCAGAAGAAGGTTCGCGCACCAAATTGGCGCGGATCTACATCACCCGCTTGCTGCCTGAACATACCAATTGCTTCACCGAAGCGGTTGTCGGCGCTGAAGGGCTTTATGCTCTGAGCCTCGACGAATTGGCGGCCTAAAAGGCGGGCGTGCACATGGACGGTACGGGAAAAGCCAAGGGCCAAATCGACTATCCTTTTCCCGAACCTCCCGAAGACGGGGGGGCGGTGGAAATCGCCCCCGGTTTGCTATGGATGCGCTTGCCGCTGCCCATGGCGCTCAATCACGTAAATATCTATGCCTTGGAAGACGGGGATGGCTGGACCATCATCGATACTGGTCTGGGCACCAAAACCACCCGCGAGATGTGGGAGCGTTTGCTTGCCGGGCCTTTGGCCGGGCGGCCCGTGCGCCGGGTGATCGTCACCCATCACCATCTAGATCACATTGGCCAAGCGGGCTGGTTCCAATCGGAACATGGGGCCGAGCTGCTGACCACCCGCACCGCTTGGCTGTTTGCGCGCATGCTGCTTTTGGATGTGCAAGAGCGCCCAACCGAGGAAATGATCGCTTATTGGCAAGGGGCGGGGATGGATCCCGCGATCCTTGAAGAACGGCGCAATAGCCGTCCGCTCAATTATGCCGATGCGGTCAGCCCCATGCCTTTGGGGTATAAGCGGATCAAAGAAGGCGATGTCTTGCGCATTGGCGCGCGCGATTGGCGCGTGCGGATCGGCAATGGCCATGCGCCGGAACATGCCACGCTTTGGTGCGAAGAAGATGGGTTGATCCTTGCGGGCGATCAGCTGTTGTCGCGGATCTCGCCCAATATTGGGGTTTATGCCACCGAGCCCGAAGCCGACCCTATGGGCGAATGGCTGGAATCATGTACTGAGCTTGGCAAATATGCGCGCCAAGATCATTTGGTTCTGCCGGGGCATCAGTTGCCCTTCACGGGGGTGTCGCAGCGGCTAGAGGATCTGATCCGCGGCCATGTGCGCGATCTGGATCGGCTGGAAGAGTTCCTGAAAACGCCCCATAGCGCCACGGAATGTTTCAAAGTGCTGTATCGCCGCCCCATTGAGGGCATGGAATACGGATTGGCCTTGGTGGAATCCATGTCCCATTTGAACCATTTGCTGGCTTTGGGCCGGGTGGTGCGGGAGCGGCGCGAAGATGGCGCTTGGCTCTGGCAATGCATTGGTGCACAGAATTCGTGACAGCTTGATCGGAACCGGTTAGCCTGAACCCCATAATCGTTTTGGGAGGCGCAACATGTCTGATTACAAGCATGGCGAGATGAATATCGAGATTCAGGAAAAGACCTTTGCAGGCTTTATCCGCATGGTCACCAATGCGACGATCGGGATTATTTTATTCTTGCTCTTTCTGGCAATCGTTGGGGGCTAAGCCCGAATTCCATGTATTTTACGATTGCGAGGGCGATGGCCCTCGGGCTGGTGGCGCTGCTGATGGGCTGCGCTCAACCAGTTGTTTTTGCGCCCCAGCAAGAGCTGACACAGGCGCGCTATGTTTCTAATGAGCCGCCCTATATTGCTTTGGTCACCAATGTGAACACCCGCTCGGGCAGTGGTGATCATTCCGCTTTGATCATCAATGGCAGTGAACGGGTGGTGTTTAATCCTGCAGGCACTTGGCTGCATCCCAAAGCGCCCGAGCGCAATGATGTGCATTACGGGTTTTCCGAAGGCATGCGCGCGTGGTTCATTGATTACCACGCCCGCGAAACCTATCGGGTGGAGATCCAAAGGATCAATGTCAGCCGGGCGGTAGCCGATCGCGCTTTGGCCGCGGCAGAGCAGGCCGGGCCCGTGGGGCCGGCGCGCTGCACTTTGTCGATCACCGATGTGTTGCGGCAAACCCCAGGGTTTGAAGATTTCCCCCGCACGCTGTTTCCCAATCAGGCGAAAAAAGCCTTTGCGGCGTATCCTGGGGTCAGTACCGAGATTTTCACCGATGATAGCCCGGGGGATCGCAGCGATTTGGACGGGAAGGCGCCACGACTTTGAGGCGCAAAAAACAGAGCCGACCGGTGTTGGGGTCACCGGTCGGCTCAACGGACAGTCGTTGCATCGAACTGACCGAATTCTAAGTCTGCTTTGCCTAATCGGCCCGGCTGGAACTAGGGAAATACGCTTGGTAGAGACTGTTTTGAGCCTATAAAATCGAGCTATCTGTCCCTTTCCGAAATGTGCCGCTGCCAAAAAGAGCACGAAATTTTAGTATTTAATACTAAACCGAAAGTAAACAGCGAATGCCATAATACTACGAAATTCGTGCTTCGAAATGTGATCAATTTTGTATAGCGAGGGAGAACTGCACAAAAATTGGGATTAAAGCGTTTCGGGATGAACCTGAATCGCTGGGGATTCCCATAAGGTTTCAGATGTGATCCATCCTATGTGGGAGGATGGATCATGTCAGCACCTTTGCCATACGCGCTAAGGACGCGGTTTCAGAGATATATTGAAGAAGGATTGAGCGGGCGTGCGGCGGCGTTGCGCTTGAAGCTATCACCAGCAACAGGTGTGCGGTGGGCGCGCCAGCTGCGGATACAGGGCCATGTTGAACCTGCCCCGCAGGGACCTCCGCGCGGTAAGGGGAAACTTGCGCCGTATCAGGCTTTTCTCGAAGAACTGGTCGCACAGGACCCCGATATCACGCTCTTTGAGTTGCGCGATGCACTGGCCGATGCGGAAGGCGTTCAGGTGCATCATTCCTCCATCGCCAATCTGCTGTCCCGGCTCGGGTTCACGTACAAAAAAAGTCGCTGGTGGCCAGCGAGCGCCGTCGCGCGAAGGTAAGGCAACAGCGCGCGGACTGGTTCAAACATCGACTTCCTGCCATTGCGACACGGCCCGAACGCATTGTCTTCATTGATGAAACCGCAGTGAAGACCAACCTGACCCGGCTGCGCGGCAGGGCAAAACGGGGCGAGCGCCTGACGATGGATGCGCCGTTCGGCAGTTGGGGAACCCAAACCCTGATCGCGGGCCTGACACAAGATGCATTGATCGCACCCTGGGTCATCAAGGGCGCAATGGACGGGCCGGCCTTTGCCGCTTACATCCGCGAAGTGTTGGTCCCCGAGATCGCGCCCGGCACCGTGGTCATCCTCGACAACCTGGCCACGCATCGGAACAAGGAGGCCGCGCAGGCCTTACGCCGACCATGGCTGCTGGTTCCTCTACCTGCCGCCGTACTCGCCCGATCTGAACCCCATCGAACAGGCCTTCTCAAAGCTGAAAGCCCACCTGCGACGGATCGGGGCAAGAACCTTCACTGACGTCTTCGAGGCCATGGGATCAATCTGTGACCTCTACGATCCAACAGAGTGCTGGAACTACTTCAAGGCTGCCGCGTGTGCCTCAGATTAATGTCGAAACGCTTTAATTGAAGGTTTTTTGACAAAAAAAGCCGGGTTGACGACGCAACCCGGCTTTTCCTGTTGGTATGGCGAATTATGTCACCCGGCCGCGCGGGCTTGGCGTTTGCGCTCATGGGGATCGAGGAAACGCTTGCGCAAGCGCACCGCATTGGGTGTCACTTCCACCAGCTCATCATCATCGATATAGGCGATGGCTTCTTCTAGGCTGAACTGCACTGGCGTGGTCAGGCGCACCGCTTCGTCCGAGCCAGAGGCCCGCACATTGGTGAGTTTCTTGCCCTTAAGCGGGTTCACTTCCAGATCATTATCCCGGCTATGCTCGCCGATGATCATGCCCTGATAGACCTTTGCCTGGGCCCCGATGAACATTTTGCCACGCTCTTCAAGGTTCCACAGCGCATAGGCCACGGCTTCCCCATCTTCCATGGAGATCAAAACCCCGGCGCGGCGGCCTGGGATTGCGCCTTTATATGGGGCCCAATCATGGAACACCCGGTTGAGCACGCCAGTGCCGCGGGTATCGGTGAGGAACTCCCCATGATAGCCGATCAACCCGCGCGAGGGCACATGGGCCACGATCCGGGTTTTGCCGCCATTTTGGCGCATATCTTGCAAATCGCCTTTGCGCGCCCCGGTGAGCTTTTCGATCACCGCGCCGGAAAACTCGTCATCCACATCGATGGTCACTTCTTCGATGGGTTCAAGCTTTTCGCCGTTTTCTTCCCGGAACAGCACCTGCGGGCGCGAGATCGACAGCTCGAAGCCTTCGCGGCGCATATTCTCGATCAAAACGCCCATCTGCAATTCGCCGCGCCCGGCCACCTCAAAGGCTTCGCCGCCTGGGGTGTCGGTGATTTTGATCGCCACATTGCTTTCGGCTTCTTTCATCAGCCGGTCGCGGATCACCCGGGATTGCACCTTCTTACCATCACGCCCCGCAAGCGGGCTGTCATTGATGCCAAAGGTGACGGTGATGGTGGGCGGGTCGATGGGCTGGGCGGGCAGGGGGGCGTCAATCGAGGGATCGGCCAGGGTGTCCGCCACAGTGGCTTTGGTCATCCCCGCGATAGAGACGATATCACCTGCTTCGGCCTCTTCAATGGGCTGCTGCGCCAGGCCGCGGAAGGCTAGGATTTTCGAGACGCGGAATTGCTCCACCCGGTCGCCTTCGCGGGTCAGGGCATTCAAGGTCGCGCCGGTTTTCAACGTGCCGCTTTCCACCCGGCCCGTGAGCATGCGCCCGATGAAAGGATCCGCGCCCAAAGTGGTGGCCAGCATGCGGAAGGGCTGATCGCTGTTTTCCAGCTGTTTCGGGGCGGGCACATGTTTGACCACCAGATCAAACAGCGCCGAGAGATCCTTGCGCGGGCCGTCAAGCTCGGTATCGGCCCAGCCGCTGCGCCCAGAGGCGTAAAGCGAGGGGAAATCAAGCTGCTCATCATCAGCGTCCAAAGTCGCGAAAAGATCAAACACCTCGTCCAAAGCCCGATCAGGCTCTGCATCGGGTTTGTCCACTTTATTGAGCACGACGATGGGGCGCAGGCCCAGGGCGAGGGCTTTGGAGGTCACGAATTTGGTCTGGGGCATGGGGCCTTCAGCGGCATCCACCAGCAGCACAACACCATCCACCATGCTCAGGATGCGTTCCACTTCGCCGCCGAAATCCGCGTGGCCGGGGGTGTCCACGATATTGATACGGGTGCCGTTCCATTCCACGCTGGTGGCTTTGGCAAGGATGGTAATCCCGCGCTCGCGCTCCAGATCATTGCTATCCATGGCGCGTTCGGCCACCGATTGGTTTTCACGGAACGCGCCCGATTGTTTGAGCAATTCGTCCACGAGCGTTGTTTTTCCGTGGTCGACATGGGCGATGATGGCGATATTGCGCAGGTCCATGGGGCGCGGCCTTTCGATTATGCTGCGGCGCACCTAGGGTGCTGCGACGCAGAAGGCCAGCCCTTTTCCCCTTTGGGCGCGGATTTTTGCCCAAGCCGTTCCGTCGCAACAACGCTTTATGGGGCGGGGGGAAGTTTTGTTGCGCAAAATGCCCTTTGAAGGCTCAAACTGGCAATGCGCGGGTGTTTTTGACTTCCTCAAGCACGAATCTCGCATTCACTTCGCTGGGCGAGGTCTTGTCCACCAGTCTTTGGCGGATCAGATTATAGCCTTCCACATTGGCCACCTGCGCCTGCAACAGATATTCTGGAGAGCCCGAAAGGCGATAGACGCCCAAAACCTCAGGGATGGCGCGGGCTTCTTTTTGGAAGGTCTCTTGCCAGGCCGCGTCCAGACTGCCTGCTTTAACGCTGATAAAGACCATCAACCCAACGCCAAGTTTTTCCGGGCTGAGCAAGGTTACCCGTTTGCGGATCACCCCCGACGCATCCAGGGCTTTCACACGCCGCCAGCAAGCGTTGCGCGACAATCCCACAGCGGCGCCCAATGCATCAAGCGCCATGGAGGCGTCTTCCTGTAGAAGCGCCAAAATTTTTCGATCAATTTCGTCAATTTTCATTGTTTTTCACTGACTTTTCGAAGCTCAATTTCCAATCCCAACGCCTGTGGGCTGGGAGATCCAAGACCATGTACGGCCCACCCGCTGGATTGGTACAAATGCATGCCCACCCAGGGGGGCGTCGGGAATAAGTGCTGAGACAAGGGTAAATAGGTAATTAATTTTTGTCCGGCAACTAAATCTTTATGGGCGATTGGTCAACTCTTCGTATAGGTCACAGCCCAAGGGCAAACAATGCGCGGGTAAGAATTGACGGAAAGGTCGGCGGGAAATCACTCTATGAGGTGGTATTGCGCCGCAATTCTGAGCGTTCCCAGGCTTCGCGGCTTGCATCAAAGTCTTCTGGGCGGCCCTTATCCTTTTTCACCCCTATAGGGCGGTCGGTTTTGGACCAGCTTTCTGGATTGGTGAAAAGGATAAAGTAGAAATTTTTTACTTTCTTGCCGAAGAGATTGGACCAAAATTCGCCCATGATGTGCTGCGCTGCGGTTAAGCGATGGCCGCCATTGATCACGATCCAGCGCCCGCGACGCCCGATTCGAACTGTGATCGGCTCTACCGGCTGAAACCCATTGGCCCGGATCGAGCGTTCCAAATCGCGCAGACGCAAACTGTCGCCGCGATCATGATGCTTGAGCTCAAGCTTGTCCAAAAGATCGGCGGGCACCTCAACAGCCGCCATCCCGTTCTGAAAGGGGATGCGATCAAGGTCTTCCTCGGTTCTTACTCGAAAGAGCTTTGGCAGTTTGGTCATGTCCATTGTCTTCGTAAGTGACCTCGTGATCTGTTAGTAAGAAGGTCTGCTATATATGAGAATGCTTCGCAACTACAACCGGCTGTCAAATAACTTTGCGATCTGTGTTCTTTTCACCTTGCAGCCCCGGGGCAGCTTTTGTATCTGCCTCCGGCGCGGGTGATTAGCTCAGTGGTAGAGCGCTTCGTTCACATCGAAGATGTCAGGAGTTCGAATCTCTTATCACCCACCATTTTCCTCCTCAGTCTCCATCCCCTCTGTAACAGGGTGAAGTCGGGTGAGATAGCTCATCACCACATGCGCAGCGTTATTTGCAGCCAGTTCAAAGAAAATCGGTAACTCATTCTCGCCATCGCCGCCGCCGGCCAAATCCGAGAGCGAGCGAAAGGCGATGAAGGGCACTTCATTGGCCTGGGCCACATGGGCAATCGCCGCCGATTCCATATCTAGAACCCGGGCCTCGAAGGTTTCGAACACATAATCGCGAAAGGCCGCATTATCCACGAAAGCGGCACCCGAGACGCCCTTGCCGCCAACCACCAGACGCGGCTGTGTGCTCAAACACGCATCGGCCGCGCTGCATTGAGCCAGATCTAGCGCCCCGCCAAGTTCCAGCGCGGTTTCATAAAGCTCTGCATCCACCGGAAACCAAAATTGCGGTTCCGGATCGGGGCGGCTTTGTGAAACAACCTCGATATTGCGGGGAAACATCATGCCAAAGCCGGGGAAGTCCGAGGGCATCCAAGGGGGCAGGGCATAGCCATCGGCGGTGTCGCGGGCATAGATACTATCGAGATATTGCCCCCATTGCGGCACCACGGTGACATCGCCGATATTGAGCGATGGATCGACCCCGCCCGCGATGCCAGACACGATGATGCGGCCAATATCGAAATGATCCAGCGCCAATTGCGTGGTCATGGCGGCGTTGACCATGGAAATCCCGCTAAGAAACAGCACCACCTCTTGCCCGGCAAGCTGCCCGGTGATGAAGCGATTGCCATTGATCACCGTTTCCTCGGCCCCGGCCACATTGTTGCGCAGCACCTCCCATTCGGGGGGAAAGGCGGAAATCACCGCAGTTTTGGGGCTATCGCCATGGGCGGTCTGCCCAGAAATGGCGGCAAGGATCAAAGCGGGCAGGGCAATAGAAACAGGGCGCATAGGGCCTCCGGCTGAACAAAAAACCTTGCTGAATTAGGCCGTGTAAAAAACCTGCCTGTCAACGGGCGCAGACCCTTGACACCCCGCGCCGCTTCCGGTTTATGCAGCCTCCTCGGCGGGTGATTAGCTCAGTTGGTAGAGCGCTTCGTTTACACCGAAGATGTCGGGAGTTCGAGCCTCTCATCACCCACCATTTTCCTCCCTATTTGCAAATGCTTGTCGATAGACCTTGACCTTTTTGCGAACTGGGCTCTGGTTCAGGGAACCGGAGGGATAGCAGCTGAGGCTTTGATGCAATTCACCGAGATGAATTTTGGCGCGCAATTGCCCGTCACCGGCTATGGGCCCGGGTTTTTCCGGGTTGGCCATGGGGTGATCAAGGGCGGGCTATTGCTGCTGCAAAACACCCCTAAGCTCTGGGGCGGCTATGAGGATCTGGGGGATTTGGGCCGCGCCGCCGGGCAGATTGATGTGCTGCTATTGGGCACCGGGGCCGAAATCGCCCACCCCCCGCAAGCGTTTCGCCAAATGATCGAGCAGGCCGGGATCGGGATCGACCCGATGTCCAGCCCATCGGCCTGCCGCACATATAATATCTTGCTCAGCGAAGGCCGCCGGGTGGGGCTTGCGGCGCTGCCGGTCTAGGATCGGGGCTTTTCCTTCCAATCTGGGCGCGCTAAGCCCGGCCCATGTTGACGGTGTCTGGGCTTGCATGCGCGCGCGGGGGAGTGCCCATCCTCGAAAACCTGTCCTTTCGCTTAAGCGCGGGCGCGGCCCTGGTGCTGCGCGGACCCAATGGTATTGGCAAAACCACCCTATTGCGCACGGTGACAGGCTTGCAGCCGCCCCTGGCGGGCCAGGTTGATCTGGCCCCGGATGCGGTGGCTTATGCGGGCCATGCCGATGGGATCAAAGCCATGCTTACGGTCACCGAAAACCTGCGCTTTTGGGCTGGGGTGTTTGGCACCAAAGATCTGGCTCCGGCTTTGGCCGCCTTTGATCTAGAGCGTTTGACAGATCGTTTCGCGGGCACCTTATCTGCGGGGCAAAAGCGCCGTTTGGGCCTGGCGCGTTTGGCGGTGTCCGGGCGTCCGCTTTGGGTGCTGGACGAGCCAACGGTGTCTTTGGATGCAGAGAGCACAGCGCTGTTTGCCAAAGCGGTGCAGCGCCATTGCGCCCAAGGCGGCGCGGCGCTGATGGCCACCCATATCGATTTGGGGTTTGAGGCCGAAAGCCTGGATCTGGCCCCCTATCGCGCGCGCTTGCCAGAGCCAGGCGCGGATGATTTCGACGAGGCCTTTCTATGATCGGAGTGTTGCGCCGAGATTTGGCCTTGGCCATGCGTGCCGGCGGCGGCTTTGGCCTGGGGCTTTCGTTCTTTTTGATCGTGGTGGTGTTGGTGCCCTTTGCCATCGGCCCCGATACCAGCATTTTAGGGCGCATCGCGCCGGGGATCTTATGGCTGGGCGCTTTGCTGGCCT
Source organism: Mangrovicoccus sp. (assembly GCA_025800345.1). Classification (GTDB taxonomy): domain Bacteria; phylum Pseudomonadota; class Alphaproteobacteria; order Rhodobacterales; family Rhodobacteraceae; genus JANSYP01. The sequence continues at coordinate 2,238 of JAOXSB010000135.1, read as the reverse complement.
GTTTGCTGTCGCTGGACCGGATTTTGGCCTTGGATTGGGAAGATGGCTCGCTGGATCTTTTGGCCACCGCGCCGATCCCGCTTGAAGGCGTGGTGCTGATGAAAGCTGCGGCCCATTGGCTCACCACCGGGTTGCCATTGGTGCTCGCCGCGCCGGTTTTGGGGGTGCTGTTGAACTTGCCCGTGCCGGGATATGGCTGGCTGACCCTCAGCCTAGCGCTTGGCACCCCGGCGCTGTCCGCCATTGGGGCCTTTGGCGCGGCGCTGACTGTGGGGCTCAAGCGGGGCGGGCTTTTGCTGTCATTATTGGTGCTGCCGCTCTATGTGCCCAGCTTGATTTTTGGGGCGGAAATTGCCCGGCGCGGGGCCGAAGGTTTGGCCATTGGCGCGGCATTGCCATTGCTGGCCGGGATCTCTTTGGCGAGCCTGGCGATCATGCCCTTTGCCGCTGCTGCGGCAATCCGCGTCAATCTTCGTTGAGCTCAGAACGTGCTAGTGATTTGCGCCTCGTGGCCCTTCTAGCCTAGGTCAATAGCTATGAAATCCATCTGGGAATTTGCCAATCCAAAGCGCTTTATGCAGCTCTCGCAAGTCAGCCTGCCTTGGGTGGCGGGTCTTAGCGTGCTTTGCCTGGTGGTGGGCCTGGTCTGGGGGTTCTTTTTCACCCCGGATGATTTCCGCCAAGGGGCCACTGTAAAAATCATCTATCTGCATGTGCCCGCGGCCCTGATGGCGATCAATGCGTGGATCATGATGCTCGTGACCTCGCTGATCTGGCTTATCCGCCGCCACCATGTGAGCGTTCTGGCCGCCCGGGCCGCGGCCCCGGTGGGCGCGACCTTTACCGTGATCGCCCTGGCCACCGGCGCGATCTGGGGCCAGCCCATGTGGGGCACCTGGTGGGTTTGGGATCCGCGGCTGACCAGCTTTTTGTTCCTGTTCCTGTTCTACCTGGGATATATCGCCCTGTGGGAAGCGATCGAGGATCCTGACACCGCCGCAGATCTGACCAGTGTGCTGTGCCTGGTGGGATCGGTCTTCGCGCTGCTATCGCGCTATGCGGTGCTGTTTTGGAACCAAGGCCTGCATCAAGGGGCGACGCTTTCCCTGGATAAAGAGGAAAACATCTCGAACGTGTTTTACTTTCCGCTTCTGGTTTCGATCGCCGGATTTGTGCTGCTGTTCCTGGCCCTGGTCCTGCTGCGCACCCGCACGGAAATTCGCGCCCGCCGGCTGCGGGCGCTGATGGCGCGGGAGCGTCTCGCATGATGCCTGATCTGGGAAAATACGCGTTCGAAGTGGTCTCGGCCTATCTGGTTTCGCTGGGGCTGATCGCGATACTGGTCGGGCTCAGCTGGCGGCGCGCCAAAGCGGTGCGCGCGCGGCTGCGGGAATTGGAACAAAGGCGCAAGCAGAATGGCTAAATTCTCCCCTCTCGCGGCACTGCCTCCGGTGCTGTTCGCCGGTCTTGCATTGCTGTTCTATTTTGGCATGCAGCGCGACGATCCAGATGCCTTGCCATCGGCCCGCGCCGGGCAAGCCGCGCCCGCGGTGGTGCTGAGCCAATTGGGCGAGGCCGCGCCCTTTGATGACGCGACCCTGCGCGCGCCTGGGGTGAAGCTGGTGAATTTCTGGGCCAGTTGGTGCGCCCCCTGCCGGGTGGAACATTCCCAGCTAGAGCAGCTCGCTGCGGAAGGCGTCACCATCTATGGGGTGAATTACAAAGACAAAGCCCCCAAGGCGCTCGCGTTTTTGCAAGAGCTTGGGGATCCCTATGCGGCTATGGGCGCTGATAGCTCTGGGCGCATGGCGCTCGATTGGGGCCTTTACGGGGTGCCGGAAACCTATGTGATTGATGGCGACGGGGTGGTGCGGCTGCGCTTTGCAGGGCCGATCACGCAAAAAGTTCTGGAAGACACGATCCGCCCAGCCATTGCAGAGGCCGCGGCGGGATCCTAAGCGCCGCGACTATTCTTGCCGGGGGCTATCGCCCTTTGTCAGGCCGGATCATCGCCGTGATCAATAGGCAGGGCAGCCCGCAGCAAAGAGATCTTCATTGGACCAGCCCCGGCGGGCCAGTTCAGGGCAGCCAATCTGGCCGCTGCGAAATTCGCGATAACTGTCATTGCCCGCAGTGCCATATTCCGCGCCCACATAGGTTTTCGACAGATTGGGCGAGGCGACCGGTGCAATGCGGAACGCATCGCCACCACAAGCCCCCAAGAGGCAGATCGCGGCC
>JAOXSB010000122.1 GCA_025800345.1 Mangrovicoccus sp. | reverse complement strand
ACTATGCAGCCATCATTGCCAGCAATTGGGAAAAGGTGATCGCAGAGGCCGCGTTCAAATATGCCGGCGCGGTGCATGGGGATATCGACAAGCTCAAATCCGGCGAAAACCCCGAGAAAGCCCTGCGCTATTACGCCAAGCATTGGGGCGAGCTGAAAGGCTTTGCCATGGCGCTGCAAACCGGCAAACAGGATCTGGGCGACACCGCCACCGCGATCAACGATCTCATCGGCTTTGGCCCGGCCATGCCCGATGGCAAAATGGTGTCGGGCATCGACGCAGAGGGGCATTTCCTGCGTGATCAGGATATGACGCTTGAGGCCTATCAGGCCAATATGATCGCATTGCAACAGCTGCTGCTGGAACGTTTCGATCTGAAATCCCGCGCATATGACCTTACCGAAGAGCTTGCAAAAGCTCCGTAATCACAGCGAACCACCGGCCCGGCCTTGCCCAAACCGCATGGCCGGGTCTTGCCTTGCCACCCGGTCCCATTGCCTGGGCCCTTGGCAAAAGTGGCGCAAGGTTCTGGCCAGGGCGGCGAGACGCCCGGCTTGATCTGGCACGATTTTCGCGCTAAGAACCTGAGCTGTCGAGCAAATAGGCGCCACCCATCGGCACGCCTCCCGGCCAGACTTCCTTGAAACCTATGTAACCCATCGCAATCCGGACCACCGGAGTGTTGCCTTGGGCTCCCAAAGGCTGGCGCATTGAACGATACGTCTCAGAACACTGGGCTTTATGACCCGACCCTAGAACACAGCGCTTGTGGCGTTGGCTTTTTGACCCGCAAAGATGGGCAGCAAACCCATGATCTATTGCTCAAAGGTCATGAAGCGCTTTGTGCGGTGCCCCATCGCGGCGGCATGTCCTCCGAAGGTGTTGGGGACGGGGCGGGGATTTCAGTGGATCTGTCCATTGGTTTTTTTGAAAAACTCACCGGGCAAAGCCTGAAAGCCGGGGGGTTTGGGGTGGGCAATTTCTTCATGCCCGCCGATCCCACCTGTCACGATCAAGCGGTTGCTTTGATTGACGAAAAGCTTGCCGAAGCCGGGTTCGAGATCCTGCTCATGCGCGATCTGCCGGTGGATAACAGCGCCATTGGCCCACGCGCGGTGAAATGCCAATTGCCGATCCGCCAATGGATTTTCGCTGCCCCCAAAGATCTGCGCGGTGCAGGTCTGGATCGCGCGATCCATCAAGCCCTGCTGGCGATCGAAGCCACGGCCTATACGGATCCTGCGCTTGAAGGGATGTATCCGCTTTCCCTGTCCGCACGCATGCAGGTGTTCAAAGGCCGTCTGAACTCTTGGGAGATCATCCCCTATTTCAAGGATCTCTGTGATGGTGATCACAGCGTCCATACCATGTATTTCCACACGCGGTTTTCCACCAATACCGATCCGCACCCGACCATGGCCCAACCGTTCCGGCTGATGGCCCATAATGGCGAGCTCAACACCGATAAGAAAAACCGCCTGAGCGAGGCGGCGATTGCTTTGGCGCGCAACACCGCCATTATCCGCCCCAAGGGCCAATCTGATAGCTGCCGCCTCGATCAAACGCTCAATGGGCGGGTCTTTGAAGAAGGCTTGGATCTGGTCACCGCCGTGGTGGCAATGATGCCGCCCGCTTGGGAAAATGATGATCATCTTTCACCGCAAGTGCGCGCGATGCTGGAATTCTTTTCCCTGTCCGAAGAGAAAAACGACGGCCCTGCGGCGCTGGTTTTTGGCGATGGCAATATCATCGGCGCGCGGCTTGACCGGCTGGGTCTGCGCCCGCTGCGCTCGGTAGAAACCAGTGACTATCTCGCGGTGATGTCCGAGGCCGGGCAGATCAGCTTTCCCCCTGAAACCGTGCTGCGCCGGGGCCGGGTCGAAGCGGGCGGGATGATCTATTACAATCACGATGAGGGCAGGCTTTACCGCACCGAAGACGCGCTAGAGATGCTCGCGGCCAAGGCAGATTACCCTGCGCTTTTGGACGCGGCCCGGATCAATGTGGATGATTTGCCCGCGGCGGAAGCCGATCCCAAACGCGCCGCGCGCCGTTATGAGGGCGATCTGGAGCGCCCCGCGCGCTATGTGGCCTATACCCATAACCAGGAAAGCTTCAAATTCCTGATGGATCCCATGTTGCAAACCGGAGTCGAGAAGGTCTCGGCCATGGGTTACGGCAATGCGATCAATGCGCTGTCGGATAACGAAGGCGGCATGGCGAAATATTTCAGCCAGCGCTTTGCCCAAGTGACCAACCCGCCGCTGGATTCCATCCGCGAAGCCGATGGCATGACCTTGCGCGTGGCTTTGGGGGAAAAGCCCCATCTTGGCCAATCGCGCTCGCGCCAAATCGTGATCAATTCGCCGATCCTGCGCATGGCCGAGATTTTGCGCATTCAAGCCCAAGATCACACCCCGGTCGCGCGGTTCGATATGCTTTATGCGCCGGTGATGTCGGATGGCCCCGCCAATGAAGCCGCGCTCGAGGCAGCGCTGGACCAGGTTGCCGAAGAGATCGTGCAATTTGCCCGCAATCATGGGGGCATTGCCATTATCAGTGATCGCAATGTCACCCGCACGCGCGCGCCGCTGCCCATGACGCTGGCGGTTTCGGCCATCAATCAGCGGCTGATCGAAGAGGGGCTGCGGTTCAAGCTTTCGCTGGTGGTGGAAAGCGGGCAGATCGTATCCTCGCATCATATCGCTTGCGCTTTGGGCTTTGGCGCGGCGGCGGTCTATCCGGTGGGCGTGCGCTTGCGCGCCGAAGAGCTTTTCGGCGAGGGCGAAGAGGCCACGCAAGCCTTCTACAAATTCCAAAAAGCGGCCGAGAAAGCGCTGATGAAAACCATGGGCAAAGTGGGTCTTTGCACCGTGGAAAGCTATTCGGGCGGCGAGTTTTTCGAGCCCAATTTCCTAGACACCAATGATCGGGTCTTTGCGAAATACCTGCCCAATATGAACACCCCTGTGGGCGGTGTTGGTTTTGCCACCATCGCGCAATCAGTGGCCGATTGGCATGCCCGCGCCTTGCAGGTTCAAGGCAATGAGGATGTGCCCATGCTGGGGCTGTTCAAAGAACGCTCGGAAGGGGCGGGCCATAGCTATGGCACCGCCGCCGTGCGCGGCTTTGTGGATCTGACCGAGGAACCGATCACCTTTGCTGGCGATGACGGCGAGATTGATCCGCTGCGGCTGATGACCCTGCGCCAGATGGATGATGCCTTTGGCATCAGCGATGATGGCTATGTGAACACCAGCTTCGACAAATTGTCGAAAGCGGCCATTGATGGCTTCACCATCACGCCGGGCTATCGCAGTTTCAGCCAGATGATGGCCCAGGAACGTCAGGCCCGCCCGGCGGCGCTGCGCGATGTGTTGGCCTTTCCGGCAGATATCACTTTCCATGAGGATATTGCCGATATTCAGCGCGAGATGATGCTGTTCAATCGCCAGGGCAATCGGGATTTCGTGATCCGGGGTCTGAAGGTTGAAGATCAGGGCGATGGGGTATTCGCGCTGCGCCTGACCGGCCCGAAAGCGGGGGATATTGGGCGGCTCGATGCCCTGCGCCGCAGCCTGATCGCCCGTTTTGGCGCTGAGATCACCGATCAGAGCATCAGCGATGGGGTTTTGCAGATCACGGCATCTGGCTGGGCGCTGGACTATATCTCGCGCCTGCGCCCTGCGTCCGAACCCATCGCTTTGGCCGATGTGCAACCGGCCTCGGAAATCACCCCGCGGCTGGCTTCGGGGGCGATGTCCCATGGGGCGCTGGTGGCCTCGGCCCATGAAGCGGTGGCCCATGGCACGAATATGGCCGGGGGCATGTCCAATTCCGGCGAAGGGGGCGAGCATATCTCGCGCTATGGCACTTTGCGCGCCTCTAAGATCAAGCAATTTGCCTCGGGGCGGTTCGGGGTCTGGGCGGGCTATCT
>JAOXSB010000115.1 GCA_025800345.1 Mangrovicoccus sp. | reverse complement strand
CGAGATGTCATTGCTGAACAGCCAACCGCGAATGGCGTCGCTGGTGAGATAGCGCGCCAGATCTACCATGAAATCTTCTAGCTCTTCCCCGCCATAGATTTTCCGCGGCTCTTCCATCACCCCGCGCAGGGTGATGATTTGTGCGGCTTGGATTTGGTGATCAGACCCGGCGCCGCGATAGAGATCGACGAGAAAATCGCATTGCTCTTGGGACAGGTCCGTGATTTCCACCACCGCGCGTTCGCCCAAACGCAACTGGCTGCGCAAATGTTCCAGATCTGCAAAGCGGTCCACCAGCAGATCCAGATGCGCCCGTTCGATGGTCAGCTTCATGCGGCGCAGCTTTCAGCCATTTTGGCCACCAGCATCCAGCCAACCTCGCCCAATGGGTCCAGCACGGCCAACCCTGCAAGGATTTCTTCGGCCTCTTTGATGTCCCCCTGACGCAAGGCGATAAAGGCAAGTGCTTTTAAAGTGTAAAGTGCGAAGCGCCCGGGATCATGGGGCCCTGTTGGGGCGGGCCACCAGTCACGCCAATCCGCGCTCCACCCGGCCTGGCGCGCAGCTTCTTGCAGGCCTTCTTCTGCCATGGCGCGGGCCTCGGGCAAACGGCCAGCATAGGTATGGATCTTATACAGGCAGAAATATGTGGGCAGGGCAGATGGGTCGAGCGCAAGCGCTTGGCGGAACAGCGCATCTGCTGCGTGCTTATCTGTGCGATGGGCCAGAACGCCCTGTTGCAGCAAGTCATTGACCGCATCGGGGACAGCCCCGAAATCGATCCCTTCAAATGGTGCATCTGTTTGCATGAGCGTTCTCCTTGAGCAAAAGGCTCAACAAAAAGCGCGCCAAGATTTATTGTGATTTATGAGGGTGTTAAGTTTTTGCGCCTGGGGCGCAAAGCGACAATAATCGTGATGTTCAGCAACATTGTCGGAGTTGCGACATCGCTTGGAACCGCTGGCCAAGGCAGCGTGTTTGCCGAGTATCGGATTGGGCGATGGTCGCGGATACGGCCTGGCGTGGACAGCGCCAAACCAATTCATTGGCTATATGAATGGATAAACATGGGAAAAGCCCGAGAATATCCGTGATAAATGAGGTAATGAGAGGCGTTTGCCGTGTCTTTGGCGCGGCGAAAAATTTAACTCAATCTTAATAAATGCGAAAAACCTCACGTCTGGGCGCTTCACATGAGGGCTCTGAGTCAGCTAATAATCCAAACTTGAAACCACCTGTAGGAGGGGACAGGGTTTGGGCTTTGCCGTATCGCTGAAGCGTCGCTACCGTTTGGTCCAGGGTGAGCCCTTCCACCGGGCGATTTCACTGTTTTTCGGGTCTCGAAAGACGCGCCGGGCGGTTGAAACCCAAAAATTTGGGCGGGTGTTGGGGGATCGCAGCTCGCCATTGAGCTTGGCACCCAATGGGGTTGATGCGGCCCAGCAAGCGCGGATCGCCGCCATCCTTGACGAAAATTGGTATCGCGAACGCCATGCTCTGGCCTTAGAGGATGATGCGATGCTGCATTTCTGCGAGCAGGGTTTGGTCAAAGCCTATGCCCCATGCCCGGAGATGGCGGCCAAAGATGGCCTGTCCTTGACCCATTGGGCGGTAGAGATCCTTATCCGCAACGGCATTAAGGTC
>JAOXSB010000105.1 GCA_025800345.1 Mangrovicoccus sp. | reverse complement strand
AAGCGCACCCCATGTTTGCGCAGCGCGCCACGGGCCTCTTGATCCAGCGCTTTCACATCAGAGGCCACCGTATCACGGGGGGCCACGCCCAGAGCTTCGAGCATCTGGAACGCAAAGCCACGGCTCAGCCCAGTGAGGGCTTCGTCGCCGGACAGCGCCAAAAGCGGCTCGAACAGCGCGGCGATCTTGCGATCAATGAAATGTTGCAAGCGGCGCTCGACCTTTTGCGCCACATCCGCACCCGCCTCGTCATCCACAAAGGCTTTGACCTGGGGTTTGAGCGGCTCGGATCCGGCCACCAGCCGCCCCACCGCATGTTCGCCCCACATCAGACCACCCTGTTCGGTATAGTCGATCTCGGTATCGGGCGCGTTATAGAACCGGTCTGCCCGCAGGTGGAATTCCGGGGCCAAAGCCGCAAGGCTGGCTTGGCGCAAGGTTTTCGCCTCGTCCGGTGTTGCCGCCTGATCTTGGCTGAAGCGGAATCCCTCCAGCCGTCCGACGAATTGACCCTCTACGGTCACTTCGCCTTTGTCGTTCACCTCGGCCACAAGGCTCTCCTTCTGCTTCAACCGCCGCAGCAACACAGATGTGCGCCGGTCAACAAATCTCTGGGTCAATCGTGCATGCAACGCATCCGACAGGCGGTCTTCTACAGCGCGCGTGACCTCTCGCCAATGGCTTTCATCATCTAACCACCCCTGTCGCTGCGCGACATATGTCCATGTGCGGATAAAGGCCAATCTTTTGCTGAGCGCATCAATATCGCCTTCACTGCGATCAATGCGTTTTACTTGTCGCGCGAACCAATCATCCGGGATGCGCCCGAGATCATGCAGATACGAGAAAATCTGCTGCAACAACCCAGCATGCTCTTGATGGGAGATGCCGCGAAAATCGGGGATTCGGCACACATCCCAAAGCGAGCGCACATCTTTGGGCCCGCGCAGCCGCCCGGCGATCTCGGGGTCTGCCGCCGCGGTTTTTAGCGCCATCAGATCATCGGCCTCGCGGGCGCGGCTGAGCCATTCATCCTCGGTGCGCGCCTCAAGCGAGGCGATCAGCGTGCCAATATGGCCAAATTCCAGCCGGGAATTGCGCCATTGCAGCTTTTTCACCGGGGTAAAGCGGTTTTCAACGATGGCTTCGGCCAAGCCATCTTCCAGCGGGCGCGCCTCGCCGGTGACCCCAAAACTGCCATCTTGGGTGTGCCGCCCGGCCCGGCCCGCAATCTGGGCCAGCTCATTGGGTTGCAACATCCGCATGCGCCGCCCGTCGAATTTGGCCAAAGCCGAAAAGGCCACATGGCGAATATCAAGGTTCAGCCCCATGCCAATGGCATCGGTGGCCACCAGGTAATCCACCTCGCCATTTTGATAGAGTTCGACTTGCGCATTGCGCGTGCGCGGGCTCAGCGCCCCCATCACCACCGCCGCACCGCCTTTTTGACGCCGCAACAACTCGGCAATGGCATAAACATTTTCCACCGAGAACCCGACAATGGCCGAGCGCGGCGGCATCCGGCTGAGCTTTTTCGCCCCGGCATAGATCAGTTCAGAGAATCGCTCGCGGGTGTGAAACTGCACCCCAGGCACCTGGGCTGCGATGGCGCTGCGCATGGTGGAGGCCCCAAGAAACAAGGTCTCATGCAGCCCGCGCGCATTCAGCAACCGGTCGGTGAACACATGCCCGCGTTCGGGATCGGCGCAAAGCTGGATCTCATCCACCGCCAGGAAATCGGCGCCAATGCCCACAGGCATCGCCTCGACCGTGCAGACCCAATATTGCGCGCGCTCAGGCACGATGCGTTCTTCGCCCGTGACCAGCGCCACCACCGAAGGCCCCCGCAAAGCTTTGACCTTGTCATACACCTCGCGCGCCAGCAGCCGTAGCGGCAGCCCGATCACCCCCGTGCGATGGGCCAGCATTCTTTCGATCGCGTAATGGGTCTTGCCGGTATTGGTCGGGCCGAGAACCGCTTCGACGCGTGCATTGCCCGCCATATGTGACCCCTTGGTTACCAGGGCCGCCGCCGCGCCCCTGATCTTGCTAAAGCACGGTGCCTTGCAGCTGCTGCTCTAGCTTTTCGATGGCTTCTTTTACGTTGGGCTGATGCGGATGTATAGCGGCCACCGCGCGATAAGCACGCAATGCCTCATCCGGCCGGTCCAAAGATTCTAGGATCAGCGCCAGCCCGGTCATCGCCCCGAAATGGCGCGGATTAAGCGCTAAAGTCATCTCGATATCGGCCAAAGACAAGCCAAAGCGCTCCATCTCATAAAACACAGTGGCCCGCGCATTATAGGCCTCGGCAAACTCGGGCGCGTGATCAATCGCTGCCGAAAAATGATCCACTGCGGCGGGCAAATCCTTTTGCTCCATGGCCTGATGGCCCCGGCGGAACAGCAAATCGATGGCCTCTGATCCCGATTGCGCCCAGATCTGCCAAATATCGTCTTCTACCGCTTCCCAATTGCGGGTCTCGGGATCGCGCAGCCGCTCATAGAGCGCATCCAAATCCGCCCCTGGCTCTTGGGCCAAGATCAGGCCTGGTAATAAAACTGCGGCACAAAGCGACGTAACGAATAATTTGATCTGTTGACGGCCCTGTTTCATATGCGAAACGTAGCGCAGCCTTAGCAAAAGGCGAAGCGCGTTTTACCAGGGAAGGGACATAATATGAGCGATGTGATCGAAGGTGCCGTCGCAGCACTGGCAGAAAAACTGGGAGATGGGTTCGACGGCAGCGCGAAATTCGTCATCAAAGACGAAGGTGCCATCATGGTCGATAGCAGCGGCGTGCGCGCTGGCGACGAAGATGCAGACGTTACCATGACCGCCAGCACCGAGACCTTCCAAGCCATCATGGACGGCGAAATGAACCCCACCAGCGCGTTCATGTCCGGCCAACTCGCCATTGATGGCGATATGGGCGCGGCCATGCGTCTGGGCTCCGCCCTGGGCTAATGGCTCACGTCGCCCCGTTTGACGCCGCCGGAGCCCGCGCCCCGCAAGGGGCCCAGGCGATCTGGAGCAAGACGGCAGACGGGGTGCGTTTACGCCTGGCGCGGCTGGGGCACGGGCCCAAGGGCACTGTGTTTATCTTCAGCGGGCGAACGGAATATATTGAGAAATACGGCGAAGCCGCCTCGCGGCTTGCCGAGATCGGATTGAGCAGCCTGTCACTGGATTGGCGAGGCCAAGGGCTCTCTGATCGGTTGCTGCCGGACCCATTGGTGGGTCATGTGGGCCGCTTTGCCGATTACCAAATGGATGTGGCAAGCCTGATCGCCTGGGCCGAAGAGATCGGCGCACCCAAACCGTGGTATTTGCTGGCCCATTCCATGGGCGGCGCGATTGGGCTGCGTTCGGTGGTCTCAGGCCTGCCGGTCACTCGCGCGGTGTTCAGCGCCCCCATGTGGGGGATCAAGCTGCCCATGCTGGCCCGCGCCACCGCCTGGGGGGTCAGCCATCTGGCCCATCATAGCGGGCTGGGCCGTCTCATGGTGCCCTCTTCGGGCCGCACACCCTATCCGCTCGAAGCGCCCCCGGATGACAATCTGCTGACCCATGACCCAGAGATGCTGGCCTGGATGCGGGCGCATCTTGAAACCCAGCCCGGTCTTGGCTTGGGCGGGCCGAGCCTTACCTGGCTGCGCGAGGCACTGCGCGAGACCCGCGCCCTGCGCCGGATCACAGATCCCGGCATTCCATGCCTCAGCCTATTGGGCAGCGCCGAAGAGATTGTGGATCCCGCCCCCATCGCTCAGATCACCCCATCTTGGCCCCAGGGAAAATTGGCGGAATTTGATAGCGGTGCCCATGAGCTGTTGATGGAGCGCCCGGCCCT
>JAOXSB010000104.1 GCA_025800345.1 Mangrovicoccus sp. | reverse complement strand
CCAGCATCAGATACCAAGGCAGCCCATAGATGCGCCGCCCCTTGCCGGACCACCGATTGCGGATCATGCGCACCGCCGCCGCAAAGGTATCATCCATCGCCTTGGCTTCGAGCTCTTCTATGGTGGGCTCGCGCGGCTCTTTGGGCTCGCGCCCCGCCTTCCAGGCCACCACCCATTGCCAGATATGCACGATCAACAGGATCGCGCCCATCAGCATCAGCACAAGCGATACCCAAAACCGGATGCCATCGCCTTTGAACGGATAGATCCCGCGCATGCCCAATTTATGCCCAAGGAAATAAACCAGCCCCGCAAGAACAACACACAGGATCATCGCCACCGTGAGCGGGCGAAAAATTTTTGAGAGAGTTTTGATAAAGGTTTTCATAATCGTACCAGGTTTAACGGGCGGAACTAAAGGGAATTATCGCTGGGCGCTCCCGCGCCCGCGGTCCAGGAACAGTGATGCGCAACCAAAGGCAGCGCCTTGGCCAAAGCAGGCATGGGGAAAAAGGCTGACCGAATATTTTCGCCCCGCCCTATTGCGATCTGACCCAATGTGCCATTGGTGATGTGCTGAATAAGCTTGATACTATCAAGC